>JAKAJI010000385.1 GCA_021813825.1 Acidobacteriota bacterium | reverse complement strand
GCTTCGGAGGCCGCTCTATGTCGTGCCGCACCACCGGGGAGTGGCGGGGACCGCGGCGCAGTTTGTACTCCACGTAAACGACCTAATCAACCGCGAGCGGCGCTTCCGATGGGCGGTCCGCGGCGCGGAGCCACACCGACAGACTGCATGAGCCGTCACGCGCACAACCGGCGAAACCGGTTCCTGGCCGGACTCGACGTGGGGTCTACTACGGTAAAGGCGGTGGTCGTCGATCAGCAGACGGACCAGGTTGTATGGCGCGATTACCGGCGGCACGAGACGCGGCAAGCCGAGATGGCTTTGGATTTCCTGGGCCGGATGGAGGATGAGGCGGGAATCAATTCCACCAATACGCGGATCTTTGCGACCGGGTCGGGAGGCGGGCCGCTGGCGGGCTACATTGGCGCGAAGTTCGTACAGGAAGTTACGGCGGTATCTCTGGCGGTCGAGAAGTTACATCCGGAAGTATTCTCCGTGATCGAACTCGGCGGGCAAGACGCGAAGATCATTATCTTCCGGGACGATGCCCGGAGTGGGCGGAAAAAGAAGATTCCGTCGATGAACGATAAGTGCGCGGGCGGAACGGGCGCGGTGATCGACAAGATCGCCGCGAAACTGCGTATCGGGCCGGCGGAGATGGCCGGCCTGCCTTACCGCGGGGTCAAGTTACATAAGGTGGCCGGCAAGTGCGGCGTTTTCGCTGAGACCGACATCAATGGCCTGCAGAAGCAGGGAGCGCCGCCGGAGGAGCTGATGGCGTCGCTCTATGATGCGATCGTGTTGCAGAACCTCACGGTGCTGACGCGAGGTCATACGCTGTTGCCGCATGTGCTGCTTCTCGGGGGGCCGAACTCGTTTCTCAGAGGGATGCAGGAAGCGTGGCAGGCGAACATTCCGAAGATGTGGCAGGAGCGTGGGGTAGGAATCCCGACGGGGCGCAGCGTGGAAGAACTGATCCGGGTTCCGGAGGACGCGTTATACTTCGCAGCGCTCGGCGCCATCGAGTACGGCAGAAACGAGGACGAGTGCGAAGGTTGCTACCGCGGCAGGGCGGAACTGAAGAAGTACGTGACAACCGGGCGCCGGCAGGAGAGGATGCAGGCGGGCGCGCCGGCCCTGGCGGCATCCCGCGAAGAACTGGAGGAGTTCCTCGCGCGGTACCGGAAGACACCGTTCGCGCCGGCGCGTTTCGAGGCGGGCGCGAACATGCGAGCCTTTGTCGGGGTGGATGGCGGGTCGACATCGACCAAGGCCGTGCTGTTGTCGGAAACCGGGGATGTTCTGCTAAAGGCGTACCGGCTTTCCAACGGCAATCCGATCGAAGACACGAGAGAGATGTTTGAAATGCTTCGCTCGGGCGTCGAGAGCCAGGGCGCCGGACTGGAGGTTCTTGGCGTTGCGACGACAGGATACGCCAAGGACATTCTCAAGGACGTTCTGCAGGCCGACGTTGCGCTGGTGGAGACGGTAGCGCACAGCGAGGCCACGCGGCGCTTTTTCCGGGACCCCCACGTAATCGTTGACGTGGGGGGACAGGACATCAAGATCATCGTCCTCAAAGACGGCCATGTGAAGGACTTCAAGCTGAACACGCAGTGCTCGGCGGGCAACGGTTATTTTCTGCAGTCGACGGCGGAGGGATTCGGCTTCAGCGTGGACGAATACGCCGGTATCGCGTTTACGGCGGAGGCGATGCCGGTGTTCGGCTACGGGTGCGCGGTCTTTTTGCAGTCCGACATCGTTGGGTTCCAGAGGCAGGGATGGCGCAAAGAGGAGATCCTGGCGGGACTGGCCGCTGTGCTGCCGAAGAACGTCTTCCTGTATGTAGCGGGGATTCCGAACCTGGCATCGCTGGGGTCGCGGTTCATTCTGCAGGGCGGCACGCAGAACAATCTCGCGGTGGTGAAGGCGGAGGTTGACTTCATCCGTTCGAGTTTCGCCGGCTCCGGCGTCGAGCCGGAGATTTTCGTTCATGAGCACTGCGGGGAATCCGGTGCGATCGGCGCGGCGATGGAGGCATTGCGGCTCTGGCGGGAGGGGCGGCGCACGAGTTTTATCGGCCTCGATTCGGTGCGGCGGATTCGGTACCGGACGACGCGCAGCGAAGAAACGCGGTGCAATTTCTGCAAGAACGCGTGTCTACGGACGTTCATCGATGTTCACACCGGTTCAAGCGACAGGCCTCCAGAGCCGTCGAAGGTTCCCCGATTGCCGGGCGAGCGGCGGCTGATCGTTGCCACTTGTGAGAAAGGGGCGGTGGAGAACGTCCAGCAGATGCGCGGCATCAAGGCGAATCTGGAAGCCATTCAAAAGGCCAATCCGAACTTCGTCGACATCGCCGCCCGCGAGGTGTTTAAGCCGCCACTGATGGAAAACGTTGCCGATCCGATACCGGCACGTGCATTCACGGCGGCCGGGAGAAGGCAGCTGGCGCTGAGAAACAACCGGAAGAATCTTCGAGTGGGAATTCCGCGCGCGCTGAACAGCTACGTCTATGCTCCGCTGTACAGCGGCTATCTGCAAAGTTTGGGCGTACCAAGTGAGAACATTGTCTTCTCGGACCCGACCAGCGACGAACTCTATCGCGCCGGGTCCAGCCGTGGGGCGATCGACCCTTGCTTTCCTTCGAAGGTGGCTGTGGCCCACGTTCATAATCTCATCTACGTGAAGGGCGCGCGCCGGCCTCTGAATATCATCTTTTCCCCCATGATCGATGTGCTCGATTCGCCCCTCACCGGCGTTCAGGGTAATAATGCTTGTCCCACCTCCACAGCGTGTCCGCTCTCGGTGCGGGCTGCGTTCACGAAGGAAAAGGACGTGTTCGCCGAACGAGGAGTCGTGTATCTGGACCCGATGCTGAATTTTGCGGATCGGGCGATATTCGCGGGCCAGATGTTCGAGGCGTGGTCGCCGCTGCTTGGACTGTCGGAGGGGGAAAACCGGCGGGCGGTGGATGCCGGGTACCGGGCGTTGGAAGAATACGAATCCCGGCTCCGGAAGCAGGCACGCGAGGCGCTGGATGAAATCGAGCGCGCGGACCGGATCGGCATTGTGATGCTCGGCCGGCCGTATCATCACGATCCTGGTGTGAGCCATGAGGTCTTCACGGAGTTTCAGAAACGCGGGTATCCGATCTTTTCGCAGAGCACCCTGCCACACGACGCCGATCTACTCGATCGTTTGTTCGGCGATGAGGTGCGGTCCGGCGTAATACAGAACCCGCTCGACATTTCCGACGTGTGGAAAAATTCCTTTTCGGCCAGCACGAATCACAAGCTTTGGGCGGCGAAATTCACGGCTCGGCATCCGAATCTGGTGGCGATTGAAGTGTCGAGTTTCAAGTGCGGACACGATGCACCGATCTACTCCGTGATCGAGGGAATTATTGAGCAGTCGGGCACGCCGTATTTTTGTTTCAAGGACCTGGATGAGAACCGCCCGCTCAGTTCGATCCGGCTTCGCGTGGAAACGATCGACTATTTTCTCCAGCGCTACCGGGAGATCCTGGTCGAGCGGCGGCGCCTCGAGCGGGACATTGAAGCGCAGCTTGCCGAATACGAGAAGGAGTTGCGGCGGGCGTGATTCAGAGAGTTCTTTCTCTCCCCGTTTCCTCCGGGCCCCGATCCGGTGCACGCGTGACATTCGAGGACGCGGCGGTCCGAACGCCGCATTTTCCGTTGCAGAGGGGTTCCGGGTTCCATGCGTACTTGAAGTTCCACGCGTAACAGTACCCAGTACGATTTCGATGACGAGGGCAGCGGAACTTGCTTGTAGGACTGATCGCCGTAATACTGTACTTACGAGTGACGATTACTCTAGGGGTGATCCCTTAGCCACCACCACAGGCTGTCGACGTCCGAATCACTGAGCAACTCTAAGTCCTTGACAGTAGAGCCGATGATCCGCGCATGGACGGCAACAGTTGTAATTTGTAAGTCAGTACAGGGTCCAACCAGCTTAGACGCAATGTTCCTGATTGCGATGATTCGGACACGCCGTTCGATAGTGAGAAGGCTCATACGGGCTCTAAACTCTAACCCAGCCTTTTTGTGACTCCGGAAATATGTGTGCAGAGACGGGCGAAGCGTTTCAACGAAACCTCCTCCGAAGATCAGTGCCCGTCTGCGTAAGAGTTCTCAAGCATTATAAGCGAGAAGTGTAGGAAGACGGAACAGCAGAGTAAAAAAATCGTAACTGAGGCAAGACGAGCCGAGCGGTGTATCACCGAGCAGAAATAGGGAGTACGCAGGCGGGAGTGAAAATGCTTGAAACTCCGAGATTTGCTGACACCTGGCCTGACCGGTCCTCATGTCACTTAGGCCGTCGACTTAATCGGGGATAGGCTAGCGGGGGAGTTGGGGTTTGGCCTAGGTGGCTTCCAGGCGGGTTTTTCGGGCGGCACTTGGACCGTTGCCCAGGGGGGTGGAGGGTGGTCAGTGTTCCTGGGGAACGAACGGTTTCACGGAACCGGCGGCAGCGGCAACTTCGCCTACGCCGCCAAACAGCCAGTCACGGCTCGAATGCCCGTCCATCCGGGCGAAACTTTCATGCCCTGGCGGGAGAAAATCGCCACCGTGACGAAACCATGACCCGGCAAGCCTTGGGCTTCCGAAACTCCGCAGCCTCCGGAGTCGGGGCAAAGCTCACAAGTGGTGAGCCAGGACGAATTGCGCTGTGGGGCTCCCCGTTGCCAGGGTAGGGGCCGGAATGCCTTGGCGGAGGAAGAGGGATTCGAACCCCCGAGCGAGTCACCCCGCTAACGGTTTTCAAGACCGCCGCCTTCAACCACTCGGCCATTCCTCCGAAAACAATGGTAGCGAATTCCGCGCGGCGCCGCGCAGGGGGCTAAAAGTGGAAGTTCACGCCGCCGTAGGCG
>JAKAJI010000384.1 GCA_021813825.1 Acidobacteriota bacterium | reverse complement strand
CGAGGCCGAGACGGTGCCTTCGACGACGCCGTTGGCCGTTTTCACAAGCACGGCTGCGGGAAGCGCGGAGCAGGCGAAAAGCAGCAATGACGCGGCGAGAGCGGCATCGCGGAACCAGGAGAGCGGATGAGCGGAGACCATAACCGCTCATCGTATCCCAATTAAACTAAGCTATTTTTCCCCTGCCGGGAAGGCAACTTGACGCGCGGAAGCGCTGTATTGGCGCCCGATCCATTGCCGCATGCTGACGGCGCCGCAGCGGACCTTGTACTCGCCGGAGCGGGCTTCCTGCCGGGCATTTTCGAGCTTCGCCCGTCCAACCTCGGCCCGCGCCGGGTCCAATTGCTCGAGCCGGTCCAGCAGCATCGCCGCTTCGTCCAGGTTGCCGAAGCAGACGCCCGCGGGAAGGTAGGAGAGTTCCGCGAGTCCCGCGATCGCATCCGCGTTCTTGGGCTCGAGAACGACGGCGCGCTCCAGGTTGCGCCGCGCCTTGCGTACAAGATGAGCCGGGAAGGACGCGGACTCGGCCTCGCGCTCGTACGCGATCCCCAGCCTCAGCCGGTATTCGCTCACCTCCGGAGCCACGCGGACGGCATGTTCGAGCAGAGAGACGGCCCGGTGATAGTCCGCCTGCAGCGACGCCTCTTCGGCCGCCTGCAGCAGATCGCCTGCGTTCGCCAACCCGGACTCAACGTTCGTAAAATTCTGGCGTGGAACATTTTCGCCAGGAATGGATGCGGCGTGCGCCAGCACCATCGTGGCGGCCGCGGTGAGCGCCCAGCCAAGCCATCGTGTCTTCCTAGCCCCGTTTCGTGTCCCCATAATTGTTTGGCTACTGTTCAGATGCAGTTTTGGCACAAAAAGTGTCAAATGAGTCCCCTATGACGTGTTGACTGCGGAATCTCCCTGGACGGCTCCGCCCGCATCCGGGTTTCGAGCAAGACGATCCTAACCTCCCGCAGCGCCGGGCGGCAACGGGCGTGCTTCTGTTATCCTGAAACATCAAGACTAAGCGGCCCGCAGGGTCGCGCCGCGTCTTCCACGAGGGTTCCATGTCAGGACATTCGAAATGGGCAACGATCAAGCACAAGAAGGCCGCGCTTGATGCCAAACGGGGCAAGGTTTTCACCCGCCTTATCAAAGAAATCATGATCGCCGCGCGGAGCGGCGGGGATGTGGACGCCAACGCGCGCCTGCGTACGGCCGTGGCCGCGGCGAAAGCCGTCAGTATGCCCGCCGACAACATTAAGCGCGCGATCATGCGCGGAACCGGTGAATTGGAAGGCGGCCAGATCGAAGAGATCATGTTCGAGGGCTACGGACCCGGCGGAGCGGCCGTTCTCGTTTCGGTGGCCACCGACAACCGCAATCGCACCGTTAGTGAGATTCGCCACATGTTTTCCAAGAACGGCGGCAACCTTGGCGAGCAGGGTAGCGTGGCGTGGATGTTCGAACGCAAGAGCCAGATCCTCATCGAAAAGGACAAGGCCAGCGAAGATACGCTGATGGGCATTGTTCTCGACGCCGGCGCCGACGATCTCCGCGACAACGGCGATAACTGGGAAGTGCTCTCGCCGCCCGAAGCGCACGAAGCCGTTGTGGCGGCCCTGGCCAAGGCGGGGATTCCGACGATGCAGGCCGAAATCGCCATGGTCCCGAAAAACCTGGTGAAGGTGGAAGGCAAGAACGCCGCGGCGATGATGCGGCTGAGCGAGGCGCTCGAAGAACACGACGACGTGCAGAACGTCTACTCCAACTTCGACATCGACGAAAGCGAACTGGAAGCGTTGGCCTGAGCCGGCGCTTCAGCACGGGCGGGAGTACCGGGTGCGAATTCTCGGAATCGATTGCGGCTGTGAGCGCACCGGCTACGGCCTGATCGAAAGCGACGGTGTGCGCCACACGCTGGTCGCCTCCGGCGTCGTGACCACCTCGCCCAAAGAACCGCTTGCCGAGCGGTTGAAGACCATCTCGGACGGGGTGCGCGGCGTGCTGGCCCGGTATGCGCCGGAGGCCGTTGCGGTCGAAGAGGTGTTCTACGCGCAGAACGCGAAGACCGCCATCCGGCTGAGCCATGCCCGGGGCGTGGTGCTGCTTGCCATCGCCGAGGCCGGCCTCGGGATGAGTGAATATTCGCCGCTCGAGGTGAAAACCAGTGTGACCGGATACGGGCGCGCCGAGAAACGCCAGGTGCAGTTGATGGTGCAAAGCCTCCTGAAACTCGATGAGATCATTGCCTCTGAGGACGCCTCCGACGCGGTGGCCATAGCCATCTGCCACGCGACGCGATGCGGAGCCCCGGTTGGGGCGGGGAGGAGAGCATGAAGCGGCTCATCCTGCTGCTGGCCGCCGCGCTGCCTTTGATGGCCGAATCAACGACAGCGCCGCGCATCATCTACACGAAGTCTTTCCCCCAGAGCGTTCCCGCTTACGTGCGCATTCAGATTGAACGCAACGGCGACGCCACCTACCAGGAAGCCGCGGACGATGACGACCCACTGAAGTTCACGCTTTCGAAATCCGACACGGACATGCTCTTCGACCTCGCCCAAAAGCTCGGCAATTTCACGCGGCCGATCGAGAGCGGGTTGAAGGTCGCGCGCATGGGCGACAAGACGCTTCGCTGGGAACAGGGCGCCGAGCATCATGAAGTGACGTTCAACTTCACCGTTGATCCGGACGGCCAAGCCCTCAACGACGGCTTCGAGAAAATCATCGAAACCGAGCAGGACTACATCGCGCTCGACCGCACCGTACATTTCGACCAACTCGGCGTCAACGATGCGCTGCTCCAACTGGAAGTCACCTGGGACCAAAAACGTCTCGTCGCGCCGGGCCAGTTTTATCCACTTCTCAATCGCATCGTGAAGAACGAAAGCTACCTCCACATGGCTCGCGAGCGGGCGGCCAAACTGCTCGAGGCATTTCAGGCTGCTCCCGCCGCGGCGGCGAATCCGGGGGCGCCCAAGTGAGCCGCCGCCTGCTCATCGCCGGCCTGCTGATCGTTTCCGGCGCACTGGGCCAGTCCGCGGCGCCCGCGCCGTCCTCGGAAGACGCGGAACTCCAACAGGCGTTCACCAACGCCGCCAACAGCCCGCAAGGTTACATCCGGGAACTCGAAGCGTTTCTCGCCCGCCATCCCGACAACCCGCGAAAACTACAAATCCAGCAGCTATTGTTCCAGTCGGCCATCGAGGCCAAGGATATCGGCCGCGTCGCCAGCTACGGAGAAATCCTGCTGGCGCATGACCCGAACGACATCAAGGTGCTGGAGAACACCATCGTCGCCGAGTTGAAGCTCCGCGGCGCGGAGAACGGGACCAAGGTGCTCGCCCACGCGCAGCAACTGGAGAAGCTGGTGATTGAGCGTACGTCGGCTCAGAAAACCGGACCCGAGGAAGCACGGCAGATTCTGGACCGGCAGCGCGGCTTGGCGCGTGTGTATCTTTACGAAGCGCGCGCCGAGGGACTGCTGAACGAACCGGAGAAGGCCGCCGATTTCGCCAAAAAAAGTTACGGCAGCTTCCCTTCCGCCGAGAGCGGGCGTGAGGCCGGGTGGTGGCTCGAGCAGGCGCATCATCCGGCCGAGGCGGTTGAATACCTCGCCGACGCGTTCATGGTTCCGGATTCGGATGAGCCGGCTTCGGACCGCAGCGGAGACCGGCAGCGCCTGGCGCAGGTGTACAAAGAATGGAAGGGTTCGGAAGCCGGTCTGGGCGACGTGTTGCTCGAAGCCTATGACCGCGTCGCGGCGATCAAGGCCGAGCGGCGCCTTGCGATGGCCAAGCTCGACCCAAACGTGCAGGCCAGCAGCCCGATGCAATTTACGCTTTCTTCGCTCGATGGCTCGCCGCTGCGCCTGGCGGACCTGGCCGGCAAGGTTGTTGTGATGGATTTCTGGGCCACCTGGTGCGGCCCGTGCCGCGCCCAGCATCCGATCATCGAGGATGTGAAGAAGAAGTTCGCCGGCCGCTCCGATGTGGTGTTCCTTGCGATCAACGCCGGTGAAAGCCGCGCGGAAGTGGAACCATTTGTGAAAGCCCAGGGCTGGCACGGCAACATCTATTTTGAAGACGGCCTCGCGGCAGCGCTGCACATTGAGAGCCTGCCGACCACGATCATCATCGACCGGCAGGGCCAGGTTTCCGAGCGGATGAAGGGCTTCATTCCGACCATGTTTGGTGAGCAGTTAAGCGAGCGCATCGAAGCCGCGCTCGGAGATGCGCACCATGGCGGCTGAACCATTCCAGCGCATCGTTTGGATCGTTCTCGATAGCGTCGGCATCGGTGAGATGCCGGATGCCGCCGCCTATGGCGACGCCGGCAGCGACACGCTCGGCCATATCGCCGCGGCGCGTCCTCTGAATCTGCCTACGCTGGCCCGCCTCGGCCTCGGCAATATCCGTCCTCTGGCCGGCATCGCTCCCGCTGAATTCCCGGAAGCCGCCTACGGCAAGTGTGCTCTCGCCTCGCCCGGAAAGGACACGACCACCGGGCATTGGGAGATGGCCGGCATTCACCTGGCACGACCGCTACCACTGTTCCCGAATGGTTTCCCGCGCGATCTGATCGCCCGGTTTGAAAGCGAAATTGGCCGCTCGACGCTCGGCAACTGCGCGGCCTCGGGCACGGAGATCATCGAACGGCTCGGCGCCGAACATCTGCGCACCGGTTCGCCCATCGTCTACACCTCGGCGGACAGCGTGTTTCAGGTCGCGGCCCACGAGGACGTCATTCCGCTCTGGGAGCTGTACAAAATCTGCGAGACGGCGCGCGAGTTGCTGCGAGGCCCCTATGAGGTCGGCCGGGTCATCGCGCGTCCCTTCCTCGGCGAACCCGGCCATTTTACGCGCACCGCCAACCGCCGCGACTTCGCCACGCC
>JAKAJI010000383.1 GCA_021813825.1 Acidobacteriota bacterium | reverse complement strand
AAGCAGGATCACAATCACCGCCGCCGCCACCTGAACCTTCGTCGTCTGGAACGCCTTCTTCACGCCGTTCCACATCGCGCCGCACAATTGTGCGATATTCGCCGGCAGACGCTCCTCGAACGGCAGCCCCATCTGCAACAGCACGCCCTGCGCGATCGTAAACGCGCCGTCCATCGCCAGGTACGACCCGAACGCTCCCTGCGCGCTCCCGAGGCACCACGCCCAGAACACCGACGCCAGAAGCCGCGAAACCACAAGCATCCACGAGTAACCCGGATACGCTTGCGGATTCATCGCCGCCGGGATATACAGCACGCTCAGCGCCAGCACCATCATCCCGTGCGCGCGGTTCCACACCGTCGGGAACCCCGGCTGCAGCCCAACCGCCACATTCACAAAGTCCGGCGCGAACACCTGCATCGCCACGAACCCGAGGTTGAATAGAATGCCCAGCCACACCACCCGGCTGAACCAAAGCAGCGCCTTGCCCTGCCTCATACGACACTCCCCGCGCTCCCAACCGCCGCGCCCCACGTCTCCGTGAACATCGCCACGCCTTCCGAATCGCTGTCCTGATAGTAAGAAACCGTCGCCGACCCTCCGCTCAACTCCACCATCACGTAGCCGTGCGAATAAAAAGACGCGCCCTTGGCAAGCTGCACGTCCACCAACGGCACTTCCGGGTGCCTGGCTGGCATCGGGATCTCCGTGATCCCCACCGGATATGCTCCATGCCCGATGCACCGCCCCAACACACCCTGGAACGGCTTGTAAATCACCTGGTTATGCTCGTGTCCCCACAGCCACGCCGTCACCTTGTCGAGCATCGGCCCCACCTGCCGGCTCAGGTTCGGATTCACATAACCGGGGCCGATGTCCTCATACGCCGTAAAGAGCTGATGATGGCTCAACAGCACCGTCTTCCGGTTGCCCGCCGTGTTGATCTTATCCTGCAGCCACTGCACTTCCGTGGCTTCCAGGTACGTCGGATTCTGCCCTAAGGGATCGTCATCGTGCAACCCCGTATCCAGCGCGATGAACTGCCAGTCGTCGTTTCGCAAGCAGAAGTAACTCGCCGGCTGGCCCAACTTATCGATCAACTCGTAATACGGCCCGCCGCCCGAATACATATCATGGTTCCCGGTCAGCGTGAACGTCTTGGTGCCCGTGCCCTTCGGGTCCAAGATCTGGTTCCAGATGTTATAGAAGTAATTCTCCATCTCGAACTCGGTGCCCGAGTAGTAAATATCGCCGAGATGAATCACCACGTCCGGATTCTTCCGCCCAATCGCCGCCAGCAGCGCCTTCGCCTCCTGCTGTCCCGTGCCCCAGTCCCCCACAATCGCCACCTTCGCATTCGCCGGCATCTTCCAGTCGATCACGAAGTCGCCAATGTTCTTCCAAACCCGGTACGGCACCTTGTCGCACTTCACCCGGAAGAACTCGACATACTGTTCCACCGCCTCCGAGTAACGCGGATCGCAGCTTGTGAACGCCCCCAGCCTCGCCTTCCACGCAGCCTCCGCCGCCGCATCCCCCTTCACCCGCGCCTTCGCAATCTCCCACCAGATCGTCGAGCAGTACTTCACCGCTCCGCCCACACCCTCGGTGCTCCTGGCCGGCGCCTCCGCCGGCACATCTTCCGAAGGCGTCCGCTTGTTCTCGATGTCGACCGCGATCATGGCCGTCGCCGCCACCATCGGATCATTCGGGTCCGGGCGCTGCACCGCCCCACTCCCGCCCAAGTCTTCCGTCTGCCCGCCCTGCTTCTTCGCCAGCGTCTGATCGATCGCCGACTGCCACAACGAAAACTCCGGATGCCGCGTCTGCCTCATCCTCGCCATACTTTTCTCCTCCCTCAAACCGACATCGCCGCCCGCAACACGTCCACTAACCCCGCACCCTGAAAGTACCGGTCCCGCTTCAGATCCACCGCCGATTCGAGCATTATCTTTTTGACTAACTCCGGTTGCCCGCGAAACTCCTTATGCACCGAAAGAAACGCCGCCACCGCTCCCGACACATGCGGCGCCGCCATGCTCGTCCCGCTCTTTTCTTCGTAGGCGTACCCCGCCTTATCGAACCCCGCCGTGCACGAAATGATCTTCTCCCCCGGCGCCACTATGTCCGGCTTCAGCCGCCCGTCACCCGTCGGCCCCTTCGAAGAAAAGTAAGAAATCCCGTACTTATGCGGCGCCGACTTATGCACGCTTCCCACCGCAATCGCTAACTCCGCGTTCGCCGGATCCGTGATCGACAAATCCACCGGCACCGGAACCTGCTCCCCGCTTGCGAGCGTCGTGCTCCCGTACCCCGCATTCCCGCACGAAATCACCACCACAATCCCCGCCCCGATCGCCCGCGCCACTTCCTCGCACAACGGGCTATGCCCGCACCCGTACCACTTCGGATCGAACGGATACCCGAGACTCATATTCACGCCGTCCACCTTGATGTCCCGGCTTCCCGAGTTCAGCTTCCGTACATACTCGAGGCCCAGAATGCATGTCGACGCCGCACCCGTCCCGTCGTCGTCGAGTACCTTCACATTCACTAACTTCGCCAGCGGCGCAACTCCCGAGGGCAGTCCTGGCAGGTCCTTCACCACCGGCGCGTCCGAGTCCTCCTCCATCGTCGCCATCTTGTACTTCCCATCCGCCGGCGCCTCGCCCGCAATGATGCCCGCCACGTGCGTCCCGTGGCCCTCGACGTCATCGAGCGACCGCGAATTGGAGAAATTCTTGCTCAGCGCCGCATCCACCGTTGCGTGCGTCTGAAAATGCGGATGCTCGGCCCGAATCCCTGTATCCAGCACCGCCCACGTGATCCCCTCGCCCCGGAATCCAAACGTCCGCCAGCACGCACTCGCCTTCACCGTGTCCACCGAATCGAGCAGATGCGCATAGCATTTGTGGTCCCGCCAAACCCTCTCCACCGTGTCCCGCATCGCCGCCAGTTCTTCAATCGCCGCCGGTTCGAGCGCCGCGAAGACATAGAAGTCGCTCTCGCGATACGGAATCCCGTGCGCCGTCAGATACTGCTTCACCCGGTCCTTCGACGGCCCCACCCCCTGATCCGGCCTCTCCGCCGACTCCCGCAAACTGATAATCACCGGGATCGTCGCCGGCCCACCCGCCTTGCTCGCCTCCATCTCCTGGCGAACCGGCGGTGAGATACGGATGTTCTTCATCCGCGAGATATGCAGTGACGTGTTCACGAATCTTCTACCCTCTCGCCCCAGCCGCCGCTGGCCGCGCCGTCCGCTCCAGCGCCGTAAGAATCACCGGATACACGTCCTTCGCCGCATTCTTGCCGAAGATACAATCAATATGGCCGTAACCTGGAATCACGTGCCGGTCGTAGTAGCTCGTGCCATTCTTCTCCCGCAGTAAGTCATAAGTAATCTGCGTGCTCTCCGGCAGGAAACACTCGTTATCCGCCCCGTGAATGAACGTAATCGGCAGAGCCAGCCGCTCCAGGTTCGGAAGGTACACGTCCCGGCCCTCGAAATCGAGAAGCTTCCCTTTGTTCGCCAGCAGCGCCAGGTGCTCGAACGTCTTGATATTCGCCACGCCGAACGTCTCGTACAAGGTCTTATGTTGCAAATCGTTTAACTGCGCGTGGTCGTACAGCGGCGCATAAAGAAACGTAATCCGGTGGCACGTCGCGTTGTCGCACCGCTCCTTGGACGGCATTGGATACAGCTTCAACGCCTGGTCCGCCAGCTTCTGCACCCAGTTCTCATTCGTCGAAGTAAACGCCGTCAGCGTCTTGATCCCCACCGCATCCAGGAACGACGGTACATGCAGCCCCGTCTTGATCCGCGTCGCCACCGGCGTCTTGAAATGCGTCGCAATCTGCGACGCCACCACCGCCCGCACGCCTTCAAGGCCGCTCAGCATCGACATGAAGAACGTCGTCGAGCCCCAGCAGTGCACCACCATCTGCACATCCCTCGCCCCGGTCACCTCCCGCACCTTGTCCACCGCCGCCGGATAGTCGTTTTTCGCCACATCGTCGCCCGTTGCCTGCAGCTTCGAAGCCTCGAGTGCAATCGAGTTCCGGAAATCCAGCAGCCACACGTCGTACCCGTGCGCGTACAGATATTCGAGTAAGTTCGTCTCAATCGTGTCCAGCGAAAAAATCAGACTCGACACGCCCAGCCCATGCGACAGGATCACCGGACCCTTGTCCCCACCCTGGTACCGCGTCAGCCGCAGCGCTACCCCGTCCTTCGCCGCAAACGGATACACCACCGGCGCCCCCACGCGCAGCGGCCGCTTCTTTCGCGGTGGCGCGTCCGGATTAAACGCCGTCGTCCCCGCGAAAATTCCGCCATAACTCTGGTACAGCGTCTGCGAGAAAAACTCGCCGAATTGCGCCAGCGCCCGCAGCCTCGCTTCTTCCGACGGCGCATTTGTCACCTGCATCGTCGTCATCTGCCGCGCAAAATCCGCCGGTTCAATATGCAGAATTCCCCGCCCCAACACCGCGTCCCCGCCGCCCGCCTCGCGCAGGGTGATGTACAACGTGCTCGTGTCGTGCCACACATCGAGCGCCGGATGGTCCTGAATGACCTTGAACCCTTCGAACTCCCACGCCTTCCCCTCTTCCGACACCAGTTTCATCCGGTACTTCATCTTCCGAGTGCCCACCTCATTCGGATCCACGACGAATAGGTTGAAAACTCCATCCACCGCCATCAGCGGTTTCGCCGAAAGCGCCGGGGCCACGGCCGTTCCCGTCATCCGTGCCTCATGCCCAGGCTCCTTCAACATCGCCTCTAAGTCGTCCCCGCGAATCGTCAGAGTAAATTCGAACTTATTTCCGGCACTCTTCCCTGCCGTCGCGCCCGCGTTGTAATCCGCCGCGCCCGCGGCCCAGAACCCCTTCATC
>JAKAJI010000382.1 GCA_021813825.1 Acidobacteriota bacterium | reverse complement strand
CGACTCCGTCGAGGCTGTCACGGTCGGGCAGGTGGGCGAGAACGCCGCGGATGAGGTGCGAGATGTGCTCGTCGAAGGCGAGAGCAGCCATGCGGTATTGTGAACCCCCGTCGGATTCCTGGAGAGTGGTTTTCATCGAAAGCTGGAGGTAGCTGCCGCCGCGGAACGGGATCATTCCCGGAGGGGCGTAGGGGACAAAGTGCGCTTCCTTGTCGAGGTCGTGGACGAGGGAAGCAAGCGCGGCATCTCCGGGCCCGGTAGCGGATCTCTTCGGCGCCGGCACGACGGGCGCGGCGGGGGTCGCCGGCGTGGCGGGCATGGCTTCTGTGGCGGGCGCCACGCGGGCGGCCGGCGCGGGTGTCAGTCCGGCGATGGCCGGGGTCGCCGGTTCGGGGGCCGAGTTGGCGCTGGCGGCGGCGAGGGTTACTTGTTTGGGCTCCTTCTTCGGTTTAGGCGCAGGCAGCCATGCTTCGCACTGACGCTCCCAGCCTCCGGCAGGTACGGAGTTGACGAACAAGGCGCCCTGGAGAAGGACAGCCTCTCGTGCGGCGGGCGTTTTGGCTTCCAGGAACGCGGCTACGGCAGAGTGCGGGAAGAAGTACTCGACGTTTTCGGCGACCTCGACGGTGACACCGAGCATCTGGCGGCGCACGTGCTGTCCGATCTCAAAGGCGAAGGCCTGGAACTTCGGCTCATCCGCCATGGCGGGCACGGCAGCTTCGAGGATCGGCTCGATGACGGTATCAAGCGTGCGCTGCGCGCGCCGGGGTGTATCTAAGGAGTCGGCATACGATGCGAAATAGTTGCCGGTTACCTCAACCACGGTCTGGTGGTTGTAAGTGTCGAAGTGAATGGAGCGGTGATCGACTTCCTGTTCCTGTTTCTCCGTAACATCGAGCACGCGGCTGAGATAGAACGGATAGGGGAACTTATGCGAGGTCACGGCGACGCCGATTTTCTTTAGCGACGCGAAATCCTTCTGTTCGAGGGCTTTCAGTTCGGGGTCGCGAATTTCAGCGGGAGCAAGCACTTGCGCCCGGCCGAGCGCGAGAAGCCCGGCTGCCGACACAATCACGGACAGTAACTTATTGGCGGGCATAGGTCAGACCTTTCTCGTGATAAGGAGGATCGGAGATGGCGCGAACGTAAGAGACGAGCGCGTCGACATCGGATTTACTCAATGTCCCGCCGTAGGATGGCATTTCGGCGGATTGGTGACGGGCCGCGCCGCCGTAAGTAATGATGGCGGCGATGTCGGCGTCGTTTACGGTGTTATAGAAGTTGCCGTCGGTGAACGAGTGCGGCTTCGTGGCGAGATTGTCGTAGTTGGATACACGTTCGACGGTCGATTCCTGGTTGTGGCAGCGGGCGCAGTACTTCTCGTTCAACTGGCGGCCGAGGTTCTGTTGATAGCCGAGGGCAATTTCATCCAGGTTGAGCGTGATTGGTTTGCCTTGTTTATCCCACGTAGTGGCGACGATGCGATAACGGCCGGAGACGCTGCCAAGCTGGCAGTTGACCGTTAACGTGCCGTCGTCAGCGGTCAACCCGGTAGCAGGTTTTACGGCTGCGTCGCCGGCGGCGGTGAAGGAAACGAGTGCGCCGGCCACACCGTTTCCTTGCGCATCGTTAACCTGCACGACAAGCGGCTGGTCCAGGGGCGAACCGACAAAACCGGCTTGTTTGCCGCCACTCGACTCGACGAGGGCAGCGCCGTTGGCTTTCGGGTGGAGGACCGGCGTGACCGCCCCTTTTTGGCAGCCCGCCAGGCCCAGCAGCATTCCGAGCACCGGAATTCCGATTTCGACCGTGCGTCTCATTTGCCCTTCTCCTTCGGAGTCTTGGTTTGCGCCATGAGGAACGCCGCGAGATCGCGGGCGTCCTCATCGGGGATGTGCTGGTTCGGCTCGATGGTTCCCGGCCGCAGCTTTTGGGGGTCTTTGAGGTAGTTGACGATCCAGGCGGCATTCAAACGGAGACCGGCCTGGGTGAGTGTCGGCCCGACGTATCCTTTGTCGGTGTTGGGATCGACGATGTGGCAGGATTGGCAGGCGTACTTGGAGTAGAACAGTTGCTTGCCGTGGTCGCGTTCAGTCTGGGTGAAGCTGGAGGCCGGTAGCGAGGCCGCGTCGAAGGCCGGCGTCTGGTAGACGGTGAGGATGTAGTCGGCCAGAGTCTGCGCTTCCTTGTCGGACAAGTTGAAGCGCGGCATGCGCCGGATGAGAGCGGGCCGCAGGGTGTTGGGCGCTTTGAGGAAGGCGACGAGCCAGGGGCGCTGGACGGCGCTTCCTTCGATGCTGAGGTCTGGGGCCATGTCGCCGCCGCGGCCGTTGATCGAGTGGCAGGAGAAGCAACGGAGGTCGGCGATGAGTTGGCCGGCGGGCCCGGCAGGCTCGTAGTCCGAGGGCGCCGGGCCGGGGACACGGAGGTTGGCGGGCAGGCCTTCGGCGCGATCGGTCTGGGCGAGGAGAGCGTTCACCAGCGCATTGATCTGCGTGGTGGTGAGCGTGAACTGGGGCATCTTCATGGCCGAGCCGAACTGATGCGGGTTGCGGATTTTGGCCGCGAGATACGACGGCAGGTCGTGTTCGACGCCGGGGACAAAGACGATTTTGGCGAGCGAGCGGCTGCCCACTTCGGTCAGGTCGGGCGCGAAGTTGTCGGGCTTCTTGATGCCGTTGATGACATGGCAGGAAGCGCAACCGCGCTCATTGACGAGTTTCTTGCCATGGTCAATCTGCTCCTGGGTGGCGGGGGAGAGCGAGACGTGAGCGAGGAAGTCGCTGTCGGTTTGCGAGCCGAGATAGCGGGCGAGCAAGCCGAGTTGTTTCGCGTCGAAGCGGTAGTGCGGCATGACCGTGTTCGGGCTCCAGTTGCCTGGGTTGGAGAGCCAGGAGACGAGCCACTCGGGCTTGACCTTGGAGCCGACGCGGGTCAACTCGGGTCCGACGTTTCCGCCGACCAACATGCCGGCCGCGTTCTGCATGGCGTGACAGGAGGCGCAGAAGGATTCGCCATAGAGGCTGGAGCCTTCGCCGCTTGAGTCCGCGGAGGGTTGGGTGACGGCGGGCGGCGCCACGTTGAGTTTGGTGCTCTGGGCGATGAGGAAGGCCGAGATGTCACGGGCATCGTCGTCGCTGAAGCCGAAATTCGGCATGGTGGCCGAGACCGCGTAGGCTTGAGGGTTCTTGAGCCAGGCGTAGATCCACTCGCGGGTGGTTTTTTCGGCGATGTGGGTGAGCAGGGGCGGATGGTCTGAAGGGGCGATCTTGTTGCCGTCGGCGAGATTCAGCGTGTGGCAGTGGACGCAGCCGTACTCGCCGAGGAGTTGGCGGCCCTGGTTGAGTTGCGGCGTGCCGGTGAGCTTGTTCTGGTGGCACTGGCCGCAGCCAGACTCAATGTATCGGGCCGGAAGGATGGGCTGCTCCCAGGCCAGCGTGCTGTTGTGGGCCTCCTGTACCGTGGTGGCGACGCCCTGGCCGCGGTGGCAGAGGACGCAGCCAAACTGGTCGAGTTTGTGCGGGATGACCGGGTGCGGCCGGTAAGGCTGCGGCCCGTTGCCTTCGAGGGAGGTGGCCTTCAGCGCCACGTGGCAGGTGGTGCAGCGGTCCACGACGCCGATGGCGGGCAGCCAGGTTTGCTGGATGCCGCCCTCGAAGCGACGCTTGAGCGTGGCGGCGTCGCCGCGATTGGCGATGTAACGTAGGTAGCCGGCCTGATAGCCGGTCCATTCGCGGAAGTGATCCTTCGCGGGAACGACGGCGAGGCAGAGCAGCAGGATGACGCTCAGCGAGCCGAAAGCGCGGGCGCTGTCGCCGAACAGCGTACGCCAGGCGGAGGTGAGTTTCGATCTCATATCTGTCCTCCCCACGGCACTACCAGAGACCAGCCCGGACCGCGGAACAGGGTGCCGATCACCGTGAGGACGATGGCCTCAATGAGAAACCAGGTCATGATCCAGAACGGGAGCGGTTTCGAGGTAAGCCATCGGCGGAGGCGGCCGCCGGAATCGGGCGGCGTTCCAGCCGTCCAATACATGAGCGCTGCGACGAAGAGAGTGGGAGCGAGGATGGCCCAAACTTCGAGAATCGAGAGTCCGATCGTTAGGACGATGACTGAGATGGTCAGCACACGCATCCGGCGCGCGCGATTTTTGGTCCAGAGCCCGCCCGCCTCGATGTTGATATTGAAGTACGGTATGACGACAAGGGCGATGACAACGAGGGTCGGGATGAGGACGCCGCCGACGATGGGCGGGAAGTAGTGGAGCAACTCCTGAAGGCCGAGGAAGTACCAGGGCGCCTTGGCCGGGTTGGGAGTTTGGAGCGGATCGGCCAGACCTTCGAGCGGCGCGTTGAACACGAGCGAGACCACCGAGAGAGCGATCAGGAGCAACTCGGCGGCGATGGCGACTCGGAGCAGAGTTTCCGGGTGAGTCATCACGAACGGGTCGTCGGTGGCCTTGACGTGAGGCGAGGTGCGGCGCGTGACGAAGGCGACGCGGACCGGCGTGCGCCGGCTGTCGGAATCGAGAACCGTGGTGTAGTTCGATGACTCAGGCATGGGGGCTGGTGACCTCGGATTCGGTTTCGGAAGAAGGGATGGATACGGGCTGAGGCTGGGCCGGGTAGCGCGTCTGGCGCGGTTCGCGGTACAGCCCGCCGTCCTTCCGGATGCGCCAGAAGTGCACTCCGATGAAGGAGACGGCGACAAGAGGCAGGATGACGCAGTGGAGGACGTAGAAGCGAAGCAGCGCGTTGGCGTTGACAGTGGTGCCACCGAGCATGAGGAAGCGGATCTTGGCGCCCATCCAAGGCACAGCCGAGAGGATGTTGCTGCCGACGGTGATGGCCCAGAACGCTAACTGATCCCACGGGAGCAGGTAGCCGGTGTAACTG
>JAKAJI010000381.1 GCA_021813825.1 Acidobacteriota bacterium | reverse complement strand
GCTTTGGATATCGAGGTCGCCAAAGCCGTGCGGAAGGCCGCGGGCGACGGGTTTACGCTGCTGTTCGATCCGGTTGGCGTGTACACGCGGGCGGAAGCTTTCCGCGTGGGGCGCGTGCTTCAGGAGCTGAATTACATTTGCTACGAGGATCCGATCCCGACCAGCGACATCGAAGGGCTGGTGCAGCTTAACCAAGCGCTCGATATTCCGATTCACATCGGCGAGTTTATTTTCTCGCCTTACAATTACGCCGAGTACATTCGGCGCGGGGCGATGGACGTGGTGCGATTCATCGTGGACAACGTGGGAGGCATCAGCGGCGGGATGAAGGTGGCGCGGCTGGCGGAGTTGTTCGGTATGGAGTGCGCTCCGCACAACTGGGGCAACGGGTTCGATCATGCGGTGCATTTCCACTGCGAACTGGCGATGCCGAATAACGTGTGGTTTGAGATGACGGTGCCGCAGGGGTCGAGCGACAGGCCATATGTGAAGGAGCGTTTTCGTGTGGCGAGCGACGGATATGTCCATGCTCTGCCGGGGCCGGGGTTGGGTTTGGAACTCGACCGGGGTGTGCTCGATAGAGTCACGGTGAAGATCGAGAGGTGAGCGGGCGTCAGAACTGCAGGGCCCGGAGGTAGTCGATGCTTTGGCGGAGGCTCGCGATCGGGTCGCCGGGGGTTTGGTCCTGTTCGACGAAGTAGTGTTTGACGCGGGTGGACTGGGCGGCTTTGAGGATGGCCGGGAAGTCGAGCGAGCCGTGGCCGACTTCGCGGAAGGTGGATGGGGGGACGTTCTCGTTGTACTGGACGGGAAAGCCTTGGGCTTTGTCCTTGAGGTGGAGCAGGGCGACGCGCTTGGAGTATTTGTGGAGCAGTTCGACGGGGTTGTGGCCGGCGACGCTGACCCAGAAAACATCCATTTCCAGGGAGACGAGCGCGGGGTCGGTTTCTTTCATCATGATTTCGAGCGGCATGGTTCCATCCATGGGCTGAAATTCGAAGGCGTGGTTGTGATAGCAGAAGTGGAGGCCGGCGGCGTTGACTTTACGGCCGGCGGCGTTGAGGGTTTGGGCGAGCTTGTGATAGACGGCGGCATCGCCGCGTTGGTTCGGAGGCAGGTAGGGGAAGACGATGTATTCGAAGCCGTGGGACTTGGCGAGCGAGATGGCGTCGTCGAGTTCCTTTTCTTTACCGGGAAAAAAGACGGCGGTATCGGCGTGCATGCTGACGGGCTTAAGGTTGGAGGCCTGGAGGGCGGACCAGATTTTGGGGATGGTGTCGCCGATGACTTCGGCCTCGTGGTAGCCGAGGGCGGCGATCGAGTTGAGGGTGGCGGCGGGGTCTTTCAGGATCACATTCCGGACGGTGTAGAGTTGGACGCCGATCGAAGAAAGCGAGTGGGCGGCGAAGGCGGGGAGGGAGGCGACGGGCGACAGGGCGGCGGCGCGCAACAGGGACCTGCGAGAGAGACGTGTCATCGAAGCTATTATGCCCCGGTTCGCCGGGGGACGCGCGGTGGGGGATAATGCGGGTGGAGGAGTATGGGATGAGAAGCGCAATCATCTGTTTCTTATTCGCCGGGGCGGCGGTGCTTTGGGCCGCCGACAAATCTCTCCCGCTCGAGGAGTTTTCCAACGACACGGTGGACATCACCGGGCACCTGATTCTGGGCCAGGACAACGTGGCGCAGGCGCTGGGCGTGACGTCGCTGCCGAAAGCGGCGGAGAACCTGGTGCTGGTGCGGGTGACGTTCCGGCCGGTGGTGGACAAACCGGTTCCGGTGAGCATTGACGACTTCACGCTGCTGTCGAACAAAGACGGGCAGAGGTCGCTGGCCTTCGAGCCGACGGAAGTGGCGGGCGACTCGGAACTGGTGTTGAAACAGATTACGAGCAAGCAGGGAGGGTTACTGGCCGAGGCGGGCGTGCCGCAATGGGGGTCGATGGCCGGCATAGGAGCGACGCCGGCGGCGGTGAACGTCGGGTCGAAGATGGTGACGAAGAAGGACGCGCAGGATGAGTCGTTCGTGAGCGTGCTGAAGCGGCAGATTCTGCCGGAGAAGCCGACGACGAAGCCGGTGACGGGATTTTTATATTTCGAGATTGACGGCAAGGTGAAGCCGAAGGACCTGACCATGATCTACAAGGGCCAGGGTGATAAGCTCGAAATGCGCTTCGCGCCATAGAGAAATGACTGTTGCCGAACTTGAAACTCCCGCGTTACTGATTGACCTGGACATCATGGAAGCCAACCTGGCGCGGATGGCGGAATACGCCGGCGCGCACGGGCTGCGCTTACGCCCACACACCAAGACGCACAAGATTCCCGAGTTGGGCGCGCGGCAGATGGCGCTGGGAGCGGCGGGATTGACGGTAGCGAAAACGACCGAGGCGGAGGTGATGCTGCGCTCCGGGACGAAGGATCTGCTGATTGCGTATCCGGTGCTGGGGAAGAAGAAACTGGACCGGTTGATGAAGGTGGCCGGGGAGACGAGGACAACGGTGGCGCTCGACAGCGAGTACGCGGCGCGGGAGTTGTCGGAGGCGGCGCAGAAAGCGGGGCGCGAGATTGCGGTGCTGGTGGAGTTCGACGCAGGACTGGGACGCGTGGGCGTGAAGCCGGAGGAGGTGGTAGGGCTGGCAACAGCCGTCAATTCCCTGCCCTCGTTGAAGTTCGACGGCATCACGTTTTATCCCGGGCACATCAAGCAGTGGGACTCGGCGGGCGAGACGGCGTTTCAGGAGTTGGGCAAGCTGCTCAAGAAGGTGTGCGGGGAGTTGCGGGCAGCGGGACTTGGGCCGCGGATTGTGAGTGGAGGGTCGACGCCGACGTGGTTCCGGTCGCACGAACTGCCGGAGCTAAACGAGATCCGGCCGGGGACTTACATTTTCAACGACCGGAACACGATGAAGTCCGGGGCGTGCACGCTGGATCAGTGCGCGGCGACGATGCTGGTGACGGTGGTATCGACGGCGGTCGAGGGACAAGTGATCATCGACGGGGGATCGAAGACGTTTTCTTCGGATTTGTGCGTGGGCGGAGGCGTGGGGCACGGCTGCATTCCGGAGGCGCCGGGCTCGGTTTTCCGGCGGATGAACGAAGAGCACGGGTACGTGGATATTACCGGGACGGAGACGAAGTTTGAGATCGGGCAGCGGGTGCGGGTGATTCCGAACCACATCTGCGTGGCGGTGAATTTGCACGAGCATGTATTCGGCATCCGCGGGGATCAAGTGGAGAAGTGCTGGCGGGTGGAAGGGCGCGGGAAGCTGCAGTAGCGTCAGATCAGGCGGCGGGCGTTGCGGCGAGTTTCACGCCTTCCCAGCGGGCGACGACGGCGGAAGCGAGGCAGTTGCCGAGGACGTTGACGGAGGTGCGGACCATGTCGAGGAGGACGTCGGCGCCGAGGAGGACGGCGACGCCTTCGGCGGGGAGTTGGAACGAGGCGAGGGTTCCGGCGAGGA
The DNA here is from genome assembly GCA_021813825.1 of Acidobacteriota bacterium. Taxonomy (GTDB): domain Bacteria; phylum Acidobacteriota; class Terriglobia; order Bryobacterales; family Bryobacteraceae; genus JAJYKC01. Next base: position 1,442 of record JAKAJI010000381.1, on the reverse strand, counting down.
TGATGAGTGCGGCGCGGGGCACGCCGCCGACGCCTTTGCTGGTGAGCATGAGGGTAACCATGAGAGCGAGCTGGCGGCTGAGGGGCATGGGCGCGTTGGCGGCCTGGGCGACGAACATGGCGGCGAGGGCGAGATAGAGCGTGCTGCCGTCAAGATTGAAGCTGTAGCCGGCGGGGATGACGAAGGCGGCGATGTGATTCGGCACGCCGAGGGTTTCCATGTTTTCGAGCGCGAGGGGGAGCGCGGCTTCGCTGGCGGAAGTGGAGAAGGCGATGAGGAAGGGCTCGCGGACGGCGTGGATGAAGGGCCGCAAGGGCACGCGGGCGAATAGGGCAGCGGGGAGCAGGACGCAGAGTACGAAGACGGCGAGGGCGACGTAGAGAGTGAGGAGAAGCTTGCCGAGTCCGATGAGGACGCCCGGGCCGTTTTTTCCGATGGCGGCAGCCATGGCACCGAAAACGCCGAATGGCGCAGTGTACATGACGTAGCGCGTGTAGCGGAACATCGTTTCGGTGAGGGCGGCGCAGAAGTCGACGACGGGGCGGGCTTTGGCTCCGGCTGCGGAGGCGGCGGCGCCGAAGAGCAGCGCGAAGACGACGATCTGGAGCACGTCGCCGCGGGCCATGGCGTCGGCGATGCTGGCGGGGAAGGAATGTTCGAGCAGCGAGGAGAAAGAAATGGGCGCGGGGGTGGTGGGGGTAGCGGCGGCGCTTTGGATTTGCACGCCGGCGCCGGGGCGGGCGATGTTGACGGCGGCAAGGCCGACGGTGAGGGCGAAGGTGGTGACGACTTCAAAGTAGACCAGCGCTTTGAGACCGACGCGGCCCATGGTTTTCAGGCTGCCGCTGCCGGCGAGCCCGGCGACGAGGGAACCGAAGAGCAGAGGCGCGATGATGGAGCGGATGAGGCGGAGAAAGATGGTGGCGAGGAGGCTCATCCAGGCGCTGCGCGAGGCGTTGGGAAAGAAGACGCCGGTGAGGATGCCGGCGGCCATAGCGAAGACGATCCAGAAAGTCAGCGAAGGGCGCTTCACCGTTCGCCCCATTTGAGCTTTTGGCGGAGGACGTCGAAGAAAAGCTGGCGGGGAGGACGGACGAGATGGACGGAGTGTTCCGAGCGGCGGCAGAGCACGAGGTCATCGCGTTTGAGCGGGCTGCCGATCTGGCCGTCGATGGTGAGGAAGGCGGATTCGTCCTCGGCGAGATTGCGCATTTGAATGGCAGAAGTGTCGGGGACGATGACGGGGCGGTTGGTGAGGGTATGGGGGCAGATGGGGGTGATGCCGAGGCTGGCGACGGCGGGGTAGATGATGGGTCCGCCGGCGGAGAGGGAGTAGGCGGTGGAACCGGTGGGGGTGCTGACGATGAGGCCGTCGGCTTTGTAGGTGCAGACGTAGTGGGAGTCGACGTGGGTTTCGACGTCGATCATGCGGGCGATGGAGG
>JAKAJI010000380.1 GCA_021813825.1 Acidobacteriota bacterium | reverse complement strand
AGCGACGTCCGCCGAGCGCGGCGCGGTGAACGCGCATATTCGGGAGTGCCCGGCGTGCCGGGAGGAACTCGGCCGGTTGCGGGCGACGCAGTCCGCGCTGATGATGCTCCGGGAGGAGGAGCCGCCACGGCGTATCGCGTTCGTCTCTGACCAGGTGTTTGAGCCGAGTTGGTGGCGCCGGCTTCTTGCCCCGCACCCGGCGTATGGGCTGGCTGCGGCTGGCGTGCTGGCGGCGGCGATTGTGGCGCATGGCGCCATGATGCGGCCGGCGGCGCGTGTGGACCAAGCGGCGATTGAAGCACGAGTAGCGCATCAGATCCAGCAAAGGCTCGATGCGCGGGTGCAGACGGCTGTGGCCCAGGCGGTGGCTAACGTGCAAGCACAGGACCGTGACAAGACAGCGGCGCTGCTGGCGGCCACCGAGAAGCGGTTCACCGAGCAGCGGCGCGCCGACCTCATCGCCTTCGATGAGAACAGCGAGATTCTCTACAAGCGCGTGGCCCGGGTGCTCGCGCAAAACGACGGTCCGGCACCGGTCGGGGTGACGCGATGAAAGCAAAGTGGGTTGTGCTGGCTTGCCTGGCGGCGGCGGTGGCGCTGGCTGGGTCGGTGGGCGCCCAGGCGCCGGTGGCGCGAACGAGCATCGAGGCGGCCGAGCGAGGCCTGAACCACGAGATCGCCGCGCTTTGGCCGCAGGATCCGTTTCTGCTGCTCGGACCCGCGCGCGGGGTGTATTTGACGGGTTATGGGACCGTGTTCACGGCCGAGGTGGACCTGGCGCCGTCACCGGGAATCAGCCCGTTCCACCAGACCATCACGCCGCAGGACGTGGCAACGCACCGTAAGATGATGCTCGAGCGCTTGCCGAGACTAAAGACCCAAATGCAGCAGATGCTCGCCGGCGTGGCCGCGTCGCTTGACACCCAACCGATGGCCGAGAACGTCGTGCTCGCGGTAACCCTGACCAAGCATCCCTGGGAAACACGGGACGGGATTCCGTCGCAGATCGTGATGACCGGCGAACGGGCCAAGCTGCTCGAAGGGCAACGCAGCGGGCAGATCGCGGCGGCGGTGAAGGAACAGGAGTTTTAATGCGTCTCGGCGAGGCGCTGATCGAACGGCGCCTGATTACGCAGGACGATCTGGAGCGCGCTCTCGAGTTACAGAAGGAGCGTGGCGAAAAGCTGGGCCGGATCCTGGTCGACCTTGGCTTCGTGGCCCTGCGCGATGTGCTCGGTGCACTGAGCGAGCAGTTGCAGGTGCCGCTGGTGGCCATCGACGCGCCGCCCGCGGTGACGCCGGAGACCGAGGCGCTTTCGGCCCGTTTCCTCCGCCAGTTCCGCTGTCTGCCGCTGGCCGTGGAAGGGACGTCGCTTCATCTGGCGATGGCCGATCCGCTCGATTTCGAAACGATCGCCGCGGTGAAGACATCCACCGGTTTGAAAGTGCTGCCGGCGTTGGCTTCCGAGCAGGAGATCCTCGACGCCATCGACAAGTATTACGGCGAGAGCGCGCGCGCCGGCGAGATGGATTTCGGCGAAGACGCCGAAGCGTCGCAGGACCTCGAGCAGTTGCGCGACATGGCGAGTGAGGCGCCGGTGATCCGCCTGGTGAATGCGATGATCGCGCAGGCGGTGGAAAAGCGCGCCAGCGACATTCACATCGAACCCTTCGAGAAGGAATTCCGGGTCCGCTTCCGCGTCGACGGCGTGCTCTACAACCAGGAGGCTCCGCCCCGCGAATTGAAGGCGGCCATCATTTCACGCGTGAAGCTGATGGCGAAGCTGAACATCGCCGAGCGGAGACTTCCGCAGGACGGCCGCATCAAAGTAAAGACCCTGGGCCGCGAAGTGGATCTGCGCGTATCGACGCTGCCCACGCTGTACGGCGAGAGCGTCGTGATGCGCCTCCTCGACCGCTCGGCGGGCGACTTCTACGACCTCGGCCGTCTCGGCTTCGACAGGCACATGCTTGCCCGCATGGAGCATTACACACAGATGCCGCACGGCATTTTCCTGGTCACCGGACCGACGGGCAGCGGCAAATCAACGACGCTGTACTCGGCGCTCAAGCGCATCAACGGTACCGAGCGCAAGATCATCACCATCGAAGACCCGGTGGAATACCAGATGGACGGGATCAACCAGATCCACGTCAATCCACAGATCGGACTGACATTCGCTGCGGGGCTGCGGCACATCATGCGCCAGGATCCGGACGTGATCATGGTCGGCGAAATCCGCGACCGCGAAACGGCGGACGTGGCCATCCGGTCCGCGCTTACCGGCCACTTCGTGTATTCGACGCTGCACACCAACGACGCACCGAGCGCCATCACGCGTCTGACGGACATGGGCGTCGAAAATTACCTCATCACGTCGTCGCTGGTGGGCGTGCTGGCGCAGCGTCTGGTGCGGACCATCTGCCCGGACTGCAAGGAACCGGCGAAGCCTCGCATGTCGCCTTCCGGCGATCCCGTGCCGACTTTCCGCGGCGCCGGATGCGAAAAGTGCTTCGGCAGCGGGTTCCTGGGGCGGGTCGGGATTTTCGAAATGATGGAGCTGAACGAAGAGATCCGGGTGAGCATCATGCACAACGAGGACGCGGCTAAAATTACCGCGGCGGCGCGGCGCAACGGGATGCGCAGCCTGCGCGAGGACGGCTGGCTGAAAGTGTCGCAGGGCGTGACCACGCCGGAGGAAGTGATGCGGGTGACGCAGGAGTTTTAAGCGGCGCACAGCGGCGGAGCGATGACGAGTTATTACTTCAAGGCGGTTGGTTCGGATGGTAAGGTGCGGACCGGCACGCTCACCGGCGAAAGCGACCGGAGAGTGGCCCAGGAGTTGCGCAAACAGGGGCTGACGCCGGTCTACGTCGGGCTCAAGGAACACAAGCGCGGCTTCGAGTTGAAACTGCCGTCGTTCGGCGGCGGGCGGCGGCGCGACGTGCTGTACTTCACGCAGGAATTGTCGACGCTGCTCAACGCGGGCATCCCGCTCGACCGCGCGCTCGCCATCACAACCGAGTTGACGGAACGGCCCGTCTTTCGGGGCGTGCTGACCGAAATCCTGCGCGTCCTCAAGGGCGGCAAGTCCCTGGCTGACAGCCTGGGCACTCATCCGGAGTACTTTTCCAGCCTCTACCTGAACATGGTGCGGGCCGGAGAGGCGAGCGGTTCGCTGGCCGTCGTGTTTGAACGGCTCACCGAGTTCGAGCGGACCAAGGATGACCTGCAGAGCTACATCGTTTCCTCGATGGTGTATCCGGCGCTGCTGGCGCTGGTGGGCGTGGCATCCATCACGGTGCTGCTGAATTTCGTGGTGCCGCGGTTCGCGCAGGTGTTCCAGGATTCGCGGGTGGCGATGCCGCTGCCGACGAAGATGTTGATCGAGGCCAGCGCTCTGCTGCGGGCCTACGGGTTGTGGGTCGCCGGCGGCGTGCTCGCGGGGGGGATCGCGCTTCGCGCCTACATCGGCACGCGCGAAGGACGGCTCTGGTGGGATACCTCCCGGTTAAAGGTGCCGGTCCTGGGCGACGCGCTCCGGAAAGCGGAAACGGCTCGGTTCGCGCGGGCGATGGCGACGCTGGTGGCCAACAGTGTGCCGCTGGTGCAGTCGATCGGCATCGCGGGCGCGATCTTGAACAACCGCCGGATCGCCGGGTCGCTCGATCGCGTGGCGCAGGGAGTCAAGCGCGGCGAAGGGCTTTCCGCCCCGATGCAGCGTGTGGGCGAGTTCCCTCCGCTGGCCGGGCACCTGGTGAGCGTGGGCGAGGAAACCGGGCGCCTTGACCAGATGTTCGCCCGCATGGCGGATATCTACGAAGGCGAGACCCGTACCGCAATCAAGCGGTTCACGTCTCTGTTCGAGCCGCTGGTGATATTGATAATGGGATTGATCGTCGGCGTGCTGGTACTGAGCATCTTGCTCGCCATTACGAGCATGAACGATGTGGCAATGTAAACGCACAGCGCGGGTGCGTTCCCGTGGGCCAAGCAAGGCCCGCGACGCGCTGCGTTGTGCGCGATGTTATGTGGAGATCCGGGAGGCGGGTGAATGAAACCGAGAAGGAACAAAGGCTCAGAAGCGGGCGTCACGCTGATCGAGATGCTCGTGGTAGTAACGATCATCGCGCTGTTCGCGGCGCTGGTCGTGCCGCGGATGATGGGCCAGGCGGACAAGGCGCGGCGGGTGTCGGCGCACGCGCAGATTAATTCGTTCATGACGGCGCTGGGCGCCTATAAGCTGGACACCGGCGCGTATCCGACCACGGAGCAGGGCCTCCAAGCGCTTCGCGTGAAGCCCGAAGGCGTCGTGAACTGGGCCGGGCCGTATCTGCCCCAAGACATCCCGAACGATCCCTGGGGCACCCCCTACGTCTACAAGTACCCGGGCGATCACGGTGACGAACCGGATGTGATCAGCTACGGCGGGGACCGGCAGCCTGGCGGCGACGGCAACAATGCCGACATCGTGAACTGGAAGAATGACTGAAGCCCGGCACAGCGAGCACGGCATCACGCTCATCGAAATGATGATCGTGACGCTGTTGATCGCGCTGATGGCGGGGATCAGTTTTCCGGCCGTGAGCGCGGGGCTGGAGTCGATGCGCCTGAATTCGGCCGCGCGCGGGATCAGTTCGCTTCTCAACGCCGGCATGAACCGCGCCGAGCGCCGGGAAGAAGTGGTGGAGTTCCTGGTGGCGCCGGCCGACAACAAAATCCGCGCCCGCTCGCTGAACGGCGCATTTGACCGTCAGTTGACGCTCCCCGATGGCGTGACCATCGCGGGGGTTCTTCCGGCGCCCATCGCGGCCGGCGGAAGCGTGCCGAATCCGCCGCGCGACTTCATCCTCTATCCCGGCGGCGCAACCCCGGCGATCGGCGTCCTGCTGAAGAACCGCCGCGGCGACGAG
>JAKAJI010000379.1 GCA_021813825.1 Acidobacteriota bacterium | reverse complement strand
GGTGGGGCGGTTGGCGGGGGCGGCTGGGAGGGAGGCCGCCGCGCCGGCGCCGAGGCCGGCGGAGAGGAGGAACTGGCGTCGATTCACTTTGTCTACTTTGTCACATCCGAGGTGCGGCGGGCCGGGAGAGGACCTGAAGGACTATGGTTCCTAGAACCTCGGGCGTGTAATCGCGGAACCGCTCATGAATCGCGAATGCCGCGCGAATGGCTCGCACAGAAGGGGCATGGACATAGGGCTTCCAAAGGAGGATCTCGTGCCCGGATTCCTGGTAGAGGGTCTTGTAATCGTCAGCGCGCAAGCGGTTGTGATAGCTGAATTGATTTCCGGCGAGCTCGGACCATTCGGCTTCCGAATATTGAAGGAAGTTGATGGGCAGGATTGAGTTGTCGTCGTGCGAGAAGTGATCGGAGGGATCGATGTGGTGGAGCGCGACGCCATCGGAGGAGAGAATGCGGTTGGCTTCGCGGAGGATCTCGATGAGGACGTGGCGCGGGATGTGCTCGAAGACGGTGTAGGAGATTTGGATGTCGACGCTGTGGGCCGGAAGGCCGGTCCGGCCGGCGTCGGCGGGCGCGCGGTACTCGATGCCGGCGCGCTGGAGGAGATCTTTGGTGTTTCGAGCCGCGGACAGCGTTTCCAGGCGCCGGGTCACGGCGCGCGGCGCGACCACGGGCTCGAGGATTTTCGCGACTCTGTCCCGTTGCTGCGCCATCATGTGAACGGATGAGGAGACCAGGGCGGGTTTCAAGTAACGATGCAGATCGAAGGTGACGACCGAGGCGGCGCCGCAGAGAAAGAAGGCGATGGGCATGTCGAGGCGGCGGCCGGTGCCCACTTCCATGACACGCGCGCCTTCGACTTTCCTGCCGGCTTCGGCGAGGAATCGGACTAATTCGGCCGCGGCTTCGATCATGGGAAAGGGTTCCGGCGGACGGCGGAGCCGGCCGAAGGTTCTTTGCAGAAGGTAGTAGGCCGGTTCGTGGATCAGCGGCAGAGCAGCGAAGGCTCGTTGAATTCGTGCCTTACTTCGCCAATTCATATCGTTTCGTGTGCCTGGGAACGTTCGGGCTCAGCGGATTGATCCGAGCGTCTCCCAATTATGCACTTTACGTATCGTCCTCTTCGAGGCCCATCTGGGATAGGCGGTAGCGGAGGGCGTTGCGGGTGAGGCCGAGGAGGCGGGCGGCCTGGCTCTTGTTGCCGTTGGCGCGGCGGAGGGCTTCGCGGATGAGTTGCTGTTCGTATTGTTCGAGGGTGAGGCCTTCGGGGAGGAAGCCGCCGTTGGCGGTGGCGGGGCGGGCGCGGTGTTCGGTTTCGAGGCGGATGTCGGAGGCCAGGAGGCGGGTGCCGGAGGCGAGGACCATGCTGCGCTCGATGACGTTTTCGAGTTCGCGGACGTTGCCGGGCCAGTGGTATTGGAGGAGGCGCTCGATGGCTTCGGGGGCGACGGACTCGACGTGGCTGCCGAGGTCCTTGCCGAGTTTTTTGACGAAGTGCTCGACGAGGAAGGGGATGTCCTCCTTGCGCTCGCGGAGGGGCGGGACGTTGATGGGGAGGACGTTGAGGCGGTAGTAGAGATCCTCGCGGAAGGTGCCTTGTTCGAGGGCTTCGCGGAGGTCGACGTTGGTGGCGGCGATGACGCGGACGTCGATGTGGCGGGTTTTGTTGCTGCCGAGGCGTTCGAACTCGCGTTCCTGGAGGATGCGGAGAAGTTTTACCTGGACGGCGGCGGGGACATCGCCGATTTCGTCGAGGAAGACGGTGCCGGTGTCGGCCTGCTCGAACTTACCGGGCTTGGTGGTGGTGGCGCCGGTGAAGGCTCCTTTTTCGTAGCCGAACAGTTCGCTCTCCATGAGGTTTTCGGGGATGGCGGTGCAGTTGAGCTTGACGAACGGCTTGTCGCAGCGCGGGGAATGCTGGTGAATGGCGCGGGCGATCATGTCCTTGCCGACGCCGCTTTCGCCGCAGAGCAGGACGGTGGCGCGGGTGGGGGCGACGCGTTCGACGGTGGAGAAGATTTCGCGCATGGAGGGGCTGCGGCCGACGATGTTGCCGAACTGGTAGCGCGAGTTGAGTTCGGCCTTGAGCAGGCGGTTTTCCTCGCGGAGGGCGCGGTTGGCGAGGGCCTTGTTGACGACGGCGACGAGGTGATCGAGGGAGAAGGGTTTGGGGACGAAGTTTTCCGCGCCTGCTTTCATGGCCTCGACGGCCTTTTCGATGCTGCCGAAGGCGGTCATGACGATGACCGGGGGGGTGAGGTGCTGTTCGCGGAGGCGGGTGAGGAGTTGGAGGCCGTCCATTCCGGGGAGGCGGAGGTCGGTGAGGACGACGTCGGCGGAGGAGGCGAGCGGGAGGGCGTCTTCGGCCGAGCCGGCCTGATCGACTTCGAAGCCTTCGGCGCGCAACTGCAATTCGATGACGCGGCGCAGTTTTTCTTCGTCTTCGACTACGAGGATGCGGCCGGTCATTGGGCCTCCTTCATGGGAATGAGTACGCGGAAGACGCTGCCCTGGCCAGGTTCGCTTTCGACTTCGATCATTCCGCCATGGCCGTCGACGATTTTCGAGACGATGGGCAGGCCGAGGCCGACGCCGTCGCGCTTGGTGGTGTAGAAGGGGTTGAACATATTTTCCCTGTGGGTGGAGTCGATGCCGGAGCCGCGGTCGATGACGGAGACTTCTACGAAGTCTTCGCGCTCGCGGGTTTTCACGGTGATGGGGGCGTGCGGGGGGCTGGCCTGGGCGGCGTTCATGAGCAGGTTGACGAAGACGCGTTCCATCAGTTCGGAATCCATGGGTACGGGGAGCACATCGGGCGAGTAGTTTTTGTAGACGACGACTTCATAGGGGGGCTGGTGGTTTTCGAGTTCGGTGACGGCGCGGTCGAGGACCTGGGTGAGATCTGCGGGGGTCTTGCGCACCTGGAGGGGGCGGGCGAAATCGAGGAAGCGGGTGACGAGCGAGTTGGTGCGATCGACTTCGCTGGCGATGTAGCCGGCCATTTCGCGAGCGACCTCATTGGAGGGGTCGACGGATTTGCGAAGCATTTCGGCGGAAGCGCGGATGGTTCCGAGAGGGTTGCGGAGTTCGTGGGCGAGGCCGGCGGAGAGTTGGCCGAGGGCGGCGAGGCGTTCGCTGCGGCGCACTTCGGCTTCGGCTTCGCGGAGACTCTGGTTGGCTTCGGCGAGTTGTTCGGCGGTTTGCTGATAGCGGCGGGCTTCGCGGCGTTTGGCTTCGGCGAGTTGATAGGTGAGGAAGCCGAGGACGGGCATCATGAGGATACGGACGAGGAGTTCGGGGACCTGGCTGGCCGGGATGTACTGGTAACGCCAGTCGACCAGCAGGAGCGAGGAAAGATACATGGCGCAGGCGCCGAGGGCGGCGAGGGTGGTGCCGGCGGGGCCGAGGGCGGTGGCGGCCGAGACGACGGGGAAGAGGAGGATCCAGTGGTAGCTGCTGGAGACGCCGCCGGTGATGCCGATGAGCAATCCGCAGAGGGCGAGGTTGACGGCGAGGGAGACGGCACCGCCGGCGCGGGTGGCGAACCAAGGGAACTTGGGTTCGACGACCTGAGCCACGCCGAGCAGGCAGAGCAGCAGGATGACGAGGGGTGTGCGGGAGGGGCCGAACAGGGCCAGGGCGGTGAACAGGACGACCCAGACGGCGTCCTGGGGGCGCAGCCAGCGGGTCAGGGAAACGGGGCTCGAAACCTCATTCTCCACGCTGTCATCTTAACGGGCTTTGTGACACAATGAAGCTTCACACGCGTATTTCATGGAAACCCCACGTATTTCCGAGCTTTCTCCCGAGTCTGTCAACGCGCCCTCGCAGGAGGAAAGCGCATTCGCACCGAGCGCTGCGCCAGAGGGCGGAGCCGAACCGCAGGAGCCGGCGGCGTACGAAGACGCATCGTTCGCCTCGATTCTGTCCGCCTTCGAGCAGGAGCATGAACATGCCGCGGGGGCAGCGATCGAAGGCACGGTGGTGGCGGTGTCGCCGGAAACGGTGTACGTCGATCTTGGGCGGAAGACGGAAGGGTTGCTTCCGGTTGCGAATCTTCCGGCGGGCGTGAGCGCGGCGGAGTTGAAGGTGGGCAGCCCGATCACGGTGTCCATCAGCGGACGCGATAACGACGGCAACTATCTGCTTTCGACGGTGAAGGTGGAGAGGCCGCGCGACTGGACTGCGTTCGAGCGGGCCTTTGCCGAGAAGACGCCGATCGCGGGTACGGTAACCGAAGCGGTGAAGGGCGGATTGCGAGTGGACTGCGGCGGCGTGAAGGCGTTCCTGCCGGCGTCGCGGAGCGGCATTCGCGAGATGGCGGAACTGGAAAAGCTGATCGGCCAGGAGATTCAGTGCCGCATCCTCAAACTGGATGTGGCCGGCGAGGACGTGGTAGTGGACCGGCGCGCGGTCCTCGAAGAAGAAGCCGAGCGGGCGAAGGCGGAGGCGTTTGCGTCCATTGTGGAAGGCGCCGTGGTGAAGGGGCGGGTGCGCAGCCTGACCGATTTTGGGGCCTTTGTAGAACTGGCTCCGGGCATTGACGGGTTGCTGCACGTGGCCGACCTGGCGTGGGCGCGTGTGAATAAGCCTTCCGATGTGCTGCAGGTGGGGCAAGAGATTGAAGTCAAGGTACTGAAGGTCAATCCGGCGACGCGGAAGATTTCGCTGGGCCGCAAGCAGTTGATTCCCGATCCGTGGACGGTGGCCGCCGAGACGTTCCAGACAGGCCAGCGGGTGAAGGGCACGGTTTCGCGGCTGGCGGATTTCGGGGCGTTTGTGGAGTTGATGCCTGGCGTGGACGGGCTGATACACGTCTCGGAGTTGAGCTGGAGCAAGAAGATCCGGAAGCCGTCGGATGTACTGAAGGCGGGCGAGCAGGTGGAAGTGGTGGTGCTCGGGGTGAACCCGGCGGAGAAGCGG
>JAKAJI010000378.1 GCA_021813825.1 Acidobacteriota bacterium | reverse complement strand
GCCCCGAAGTGAACTTCCCGGACGCGGCCCATGACGAAATGCTTGTACGCCTCGCCGGAGGGGGAAAGCTGGGGGAAGGCGATGTAGAGCCCGGTGGCGAATAAGGTGGCGATAGCCAGCACATTCACCCAATGGCAGATTCGGACCGGTAGCTCCCACACGTACTTGCGTCCATACCGGGCGCCGGAGATGCCGAGATGCAAAGGTGTCGTCGCCATAAGCGGCCTCCTCTAACGCACGACAATCTCGGCCAGTTTGCGGCCGTCGGGGCCGATGACATGCGAGGCGCAGGCCAGGCACGGATCGAAGGAATGGATGGTCCGCAGAATTTCGACCGGACGCTGCGGATCGGCCATCGGCGTGCCCATCAGGGCCGCTTCATAGGCGCCGTGCTGTCCTTGCGCGTCCTTGGGCGAAGCGTTCCAGGTCGAAGGAACGACGATCTGGTAGCGGGCGATCTTGCCCTCATGGATTTTGACCCAGTGGCCGAGGCTTCCGCGAGGGGCCTCGGTGAAGCCGAACCCCTTGGCGTCTTTGGGCCAGGTAGAGGGAGAGAACTTCGCGGTGTCGGCGGTGGTGCTGTCGCCGCTTTTGAGGTTGGCCAACAGACGGTCGTATTCCGCCTGCAGCCACCCGACTGCAAGCTTGGTTTCCAGGCCCCGTGCCGCCGTCCGGCCGAGAGTGGAGAACAGCGCCGAGGCATCCACCTTCAGCCGTCCCAGCGCGTCGTTGACGACGTCTTTGATCTCCGTATTCCCCGAAGCGTAGCCAACGATCATCCGGGCGAGCGGACCAACCTCGACCGCATGGCCCTTCCAGCGCGGGCTCTTCAGCCAGGAGTACTTGGCATTCTCGTCCAACTGCTCATAGGGCGGCTTCGGACCGGTGTAATTCGGTTCAGTTACACCGTCCCAGGGATGCAGCGCCTGCTGGCCGTTCGGGTAGCTGTACCAGGAGTGGGTGACTTCCTCGCGAACCTGTTCGGGGTCGGCAAGGTCGACCGGGAGGACCTCCGCGAGGTTCTTGTTCAGGACCACGCCGCGCGGGAAGCGGAAATGAGCGGGGTCGTTTAGTCCGTCCATCGGAATGTCGCCGTAGGACATGAAACTGCCCAGGCCGCCGCCGTACTTGGTCCACTCCGGATAGAAGGAAGCCACGGCGAGCAGATCGGGAATGTAGACGCCATTGACGAACGCGTCGGCGTCCTTGATCAACTTTCCTACGAGGTTCAATCGCTCAATGTTGATCGCATTGTCCCCATTCAACGAGATCGCCGAAGCTACGCCGCCGACCTGATAGTGGGGGTGCGGGTTCTTGCCGCCGAAGACGGTGTGGATTTTGATGATTTCCTTCTGCCAGCGGAGCGCTTCCAGGTAATGCGCAACCGCCATCAGATTCGCTTCGGGGGGAAGTTTGTACGCCGGGTGGCCCCAGTAGGCATTTTGGAAAATACCGAGCTGGCCGCTTTCGACGAACTTTTTCAGCGTGTTCTGGATGTCGGTGAAGTAGCCTGGGGTGGACGTGGGCCAGTGGGGAGAAACGGTCTGAGCAAGATCGGCGGTGGCTTTGGGATTTGCCTTGAGCGCCGAAACCACGTCCACCCAGTCGAGCGCGTGCAGGTGATAGAAGTGGATGACGTGGTCCTGCACGTACTGCGTCAGCTCCATGATGTTGCGGATGATTTGCGCGTTGCGTGGAACATCGATCGCGAGCGCGTTTTCGACCGCCCGGACCGAAGCCAGGGCGTGAACGGTGGTGCAGACGCCGCAGATGCGTTCGCAGAACGCCCAGGCGTCGCGGGGATCGCGGCCTTCGAGAATCACTTCGATGCCGCGCCACATCGTGCCGGTGGAGGCGGCGTTCTCGATGACGTTGTGGTCATTGAGCATCGCCTCGATACGGAGGTGGCCTTCAATGCGCGTGATGGGATCGACAACAACTCGTTTCATGGCTCACCTCACTCGCTTTCCCTGGCGCCGGTTTCCGGCGTCTTCTTCGTGACCTTTCGCGCGACGCGAGAGATCAGATGAGCGCCCACGCCGATGCCTGTGAGTACCGTTAATGTCTTGCCGATCTGGTCCGGCGTCGATTCGATACCGGGAACCAGGACGTTGGACAAGCGCTGGGTGAAGGGACCGTTGTCCCAGAACCCGTCGGCCGCGCAGCCGATGCACGGGTTGCCGGAGGAGATCGGGAATCCGCAGCCGTCGTTCCAGCGCATACTCGAGCAGGCGTTGTAGGTCGTCGGCCCGCGGCAGCCCATCTTGTAGAGGCACCAGCCTTTTTTCGCTCCTTCGTCGTCCCAGGATTCGACGAACATGCCGGCGTCGAAGAAAGCGCGGCGGTAGCACTTGTCGTGAATCCGCTGGCCGTAGAACATCTTCGGGCGGCCTTCGCGGTCGAGTTCGGGAAGGGCGTCGAAGGTCAGGATGTAGGTCAGCACGCCGGTCATGACTTCGCTGATCGGAGGACAGCCGGGCACATTGATGACCGTCCGGTTTGTGATGAGTTCATGCACCGGTTTGGCGCCCGTCGGGTTCGGTTTCGCCGCCTGCACGCAACCGTTGGAGGCGCAGGAACCCCAGGCGACGATGGCTTTGGCTCCGGCCGCAGTTTCCTTCAGGACATTTAGAAATGTATCGCCGCCTACAGTGCAGTAGACGCCGCCGTCCTTGGTTGGTGCGTTCCCTTCCACCGCCAGGATGTACTGGCCCGGATGCTCCTTCATGACCTTTTTCCGGATCTCTTCGACCTGAAAACCGGCGGCGGCCTGCAAGGTGTCGTCGTAGTCGAGCGAGATCATGTTCAGGACAATGTCCTGGGCGACCGGATGAGCCGAGCGGATGAAGGACTCGCTGCAGCAGGTACATTCCAGGCCGTGCAGCCAGATCACCGGGATGCGCGGCTTGTTTTCCATCGCCGCAACGACCTTGGGAACCATGGTGGCTTCGAGGCCGAGGGTGGCGGAGATGGTGGTGCAGAATTTCAGGAAGGTTCGCCGGTCGACGCCGTGCTGTTTCAACACGTCGTAGGTTGAGAGAGTGCGCGGGGAAAGGGGCATCTGGTCTCTCCAACTACAGAATTTGCGGCATCATGGGAGCACGATGCGGACCAATTCCGGCCGGATGCAAAGCGAGGCGCGCGAAAACGAACCCTTCGACCCGGATTCGAGGCCTTAGCTGGCCTGGTTAGCCGGATGCAAAACAGGGTGGATTTGTAACAGTTATGGCCGAAAGTACAGGAGTCAGGCGCGGGAGATAAGTGAGGGAAAGCGGCGGCGTCCGGGGTGAGTTAACGGCAAACGGGTGACCAAGTAACAAGTAAGTTATGGGAAGCGAGAACGGGAGAGGAAAACACGGTGCGCGTCGAATGACTCAGGACTGCGTGCCGGTGCGGGAAATGACGCATGAGTTCTGAGCCGAATTGCGCGAAGGTGCTCCGAAAGCGAATCCACATACAGGGCATCGTCCAAGGCGTCGGGTTCAGGCCCTTCGTGTATGAACTCGCAGTGGCAAACCAGCTCGGGGGATGGGTTAGAAACTCGTCGGAAGGAGTATTTATCGAGGTCGAAGGGCCGGCGGCGCGGCTCGAGTTGTTTGAAGGAGACTTGAGGCGCCGGCGGCCCGTGCTGGCCCAGATTGACAGGATCCAGGTAACCGACATTGCTCAGCAAGGAACTCGGGACTTTGTCATTCTGGAAAGCGAGCAAGTTACAGAAGAGTTTGTGCTGGTTCCTCCGGACATAGCCACCTGTGCGGAGTGTTACAACGACTTTACCGATCCGGCGAACCGCCGTTACCGGTACCCGTTTACCAATTGCACCAACTGCGGGCCACGTTACACCATCATCCGGGACATTCCCTATGATCGGCCTGCCACGACGATGGGGGAGTTTCCGATGTGTGACGACTGCCGGGCCGAGTACGGGAATCCGGCCGACCGCCGGTTTCACGCCCAGCCGAATGCCTGCCCGGTCTGTGGGCCGGCGCTGAGTGTACCCATCGAGCGGGCTCAGGACTGGCTGCGGGCGGGCAAGGTTGTGGCGATCAAAGGGCTGGGTGGGTTCCACCTGGCCTGTGATGCCACCAACGGCGACGCAGTGAGGAGGCTGCGGGGGCGGAAGCGCCGCAGTGACAAGCCGTTCGCGATCATGGCGCCGGACTTGGCCGCGGTGGAGCGGTGCTGCGAAGTCAGCCCGGCGGACCGGGAGGCTTTAGAGAGCCCCCGGCGGCCCATTGTAATCCTGCCGCGCCGGCCGGGAACCGGGATCTCCGAGGCGGTTGCGCCGGGAAATAAGACGATCGGCGTCATGCTGCCTTACACGCCGCTGCACCACCTTTTGTTTGCGGGCGCCGGCGGGGGGTTCGAGGCGTTGGTCATGACCAGCGGCAATGTGAGTGAGGAACCGATCGTGAGCCGGGAAGAGGAACTTCCGCGGTTGGCATCGCTTTACGACGAGGTCCTGACGCATAACAGGAAGATCCATACGCGGGTGGACGACTCGGTTGTGCGGACGTTTGAAGGGGAGGTGCGTGTCGTGCGGCGGTCGCGAGGGTTTGCGCCTCAACCGGTGCGGTTGGCTTTTGACATGGCGCCCGCCTTGGGCGCCGGAGGCGAACTCAAAAATACCTTCTGTTTGACCAAGCAGAGTTACGCGATCTTAAGCCAGCATATCGGCGATCTTGAGAATCTGGAAACGCTCGAGTTCTTTCACGAAACGCTGGCGCACATGAAGCGGTTTTATCGCATCGAGCCGGAAGTGGTGGGCTACGATCTTCATCCGGGGTATCTGAGCACGCGGGCCGCGCTCGAAATGCCGGGCGTCCGGAAGGTCGGCGTCCAGCACCACCATGCCCACATCGCAAGTTGCATGGCTGAAAACGGATTACGGGATAAAGTTATCGGCGTATCGTTCGACGGGACCGGATAGAT
>JAKAJI010000377.1 GCA_021813825.1 Acidobacteriota bacterium | reverse complement strand
ACGCCGTTCCCGTTCAGCACATAGTAAATCTGCTCTTCCGCCGGATAACTTACCAGCCTCGTCTCCGCTTTCGCATCCACCGTCAACATCCCGTACCGCGCAATGCTCTTCAGTTGCCCGGCCTGGGCATCGTCCGCCCCGAACGCCGGCTGGTAGGTCACGCCACGCGTCCGGAACGTCAAATCGTCCTGCGCCGGCGAGATCAACGGAAAATACCGGTGCATGTAAGTCGGGTCCGCCGCCCACACCAGAAACACCGCGGCCAGCCCACAAACCAGGTACTTCACACGAATCTTACTCATAGGTCACGCAGTTACACCACTTCCCCGTTTCGTCGTAATGCGGCCACGCGCCGCCGGTATGGAACCCGGAAACAATCAAATCGTCGTACATCGGCGTCGGCTCGAAGTAACCCGGCCGCCGCAGGTGCTCCTTTACCACCGCATCGTTCAGTTCCAGTCCCAGCCCTGGCCGGTCGTCCGGAACCTTCACATATCCGTTCTCGATAATCGGTTTCGGCACGCCCGTCACCAGGTCCTGCCACCACGGCATATCCAGCGCGTGGTTCTCCATCGCCAGAAAATTGTCCCCAAACGTCGAAGCGCAGTGGTATCCGGCAAACCCTCCAATCGGCGACCCCGCATGGTGCATCGCCACCTGTATCCCCCGCATCGCCGCATAATCGGCGATCTTCTTCGTCTCCAGCAACCCGCCCGAAGTCTCAATGTCCGGATGAATCGCATCCACCGCGTGATGGTCGAGTAACTCCTGAAACCCTCCCTGCAACCCGAAAATATCCTCCCCCGTAAGCACCGGCGTAACCGTCGCTTCCGAAATCGTCCGGTACGCCTGCCAGTTCAGGTAAGGATGAATCGCTCCCTCCGATATCTGCAGCAGGTCCTCGGCCCAGGAAAGCTGATACGGCTCGAACGCCCGCGCATACCGGATCGAGTCGTTCACGTTCAAAGGTCCGAAATGGTCCGCCGCCAGCGGCGCCCCCGGCGGCAGCACATCGCGGATCGCGGCAATGTATTCGCACAAATATCCGAGCCCCTTCTCCGTGCACACGCCCCGCTCGTTCAGCGCCCCCGGCCGTTCCTTCAACAGGCTCGACTGCAAGTCCATCTTGAAAAACGTCAGCCCCATCGCCCGCCGCTTCCGCATCCGCTCGGCATACACTTTCGGATCCGGATGGCTCGTCGTATCGGCGTAAATCCGCACCCGGTCGTGATTCTTGTTCCCGATCAGCCGGTGCGCCGGCACGCCGTAAACTTTCCCCGCAATATCGTGCAGCGCCATGTCGAGCGCGCTGTAACCGCCGCCCATCCGCCCGTGATTGGCGAACTGGCGGGCCGTCCGCAAATTCGCCTCGATGTTCAGCGGATTCTTCCCCACCATGTGCGCTTTCAAAATCAGCGCGATCCCCTCCACACCCGCGTCCCGCACCTCGCCCAACCCATACACACCCTGGTTCGTGTCAATCCGGATCAGCGGGTAATCGTAGTTCGCCGCCACCCGGCACGCCCGCATATCGGTGATCTTCAGCGTGCTCGGCGCCGAGTTCTTGTTCACCCGCTCCTGCCCGCTCACCGAACCCTCCGTCGCCTGAAACAGCGGCCCGAACATCGCCGCCGCCGCCGCGCTCCGCATCATCGACCGCCGCGTGATTCCAGCTCTCCGCCGTCTCTTCATCGTCGTCTCTCCGCGTCCCCGTCAGGCCAAGATCTTATCCCAATTCCCTCGCCACTGCCCACGTGCATCCGGCTCGCCCCGGCAACCACCCCACTCGCCGCGCGGTCCGGCCCTGCCTCGCCTTCGGCGTCATCGGCCACGCCATCTGCTCGAATCTCAACACGCACCCGTTCTAGGGCGGACTCCACCCCACCACCGCCGGCCACCAATTGGTCGCGGCGCCGCCCTTGCGGTTGCTCAACCAGTAAGCCCGTGGGGCAACCCCCGAAAACGGCGTGGCATGGCGATTGCACTACCACAGGGCGAATCGAGGACTCACCATGTGCCTGCGTCGCCGTCTCTGGCCGTTCGTCCTCCTGGCTCTCGGACTGGCCACCAGCCTGGCCCCGGGCGCCCCCCACGCCGACCAGAAACAAAAAGATAAGGCCTCAAGCGACTTCATCTTCGAGGCGAAGCCAAAGGAAATCACCGCCGGAGAATCCGTTCTGCTCCGCTGGTCCATCAAGGGCGCCACCAAAGTCACCATCGAAGAGGCCGCGGAAACCCGCACCGGCGACGTCGCGTTGAAAAAACTCGGCACCTTCGACGGCTCAAGCGGCACCCTCGACGTCAAGCCTGAGTCGACAACGTCCTACGTCCTGAGTTGCGAAGGGTCCACCTCCTTCGCCTGCGCCTCCGTCACGGTTCGCGTGCGCGTCCGCCAGAGGTGATGCCCCATGAACCGGTCCCGTGTCGCGGTCCTGAAAACGTCCCCTTCCACCGTACTCGGCGACTATTCGCGCCTCATGCGCCTCGCCGATTATACGCAGTTCCTCCCCAAGGACCACGAAACCGCGCTCAAGATCAACATCTCCTGGCACTTCTTCTACCCGGCCTGCTCCACCACCCCCTGGCAGCTTGACGGCGTCATTGCAACCCTGCTCGAAGACGGCTATCCGAAGCAGAGCCTCTTCGGCTGCCACAACCGCACCGTCGTCGTAAGCGCCCGCCGCGGCGAGGTCGCCAACAAGCACAAGCAGGTCCTGGTCGGCAAATACGGCCTCCGCAACGTGCATCTCTACGAGCCCGGCGAACAGTGGATTCGATACACGCCGAAGGCGAAAATGCGCGTCTTGGACAAGGTCTACCCGGAAGGCATCCGCATCCCCAAACGGCTCATCGGCTCGAACGTCATCCACCTGCCGACCATGAAAACCCACGTATTCACCACCATCACCGGCGCGATGAAGAACGCCTTCGGCGGCCTCCTCTTCGAAAAGCGCCATTGGACTCACTCGGTCATTCACGAAACCCTCGTCGACCTGCTCGCCATTCAAAAGGAAATCCATTCCGGCCTGTTCGCGGTCATGGACGGAACCTTCGCCGGCGACGGCCCGGGCCCGCGCTGCATGGAACCCCTCGTGAAGAACTACATCCTCGCCTCCGGCGATATGGTCGCCATCGACGCCGTCGCCGCGAAAATGATGGGCTTCGATCCGCTCTCCATTCCCTTCATCCGCATGGCCCACGAACAAGGCCTGGGTTGCGGCGATCCACGGGACATCGAAGTCGCCGGCGACAGCATCGACGGAGTCGACTTCCACTTCCACGTCGGCGACACCTTCGCCAGCAGCGGCCAGAAGATGATCTACTGGGGCCCCCTGAAACCCCTCGAACACCTGCTCCTGCGCACCGTCGTCGCGCCCTGGTCCTACCTCGCCTCATTCCTGTACCACGACGTCTACTGGTACAACTTCGTCGGCCGCGCCAGGGTCAAACGTGCTCTCGATACCGAATGGGGCAGGCTCTTCACCTCGTATTGACGCCCCCCGCGGTACAATATTGAGGTGCTGTTTGCCGGCTGCCTCGAGCAGTGTTTTACCCGGCGCAGCGGTCTCAAAGCCACTCTCGCCGTGCTCTTGGCCCGGTCCCCGCGTGCTTATGAGTCCGCCGCGCGACCCTCCCGGATCGCCGACCTCGTCCGCCACATTCCCCCCAGGCCTCCCGGCGCCCTCACCGGCTCGCAATTCGCCGCCTCAGTCGCGGGTTTAGACCGCAGGCAGCGCGAGTTCGCCATCTATGAACAACTGGCCGCCGGAAACCTGCCGGATTTTTGCAGGACGCTCGTGCCCGTTAAACTGGCTTCCCGAACCTCCGTCACGATCTTCGTCATGCCGGAGTATCTCGCCATCGGGCCGGACACCGACTACCTGCGCATCCCCATGGCCCTCTGCACCGCCGCCGCCGTCGCCCATCGGTTCCGGTTCCTGCTGCCCACTCCGAAGATGGTGGACGCCATCTACGATCAATCGGCGCGGCGGTTCCTGCCCCAACCCCTGCCCCCGGGCCCCCAAATGACCTCCACCGGCTACTACGAGCGCCACAACTCTCTCATCGACTGGCAATCCGAGATCCGCCATTTCCCCCCGGACGTCCTCGTCGCCGGCCACAAAAAGGACGTCGTGATCACCAACCGCCTTATCAGCCATCCCGGACGGATCGCCATCTACGGTTGGCACCGCGGCCCCGGCATGCCCATCCAGCCCCTCAGCACCGTCCATGGCGCCGGCTACGCCGACTACAGCCACGGCATCCGCCTTGTCGCCCGTTACGCCTTGGTCCAGGACAAGTTGCAACCGCTTCCGGACCTCCTCCGCGACTCCCGCTTCGCCACCGCGCTCAGCGGCGAAGGGCCGATCAAAATCTCCGCCGTGCTCCCCGCCGTCTAGCCTATTTCAGGCTCTTGCAGCAGCGGAAGCCCAGGTGGTAGTTCTCGTGGCTGTGCGGATCCATCACCCGTGACCCATGCCAGTACGGAGCCCGCCACCGGCACCAGTCCTCGTGCGCCCGGTAGGTATCGAAGATGAACCAGCTCCCTTTCATCTCCGTGTAGCCCAACTCCCGGCTCCCCAGACTCGACATCTGGCTCTCCTTCAGTGGAAGGTTCATGTGTTCGGCGGCGTTACCGTTCAGATCGTAAACCCCGAGCGGGCTCCGGCAATCCGGAAATGCGCCCGTCGGAAACGTGTTCGACCCGCAGCGCCCCCACCCGCCTCCATCACAGCCGGGCGATTTCTGGCTCGAGGTCGCGCAAACACCTCGCCGGTATTCCGGCCCGTAGCTCCATGTCTTCGTCGGCTCGTATTTCTTGTTATGCGCGATCCGCATCCGCTCGATCGCGGCGTTCGGGCTAAGTCCCTTCGCCAGATTCCAGTCGTAGTCCGGCGCCTGCAAACTACCTGCGCAGGCCCCTTCCCACTCGTGCGCATCGCAC
>JAKAJI010000376.1 GCA_021813825.1 Acidobacteriota bacterium | reverse complement strand
GAGGGAATCCCGATCTACGTGATCTCGACGAGCGAGGTGAACAAGGACCCGGTTTCTTCGACGGTGTTCCGGCGGATTGCGACGCAGACGGGCGGGAAAGCTTATTTTGCCAAGACGTGGCAGCGGCAGGTGGAGGCGTTCGAATCGATCCGTGAGGACCTGGGGAACAGTTACACGGTGACTTACTATCCGCAGCCGAACCCGAATGAGGGGTTCCGGAACATCCGGGTCGAGATTGTTTCGGATGCGGCGAAGAAGTACCGGGTGCGGGCGAGGCCGGGGTATCGGCCGCGCGGGGGATTCTGAGGGGCGGAAGACAGGGCCTTCGGCCGGCAATCGGTTAAGCGCGGCGGTTTTTTTCACTTGTGCGCAACTTTTGTACCCATTTCGCGTGTTAGAGAAGTGTGTACGAAAGGGTCCGGCGGAGCGGAATCATGAAGACTTTGTTCGTTGCGCTTGCAGCGCTCGTGGTTAGTTACGGGCAGACAGCCACTCCGGTGATGAGCGACACTGCCGCGGCGCGGTTTCTCGATCAGGCCACTTGGGGGCCGACGCCGGCTTCCATCGCGCAACTTCAGCAGATGGGGATCGCCAACTGGCTGCAAGCCCAGTTCGCGATGAATACGTCCGACCTGCCGAACCAGCCGGTGATCGGGCCGACGGGAAAGCCTTACACGGCGCTGGCCGATGTGCAGCGGGCGTTTTTCGCGAATGCCTTGACACAGCCCGATCAGCTTCGCCAGCGCGTGGCTTTCGCGCTGAGCGAGATCTGGGTGGTCAGCCAGCTTGGCGGCGTGCAATACGCTTACGCGTTTCCGCCTTACTGGCGCATCTTCCGGGATAACGCTTTCGGCAATTACCGGGACATCATTCAGGCGGTGACGCTGAATCCGGCGATGGGGCGGTATCTCAACATGGCCAATAACAATAAGGCCGACCCGTCGGGCCGCACGTCGGCGAACGAAAACTACGCCCGCGAGTTGCTTCAGCTTTTTACGCTGGGGCTGACGCAGTTGAACGCGGACGGCACGCCGGTGGTGGATGCCAATAACAACCCCGTACCTACTTACGACGAGGCGGTAATTCCCCAGATGGCCAAGGTGTTCACCGGGTGGACCTATCCGGCGGCGCCAAAGCACAAAGCGGGCGCGAACAATCCGCCGTATTACATGGGGCAGATGTATGCGGTGGAGTTCAATCACGACGAGACGCAGAAGAGCATCTTCGGAGGCAACGTCATTCCGGCCGGGCAGACCGCCGAGCAGGATCTGCAGATGACGCTGGACGACCTGATGAACCAGCCGACGATGGCGCCGTTTGTCTGCGAGCAGTTGATCCAGCACCTGGTGACGAGCAACCCGAGCCCGGCTTACATCGGGCGGGTGTCGAAGGTGTTTCTGAACGACGGCAACGGCGTGAAAGGGAACCTCGAAGCGGTGATTACGGCGATCCTGACGGATCCGGAAGCGCGCGCCGGGGACGAACCGTCCGCGGTGACGGCGGGGGCGGCGACGTTCGGCCATCTGCGGGAGCCGATCCTGTTCCTGGCGGGCATACTGCGCGGGTTGAACGCGACGTTGGGCAATTCGAGCGCGATTCAAATGTATGCGGCGCAACTGGGGCAGGATTTGTTCCGGGCGCCGAGCGTGTTCAGCTATTTTTCGCCGCAGTACCGGCTGCCCAACGGAGAGCTTGCCCCCGAGTTCCAGCTTCAGTCGACGGCGGCGGCTTCGTTCCGGGCCGACATTGTGAATCGGGTGCTGTACGGGAAGCTTGACGCGAGCACGAAGGTCGATTTGAGTGCGTTTGCGGCGAAGGCGGGCGATGCCGGTTCGCTTGCCGACTCTATCAGCTATGTGTTTTTCCATCACGCGATGCCGGCGGCGGTGACGCAACAGGTGGAGGCGGCAGCGGAGGCGCAGGCGACGGCGCTTGCCAAGGCGCAGGCGGCGCTGTATGTGGCGCTGACTTCGAGCGAATACCAGGTTGTGCAATAGGAGGAGAAAATGACTTCACGCCGCGGATTCATTCGGGCTGGACTGACGACGGTGGGGACGCTGGCGCTGCGTCCGTTCGGGCTGCTGCCGGCGATGGCGCAGAACACGTCGAACTATCGCGCGCTGGTGTGCGTGTTCCTGTTCGGGGGCAACGACAGCAACAACACGGTGGTGCCGATGGACGACACAAGTTTCCAGGCTTACACCACCTTGCGCGGTGGACTTGCCCTGCCGGCGAGCCAGCTTACCGCGCCGGTGCTGAGCGTTTCCGGTGCGCCGTATTCTTTTCACGGCAAGCTGCCGGACCTGGCGAACCTGTTCGGTTCGAAGGAACTCGCGGTGGTGGCGAACGTCGGTTCGCTGGTGCAGCCGCTCACGCGGGCGCAGTACCAGCAGGCGCAGGCGCCGATACCGGACAACCTGTTTTCTCACTCGGACCAGCAGCTCCAGTGGCAGACCTCGGTGGCGCAAGGCCACAGCCCTACCGGTTGGGCGGGACGCGCGGCCGACTACATTGCGGCGCAGAAGATCAACACGTCGGACTTTCCCGTGTTCCTCTCGGTTTCGGGTAATGTGCTGGAGGGAACGGGGGCGAGCACGCAGCCGGTGGCGGTGACGCCGGGACAGTCGCTGATGCTGCAGGGGTTCAACAATTCGAAGGGCTCGCAGGCGCGGCTGAGCGCGCTGACGACGCTACTTACGGCCGACACGGGCGTTAGTCTTGTCCAGGCCGCGAACCAGGTGATGGCGAACAGCATGGCGGATGCGCAGGCGTTGACGAACGCGCTGGGTAAGGCGCCCACGCTCAAGACGCAGTTTCCGAAGACCAGCCTGGGCGCGCAGCTTCACCAGGTAGCGCAGATCATGAGCGTGCAGTCCGCGCTTGGGATGAGCCGGCAGATTTTTTTCTGCTCGCTTGGGGGGTTCGACACGCACGTCAGCGAACTGGAGACACACAACACGCTTTACCCGCAGGTGAACGACGCACTCATCGCGTTCTACCAGGCGACGCAGGAACTGGGGATGGCGGAGCAGGTGACGACGTTCACCGAGAGCGACTTCAGCCGGACGTTCCAGCCCACGACGGGGGACGGCAGCGACCACGCCTGGGGCAGCAACCAGCTTGTGTTGGGTGGCGCGGTTTCCGGGGGCCAGATTTACGGCCAGTTCCCGACATTCGAGCTTTCGGGCCCCAACGACGCGGACACGCGTGGCCGGTGGATTCCGACGACGGCGGTGGACCAGTACGGGGCAACGCTGGCTTCCTGGTTCGGCATTCCGGACAGCGCGCTTCCTAGCGTGTTCCCGAACCTGGCGAACTTTCCTGGCGCGAAGCTTGGCTTCGTGGGGTGAAGCGAGGTCAAAGCTTCAGTTTCTGCCGCGCGAAGACGAGGCAGGTGCGGACGTTGGCGTCTTCTTCGGCCAGTTGCTGTTCCCGCGGGAGGTTGCTGACGACGGGCAGCGGCGTTTCGCTTTGGTAGTCGCGGACGAGGCGGAGGGTGCGGGCGAGGTAGATGCCGCCGCGGTCCGGGAAGGTGGTCCAGTAAGCATCGTTCAAGCAGGCGACGGGTAGCGGGTCGCGGGTGATCATTTCGAGCGTGAAGCGCGTATGTGGGCGTGCGCGGCGCACCTCATCGATCATCGCCTGGAGGTTGAGGATGCCGGTGCCGAGCGGCACCTCGGAGAGCAGGAAGCCGTCGGGCGTGGGCGAGACGCCCATGTCCTTGACGTGCGTGACGACGGCGTGGGGAGCGAGTTTCCGCGCCACGTACATGGGGTCGTCGAGGAGGCTGATGTTGTTGCCGAAATCGAGGCAGGCGCCGAGGTACTCGCTCGAATGTTTTTCCAGCAGTTCGGCGAGTTGGTCCGCGGTCCAGTCCTTGTGATTCTCGATGCCGAGTGGAATGCGGAAACGGTCGAGCAGCGGGAGCGCCTGTTCGATGGAAGCGCGGGCGCGTTTCTCCCATTCCTGCCATTCGGCAAGGGTCTTGAAGGTGATGTAGCGGCGGCCATGGAGCATGCCGGTGCGGAGAGCCGTGGCGCCGGCTTGGCGGGCGGCCTGGAGCGCCTTTTCAAACGCCTCGACCGACCCGTTTTCGGGCATTGGCACCATCGCCTCGACATACATGCCGAGCTGTTCGGCGCGGGCGCGGATTTTCGTTGGATCGCCGTGGATCGCCGACTGAATCCCGGCCGCGCCGATGGCGTGGCAGTGTTCGAGAAATTCGAGCGTATCCTGCGGGCGCCAGAAGCTGAGGTACGAGGTGGTGGCGACGCCCATTCCGGGCAACGGCTCCGCCGCTTTGGGGCGCGAAGCCAGGGCGGAGGCGGCGGCGAGGGAAAGGAAGCCGCGGCGGTTCATGCGAGCGCGTGCCGCACCGCCTGGCCCCAGGGCTCGCGGTACGGCCGTTCGAGCAGCGCGTTGGCTTCGGCGTCCCCGACGACCACTTCGTTGTCGGCATCCCAGCGGAGCCGCCGGCCGAGCTTCAGAGACATGTTGGCGAGGTGGCAGGCGACGGCGACCTGGTGCGCGCCCTCGACGTCGGCGATCGGCCTTTGCCGGCTTTTGACGCAATCGAGGAAGTTGCGCGCGTGCAGGTCGAACTGCTCGGCGGAGGAACCGGGCACCTTCATCGGCTGTGTCCACGGCACCGGCGTTGTTTTGCTGCGCTCGGGACCGCCGGTCGGGTGGCCCTGGAACACGGGGATTGCGTTCATCGGATCGATCTTCATATCGGGGAAGATTTCGAAGCCGCCGCGGTTGATGACGAGGCCGCCGCGTTCGCCGTTGAATTCGAGTCCGTAGCCGACGCGCCGGCCTGCGCTGGCCTCGCGGTAGGCGTAGTGGACTGTGAAGCCGGGATATTCGAAGATGGCGTCTTGGGTGTCCGGCGTCTCGCAGATGTCCTGCAGCGCGAAGCGGCCGCCGACGGAAGAAACGGAGATCGGCCCTTTGACCTGCA
>JAKAJI010000037.1 GCA_021813825.1 Acidobacteriota bacterium | reverse complement strand
TCTTATGTGCTGGATGTTCCGGCGTCGAACCTTTCGCAGGTTTTGAGCCAGTACGGGCTGACGCTGGTGCAGGCGCTGAACGACGAGGACTCCTCGTACCTGGTGACAGCGCCGTCGAGCATTCCATCGGCCACGCTGATCGCGCAGGTGACGGCGAATCCGGCGGTGAGCGATTTCGAAGTGGACGGGACGGTTCAGGAGGTTGAGGCGGATCCGCTTTCGACGGTGACGCCGGACACCTCGAGCATTCAGGCGTTGCTGACGAACATATCGACGCAGAACTACTACGGCGCGACGGTGCTCGGGGCCTATGTGAACCAGCCGGCGGCGCAGCAGATCGAGCTTCCGGCGGCGCAGCAGGCGGTTTCGAGCAACACGGCTCCGATCGTGGCGATTATCGACACGGGCGTGGATCCGTATCATCCGGCGCTGGCAAGTTCCCTGGTGCAGGGGTATGACTTTACCCGGAACCAAGCTGGGATTCCGTCGGAATGGGAAGACCTGGACGCGACGTCGACGAGCGCGTTCCAGTATTCGAGCACGGTTCCGGTGGCTTCGAAGACGGACCCGATCATCCTGAATCAGTCGACGGTGGTGATTCTGGACCAGTCGACGGTGGTGATTCTGGACGGCGGGGGCACGACGCCGAGTCATTTCGGGCACGGAACTATGGTGGCCGGGCTGGTGCACCTGGTGGCGCCGCAGGCGATGATCATGCCGTTGAAGGCGTTTCTGGCGGATGGGTCATCGGACACGGCGAACGTGATCCGGGCGATTTATTACGCGGCCGACCATGGGGCGAACGTGATCAGCATGAGCTTCAGCTCGGAGACGGAGTCGGTGGGCATCCACGCGGCGATCAGCTACGCGAAGTCCAAGGGGATTGTGTGCGTGTCTGCGGCGGGCAACGACGGGGAGCAGGAGGTCGTGTACCCGGCAAATCAAGATGGCGTGGTGGGAGTGGCGTCGGACAATGGAGCGCTGCAGCGGAGCACGTTCAGCAATTTCGGAGTAGATAGCGTGAAGATGGCGGCGCCGGGAGAGGCGCTGCTGACGACATATCCGGGGAACAACTACGCGGGGGTTTGGGGGACGTCGTTCGGCACGGCGCTGGTGTCGGGATCGGCGGCCCTTTTGATTCAAGCGAATCCGGGGGCGGATCCTGGGGCGGTGCGGGATGCGCTGGAGTCGTCGTCGCCGCTGGACTCGTCGTTGGGGCTGGGCGACGGGACGCTGGACGTGAAGCTTGCGGTTGGAGCGGTGTCGGGGGGCGACAACTAAAGTTGATCGAGTTCGCTCGCTGGGTGCGCGAATTTGCGCACGGATGAGCGGGAATCAGTAAAAGAACGCAACCGGGCCGGATGGCGCCCATGACGGGGCCGTAAGAAGCGGCGGCACGCGAAGTGCAATTGTCGCATGGGGGTGGCGCCATGCGAACGGCGACTTTGCACACAACACACGAAGAAATCCTCATACCTGTTGGAAAGAAGGTAGAACTGGCCGCGGATGTAGCGATTCCGGCGGCGGCGACGGGGCTGGTGCTGTTTGCTCATGGGAGCGGGAGCAGCCGGCGAAGTCCGAGAAACCGGCATGTCGCCGAAGTTTTGAACGCCGGGGCGATTGCGACGATCCTGACGGATCTACTGACTGCGGAGGAAGAGGAGATCGACGAGTACAATGCCGAACTGCGGTTCGATATTGGGCTCCTGGTGCGGCGGCTGACGGCGATTACGGACTGGATTGAAACGCAAGCGAAGCTGAAAACGCTGGGCTTAGGCTATTTCGGCGCGAGCACGGGGGCAGCAGCGGCTTTGGGGGCGGCGGCGAACCGGCCGGAGGTCGTACAGGCGGTGGTGAGCCGGGGCGGGAGGCCTGACCTGGCGGGGGCAGCGCTGGGGAAAGTGACGGCGCCGTGTCTGTTCCTGGTGGGCGGGGAGGACTCGGTGGTGATCGGGCTGAACCGCGACGCGATGATGGAGCTTCCGCCGAAGACGGAGCGGCGGTTGGAGATTATCCCCGGCGCGACGCACCTGTTCGAAGAGCCGGGGACGCTGGACCGGGTGGCGGAGCTGGCGCGGAATTGGTTTCAAGCTCATCTGCGGCCCGTGGTGCGCGGGTGAGGCGGAGACGGAGGTCATATGATTCTCGAACCACAAGTGACGTTCCGGAATGTTGAGGCATCGACGGAGATTGAAGCGGAGGTGCGGAAGGAGGCGGCGCGGCTGGATAAGTTCTTTCCGCGGATCATGAGCTGCCGGGTGGCGGTGGAGGGGCCGGCGAAACCGCACTACGGCGGGCTGTACCGGGTGCGGATTGACTTGGGCGTGCCCGGGGAGGAGTTGGTTGTCGAGAGGATTCCGAATCTGCAGGCCACGCTCGAGCGGGTGGATGCGGAGAAGAAGACGAAACGATATGAGCCGCGGCGGGAGTTGCGCGACGTGAGCCGGGCGATCCACGATGCGTTTCACGAGATGCGGCGGCGGCTGCAGGATTACGTGCGGCGGATCCAGGGGGAGACGAAGGCGCACGAAGTGCGGAACGAAGGGACCGTGGTGCGGGTGTTTCCGGAGGAAGGGTACGGGTTCCTGGAGGCCGAGGGGAGGGAGATTTACTTCCACCGCAACAGCGTTCTTTCGGGGCATTTCGACCGGCTGCGGCCGGGGAGTGCGGTGCGATTCGTGGAGGAGATGGGGGACAGGGGGCCGCAGGCGAGCACAGTGAAGCTGGTGCGGGCGGCGCGGCAGGGACGGAAAGCGGCTGAGACGGTGCTGGTGCGGCGGCCGCGCGGGACGCGGGAGGGTTTATGAACGTGCTTGTAACGAGCGACGGTTCGACGTACTCGCTGATGGCGATCCGGACGGCTTCGCGTCTGTTGCGGGCCGAGGACCGGAACGTGGACGTGCTGTGCGTGGTGCCACCGTACCGGCGGCGGGACGAGAGTCTGCGGCGGAAGCGGTATGAGCAGCGGATTTTGAGCGAGACGACGCGGATCCTGGAGGAAGCGCGGGCGGCGATTGCGCCGGAGGCGGCGGCGGTGAAACTGGTGACGGAGATGGGGTCTCCGGCGGCGGTGATTGCAGCGCGCAGCGAGAATTACGACGTGACGGTGGTGGGGGCGCGGGGCGTCGGGTACCGCATGGAAGGGGGACTGGGCCCGGTGGCAAGCCGGGTGGCCGAGCATGCGTTGGGGCCGGTTCTGATCGGGCGGGCGCTGCAGAACGAAGAAGGAGTGCGGATCCTGGCGGCAGTAGACGGTTCGGCGGCGTCGAGGCGGGCGGTGGAGACGCTGAGCACGTTGTGCGATTTGGGGTCGGCGGAGGTGTGCCTGATGTACGTGGCCGAGACGCCGTGGCTGAACCTGGCCGATGAGGGCGATTACGCGACGGCGTCGGAGGAGGAGGCCGAGAAGAGCGAGGCGGGACAGTGGGAGAAGGAGTTTGTGCGGGAAGGGGAAGGGGTGATTGAAGAGGCGCGGGATCTGCTGCGGGAGGCGCGGGTGACGGTGAACCGGCGGATCGAGGAAGGGAATCCGGCGAACGAGATTCTGACCGAAGCGGACCGGGGGCTATACGACCTGGTGGTGCTTGGGGCGACGGGGAATCGGGACGTGAAGCACCGGATGCTGGGCAGCGTATCATCGCGGGTTGCGTGGGAGGCTGCGTGCTCGGTGCTGATTGTGCGGGAACCGGGCGAGACGGGCTGAGGCGCGAAGGAGGAATTCATGCGCGACACACGGTTTATCGAGCGAGAAGAGGGCGGGCGGCAGGCGGTGTGCCCACGGTGCGGCGGGGAGATGGAGTGGCATTTCCTGGACGAAGCGGGGACGCGGATTGAGGCCATCTGCGCCGACTGCGGACGGTACGAGATGGACGCGAGTGAGTTCGACGCGGCGGAAGCGGAGATTACGGGGGCCGAAGAACGGCGCGAGTGAGGGCAGGGCTGGTTAGAGGGGAAGACGGAGGCGGTGGGCGAGGTCGCGGAGGTGGCGGCGGCCGCGGCGGGCGCCTTCGAGCGTCGCTTTGCGGTCCGGCAGGCCGCCGATTTCGATCATGATCGCGCCGGAGAAGTGAAGCTCCCATAGTTGCTCGAGGAGGGCGGCCCAGTTAATTTTGCCTTCACCGGGCGGCAAGTGGTCATCCCGCTGGCCGTTGTTGTCGCTGGCGTGGACCATCCAGAGATGGCCTGCGAGTTTGTGGACGACGGAGCGGAGGTCCTCGCCGAGGTAGGCATGGCCGGTGTCGAGGCAGATGCCGGCTTCGGTGGTGTCGAGGGCACCGAGGATCCAAAGAAGATCGCGGGTGCGGCCGGCGAATAAGTGGGGGAGCATGTTTTCGAGGACGAGGCCGATGCCGAGACGGCGGCAGTGGGTGTAAGTGGTGTTGAGGAGCCGGACGGAGTTTTCCATGCGCCAGAAGCGTTCGTGCTCGGCGAGGGAGGAGGATTCGGGGCCGGGGTGGATGACGAAGTAACGGGCGCGGAGGAGGGCTGCGGCTTCGGCGGCCTGCATCAGTTCTTTGAGCGCGAAGTCGCGTGCGCTCGGTTCCGGGGATGTGATGTCGATGCGGTCAGAGAACGGGCCGTGAAAGGAGTAGGCTTCGAGGCCGAGGTCGTCGATGAGGCGAGCGGCGCGGCGGACGAGGGCGGTGTCGTGATAGTCGAGGTGCTGCGGCCATGAGCAGATTTCGATCCGGTGGAAGCCGGAATTGCGGATCTCTTCGAGGCAATCGAAGATACTGGTTTGCCAGAAGCAGCCGGTGGACAGACCAACGGGCCAATCGCTCAAGTTAGTCTCCTTTCGACGAGTAAGTTGCCGTAAGTGGCGAGGTTTTCGCGGCACTCGGGGTCCATGCAATAGCCTTTCTCCCGGTGGGAGACGCAGTTCATGTCGACGAGAGTGTCGGTGCCGTCGGCGATCATGCCGGCGAAGAGGCGTGTGTAGAAGATGGCGCGGTTGAGGGGATCGAGGATGCGCCAGCCACCGCCGAAGTTACAGCCGCATTGGTAGCAGGCGTGGATGAGGTGGACGATCCGTTGCGGGGTCCAGTCGAGCGCAGTAAGGACGCGGGTTACGTGCTGGAGGGCGGCGGGGCGGAGCATCCAATCATTGGGGTGATCGAGGAGCCAGTTGACGCAGGGAGGGGCTCCGGGGACCGGAGCGGGCTGGACACCGGGCGGGAACGGGGAATCGAGCCATGGGCCGGCGGCAAACTGCCGGTGGAAGACGGCGAGACGGGAGGCCGAGTAAGTGTCGAGTAAGTCGGAGGTAGCAGCGGAATGATCGGGGATGCGGACGGAGGAGCAGCGCGCTAACTCGGCCGTGGCGCCGGGACTGCGCGCGACGCGGAGGGCCTCGCTGAGTGCCATACCGGCAAGAGGAATCTCGAAGAGGGGAAGGAGGCAGCGGACGGCGGCTTCGCCGAGTGCCCATTCGAAGTGGCGGGGTTTGAGATAAGCGCTGAAGGGGATGCGGATGTGGCGGATGTGGAGGGGGTCGCCGTACTCGGAGATATCGAAAGAGAGGATCTCGCGTCCGGAGGGACCGGGGCCGACCTCGATGGCGGTGAGTTGGACGGGGACGGCGCTTAAGGGGGAAGCGCTGGCAAGGACGCGGTGACCGATGTATTCGGCGAGGAGGCCGGCGCCCGCGTAGGCGCGCGCGAGGAGGGGATCGATGACTGTTCCCGCAGGTGCGATGGGGTGAG
Organism: Acidobacteriota bacterium; assembly: GCA_021813825.1. GTDB lineage: Bacteria > Acidobacteriota > Terriglobia > Bryobacterales > Bryobacteraceae > JAJYKC01. The sequence continues at coordinate 17,245 of JAKAJI010000037.1, read as the reverse complement.
CGTATTGGGCTTCGAGCGTGGGAGGGACTTGGCCGAGGGCGGCGAGGGAGTGAAAGGCCGGGGAGGATTGTGCGATGGACCAAAGGAGATGAAAGCCACGGCCGCTGATGAGGATGAGGGGTTCGATGCCGGCTTCGTCGAGGACGTCGAGCGCGGCATTGACGAAGGGGAGTTGGAGGGAGAACGCGCGATTGGGATCGAGCCAAGCAGCGGCGGGAGAGTCGAAGTTGTGGTATTCGAGGTCGAAGTCGAAGATGAGGGAGGCGCGGTCCCAGAGGGAACGCTCGACGTCCATGCGGGATTCGAGATAGCGCCATAGATAGGAAGGCGGTGAGGGGCCGAGGTAGCCGGACCAGCCGTTGTTGCCGACGATGTAGACGGTGGTGGCGGGTTTGGTCCGAGTAGCGCCGAGAAATTCGTGCATGCGGCGGCGCACGGAGGTATTGCGGTAGTAACGCCGAAGCATGACATCGAAGCAATCGGGGCCGGCCCAGTTCGTTCTGGAGCGATAGGCAGACCTCGATGGAGGCAGGGGATCGGGAAGATCCCACCGCTGTTGCAGCAGCGCCATGGTTCCCTCGCAGGAGGGAAATGCAATTTGTGAACCACCGCGAAGGGGCGCGTCGGTGGCCGTCCACGTGCGAGGGGCGAGTTGATGGGCAATCCGCGGTGGGAGCATTTCGCGCACGGAGCGGATATCGGCGTGCGCGGGTGGGGGCAGACGAAGGAAGAAGCGTTCCGGCAGGCGGCGCTGGCACTTACGGCGGTGGTGACGGATCCGGCGCGACTGGGGCGGGAGCGGGAGGCGCGGTTCGAGATGGAGGCGCCGGACGACGAGATTTTGCTGATGGACTGGCTGAATGCACTGATTTACGAGATGGCGGCGAACGATGTGGTGTTCGGCGATTTTGACGTGCGGATCGAGGGACACCGATTGCAGGCGCTGGCGCGCGGGGAGGCGGTGGACGTCGAGCGGCATGAGCCGGCGGTCGAGGTAAAAGGTGCGACCTGCACGGGGTTGTCGGTAAACAGGAACGAGCAGGGCGAGTGGGTGGCGGCCTGCGTGGTGGACGTGTGAGGGCGTGAGCTATGGAAACCGCAACGTTGCATCGGATTTCGGAACAGGAGTGGCGGATTGAGCCGCACGGGAAGATGCTTGTGCCGGCGGTGATTTACGCGTCCGAGAGGCTGGCGCGCGAGATGGACGAGAAGGTGAGGGAACAACTGGAGAATGTGGCGTCGCTTCCGGGCATCGAGCGGGCGGCGTATGCGATGCCGGACGCGCACTGGGGTTACGGATTTCCGATCGGCGGCGTGGCGGCGTTCGACGCGGGACGCGGGGGCGTGGTGTCGGCCGGAGGCGTGGGCTTCGACATCTCGTGCGGCGTGCGGACGATGTTGACGGGCTTGCAAGCCGAGGACATCGAGGAGGTGAAGCAGGAACTGGCGAACGCGCTGTTTCATCACATTCCGGCCGGTGTGGGGAGCCGGGGCAAGATCGAGCTGACGGACGCGGAGCTGGACGCGATGCTCGAAGGCGGCGCGGAGTGGGCGCTGCGGCGCGGGTACGGCTGCGAGGCGGACCTGAGCCGCACGGAGGAGCACGGACGCGTGGAGGGGGCGAACGCTTTGGCGATATCCGCGTTCGCGAAGAACCGGCAGCGGCGGGAGATGGGGACACTGGGGTCGGGCAACCATTACCTGGAAGTGCAGCGGGTGACGGAGGTGTATGACGAGGCCGCGGCGGCGGTGTTCGGGCTTCGTGTGAATGACGTGGTGGTGAGCATCCACTGCGGGTCGCGCGGGTTGGGGCATCAGATCGGGACGGAGTATCTGCGGGAGATGCTAGTTCAGGCGAAGAGTTACGGAATTGAACTGCCGGACCGGGAGTTGGCGTGCGCGCCAATCGATTCGCCGCTGGGGCAGAAGTATCTGGGTGCGATGCGCGGGGGGATCAACTGCGCTCTTGCGAACCGGCAGATCATCACGCACCTGGTGCGGCGGGCGTTTGCGGAGGTGCTGCCGGCGGCGGAGCTGACGGTGTTGTACGACGTGTCGCACAACACGTGCAAGGTGGAGGAGCATCGAACGAACGGGACAGAGAAGACGGTGTTTGTGCATCGCAAGGGCGCCACGCGGGCGTTCGGGCCGAATCATCCGGCGGTTCCGGAAGCGCTTCGGGCGGTGGGCCAGCCGGTGTTGATCGGCGGGACGATGGGGACGGCGTCGTATATTTTGCGCGGGATGGAGGAGGGCGAGGCGCGTTCGTTCAGTTCGTCGTGCCACGGCGCGGGGCGGCAGATGAGCCGGACGCAGGCGACGAAGCACTGGCGTGGGCGGCAGTTGATGGATGAGCTGGCGGCGCGGGGGATTCTGATCCGTTCGCCTTCGCCGCGCGGGGTGGCCGAGGAAGCGCCCGGAGCGTACAAGGATGTAAGCGTGGTGGTGGAGGCATCGGAGAACGCCGGGCTGTCGAAGAGGGTGGCGCGGCTGGAGCCGATGATCTGCATCAAGGGTTGAGCAGACGCGTGTCTCAGGGGTTGGCCGCCGGAGTGCAAACAAACTTTTGGAGGTCCATATGTCGAACGAGACCGTGAAGGCAGAAGCGCGCAATGGCGCTCAATTCCAACGTGTGGCGGAGGACGTTCTTGCCCTGGCGGCGGGTTTGGGCGCGGGCGCTGGGTTGATGTATCTGTATGACCCGGACCGGGGACGGTCGCGGCGGAAGAGACTGGTGTCGGAGGCGACGGGGCTGCTGAATCGTGGGGAAAAGCTGGTGGAGAAGCAGGGAATTGATCTGCTGAACCGCGCCCGCGGGCTGGTGCACGAAACCACGACGGCGTTTCTGAAGGAGGAGATTCCGGACGATGTTCTGGCCGAGCGCGTGCGTAGCCGGATGGGCCATGTGCTGGCGCATCCGCACGAGGTTCAAGTGAAGGCGGAAGGCGGCGTGATTACGCTCGAAGGCAACCTGAGCCGGGCTGACCGTGCGCGTTTGACAGAAGAAGTGGAGGCGATTCCCGGCGTGAAGCGAGTGAAGGATCATCTGGCGCCTCGGACCGTGGCGACACCGGGGATGTTGATGGGCCTGGCGGCGGGTCTGGCCGTGGCGAGCAACGTCCTGTTTTCGCACGCGCGTTCAAAAGTTGGCCACGCGGGGTGAACAACGGGCTGCGCCCGGTTCCGCGAGGGATTCGAGGCGAGCATGGCAAGCCCAGTCATTTCGGATGAGAGCGCGTGGGCGCCCTCGATGCCAGAGCCGAGCGCTTTGCCGGCATTTTTCCGGCGGATTGCGGCGACGGGGGGCGAATTTGTTGTTTATGACGACGGATACCGGGGCCGGAGTTGGAGCTACGCCGAAGTGGCGCGCATGGTGCAGGCGCTGCGGCGGCGGTTCCGGGGGGGAGGCTTTGGGACCGGCGACGCGGTGATGATCTGGTCGGAGAGCCGGCCCGGTTGGGTTGCGGCGCTGTGGGCTTGTTTGCTGGAGGGGTTGGTCGTTGTTCCGATCGAGCCGCAGAGTTCGCGGGCGCTTTTTGAGCGCATTCGGGAGCGAGTGCGGCCGAAGCTGATTCTGCGCGGGGAACGTGTGCCGGAGGCCGATGGCGGCGTGCCGGAGTGGGGCCTGAAGGAGGTCGAGCGCGCGCCCGCGGTGGAACCTGTCGACCCGGTTCCGTTGTTCGCCGACGACGTGGCCGAGGTGGTGTTCACGTCGGGGACGACGGCGGAGCCAAAGGGCGTTGTCATTACGCATCGCAATCTTGCGGCGAATCTGCCGGCGATCGAGGAGCAGTTTGCGCCGTACCGGAAGTACGTTCGGCCATTCGCGCCGATTCGCATCGTGAACCTGCTTCCGCTGAGCCATCTTTTCGGACAGGCGCTGGCGACGTTCGTGCCGCCGCTGATTCCGGCCGGTGTTGTGTTTCTCGCTTCGGCGAGCCCGGAGGAGATCAGCCGGCAGATGCGGAAGCGGCGGGCAGCGATTCTTGTCGCGGTACCGAAGGTCCTGGAGGTACTTCGTCGCTTCGTAATCCACCACTGTCCGGAGGCGGAAGGGGCGGAACGGGCGGCGGACAGCGCGTGGCCGCTGCGGTGGCGGCGGTTTCGGGCTGCGCACCGGCTGTTTGGCTGGAAGTTTGTTTGCGTGGTGTCGGGCGGCGCACCGCTTCCGGCGGATCTGGAGCAGTTCTGGCGGGGACTTGGATACGTGGTGGTGCAGGGGTACGGGTTGACGGAGACGGCACCGATCATCAGCTTCAGCCATCCGTTTCATGTGCGGCATGGGACGGTGGGGCGGCCGCTGGCCGGAGTGGAGGTGAGGCTGGCGGAGGACGGGGAGATCCTAGTTCGCGGCGATACGGTGAGTCCAGGTTACTTCCGATCGCCGGAGGAAACCAGCGCGGCGTATCACGAGGGGTGGCTGCATACGGGGGACATCGGCGAGTTCGCCGAGGGCGGGCACCTGGTGATCAAGGGACGGAAGAAGGAAATGATCGTGACGCCGGAGGGATTGAATGTTTTTCCCGACGACGTGGAGGGGGTGCTGCGGAAAATTGCGGGTGTGAAGGACGCGGCGGTGGTAGGGCGGGACCGGGTTCATGCGGTGTTGGTGCTGGAGGCGGGGACGGAAGCGGCAGGGGTGGTGAAGCAGGCGAACGAGCGTCTCGAGGAGCACCAGAAGATACGGGCGTATTCGGTGTGGCGCGGGGGTGAGCTGCCGAGAACGGGGGCGACGGGTAAGCTACGGCGGGGGGAGATTGCGGAGGCGGTCCGCGCGGCCGGCGTGTCAGAGGGAGCGCGGCGCGGCGGGGTAGTGGAGTTAGTGCGGCGATTTGCGCCGGGCCGGGAGATCGGCGCGGAGACGACGCTGGATGAGCTGGGGCTGAGTTCGCTCGACCGGGTGGAGCTGATGATGGACCTGGAAGAGAAGCTCGGGCGGCACATCGAGGAGCGGAGCTTTGCTTTGGTGAAGACGGTGGGCGAGCTGGAGGGGCCGCTGCCGGAAGCGGAGGCCGACGACTTTCCCGAGTGGAACCGGAGTAAGTGGGCGCGGATGGCGCGGCGGGTGGCCTTGGGCGGGGTGCTGCTGCCGGTGAGTAAGTTGCTGGGGCGGCCGTTCCGGGTATCTGGCCTGGAGAAACTCGACTTAGTAAGTGGTCCGGTGATTTTCGCTTCCAACCATCAGAGTCATCTTGACACGGCGGTGATCCTGGCGAGCCTGCCGGCGCGGCGGCGGTACCGCTTAGCGGTGGCGATGTGGAAGGAGTACTTCGAGGCGCGGTTTCATCCTGAGTTACACACACGGGAGGAGCGTTGGAAGACAGGCGCGCTGTACTGGCTACTGGTGCTGTTGTTCAACGCGTTTCCGATTCCTCAGACGGAGAGCGGCACGCTGGCAACGGTGCGCTACATGGGCGAATTGGTGGAAGAGGGCTGGTCGATTTTGATTTTTCCGGAAGGCGAGCGGACGCTGACGGGGGAGATTAGCCGGTTTCTGCCGGGGGTGGGGATGCTTGCTTCGCGGCTGGGATGTCCGGTTGTGCCGGTGTGTTTGCGGGGCGCCGGCGAAGTATGGCCGCGTACCGAACGGCGGCCTCGATGGGGAAGGATGCTGGGCGGCGGGGCGGGGGTGGAGGTGCGCTTCGGCGCTCCGGTGCGAGTCGAAAGGGAGAGTTATGCGGAGATTGCGGCAATGGTAGAGGACGCGGTGCGGCGCCTTGCGTGAGCGGGAAGGAGTACCGATATGCCGACGACGGAACTGAAGCCTGGAATTGGTGGGATGGAGCCGGGGCTGGCGACTCCGCCGGATCGGGCCGTGGCGCCTCCCAGCGGGCCTGCGAAGCGGTGGCGCGTGTCGACGCACGTTGTGTTGGTGGTGGGACTGGCGGCGGCGCTGCTCGCGCTCGGGCTTTTCTTCTGGCTGCGGGACGAGGCGAAGCCGGCGTACGTGACGGTGCGGCTCGACCGCGGTGACATTGAGTCGACGGTGACGACGACGGGGAACCTGAACGCGGTGATCACCGTACAGGTGGGCAGCCAGGTATCGGGCAATATCATCGCGCTGCATGCGGATTTCAACACGAAGGTGAAGAAGGGGCAGCTTGTGGCTGAGATCGATCCGGCGCCGTTCCAGGCCGCGGTAGATCAGGCATCGGCGAACGTAGCGGCGGCGCGGGCGGCGGTGGTGACGGCGGAGGCGACGCTGGCGAAATCGCAGTCGGACGTGGCGAACGCGGAGGCCAACGTATCGAGCCAGAAGGCGAACCTAGCGAAAGCGGAAAGCGTGGTGGAACTGGCGCGGGTGCAGAATTCGCGGCAGCAGAGCATGCTGGCGGCGGGCATTGCGGCGCAGCAAGACGCCGACACGGCGCTGGCGAATTACGACCAGGCGAAGGCGGGCCTGGTGGCGGCGCGGGCCGCGGTGACAGCGGCGGAGGCGGGAGTGGAATCGGCGCGGAAGCAGGTGGACGTAGCTAGGCATCAGCTTGCGCAGGCGCAGGCGGTAGTGCAGCAGGCGGATGCGATTCTGGCGCAGGCGAAGCTGAACCTGGCACACACGAAGATACTGGCGCCTGTGGACGGCACGGTGCAGTCGCGCAACATGGACGTGGGGCAGACGGTGGCGGCGTCGTTCCAGGCTCCGACGATTTTTTTGATCGCGCAGGACTTGACGAAGATGCAGGTGGACACGAACGTGGATGAAGCCGATGTGGGGCGCGTGCGCGTGGGGCAGGAGGCGACGTTTACCGTGGACGCGTGGCCGGGACAGGTTTTTCGTGGACGGGTTGCGCAGATCCGGCAGGCGCCGATCAACGTGCAGAACGTGGTGACGTACAACGTGGTGGTGCAGGTATCGAACGAAGACCTGAAGTTGTTTCCGGGCATGACGGCAAACGTGACGGTATTCGTGGGGCGGGCGGCAAACGTCGTGCGGCTGCCGAAGGCGGCTCTACGGTTCCGTCCGCCGGGCGTGACTTCGCGACCGGGCGCGGGGGCGCATGGAACACAAACGGTGTGGGTGCTGGACGCACGCGGGCAGTTGAAACCCGTTGTGGTGACGACGGGGATGAGTGATGCGAACTTTGTGGAAGTGGTGAAAGGCGACCTAGTGGCGGGCCAGATGGTAGTGACCGGGGTGGCGAACGCCACGGCGAGGCAGGCGAGGACGAACGCTCAGCCGCCGCGTGGGCCGCGCTTTTAGCGGTAGAGGGGCGAGGGCGGCGATGAAATTCCGGAAGCTGGCGGCGAGCGTGCGGATCGCTTTGAGCGCGCTGCGGATCAACAAAATGCGGTCAGCGCTGACGATGCTGGGGATCGTGATCGGCGTGGCCGCGGTGATCGCGATGGTGGCGGTGGGCTCGGGCGCGCAGAGCCGGATTAAGGAGCAGATTGCGTCGATCGGGAGCAACCTCATCATCGTGCTTTCGGGGAGCATTACGAGTTCGGGCATTCGCATGGGCACCGGATACGCGCAGACGCTGACGATGGACGATGCGGCGGCGATTCCGCGGGACTGCGACGCGGCAGCACTTGCGTGTCCGGTGGTGCGCAGCGGGGCGCAGGTGGTTTACGGGGATAACAACTGGGGCACGCAGATTCAGGGAACGACGCCCGACTATCTCGCGGTTCGGGACCTGAGGATACAGGAAGGCCAGGCTTTCACGACGCAAGACGTCGACGGTGCGACGAAAGTGGCGCTGTTGGGAAAGACGGTGGTGGACAACCTCTTCTTTGGGGAAGATCCGGTGGGGAAGGTGATCCGGATCCGGGCGGTCCCGTTCACGGTAGTGGGGACTCTCGTCGCGAAGGGGCAGTCGCCGACGGGGCAGGATCAGGACGACGTGATTCTGATTCCGATTACAACGGCGAAGAAGAAGGTGCTGGGGACGAGCCAGGCGAACTACGCGGCGGTGGGTTCGATTCTGGTGCAGGCGAGGGAGGGGCGGACGAAGGAGGTGGAAGACCAGATCCGGGTGCTGCTGCGGCAGAGGCACCGGTTGCAGCCGAACGAGGACGACGATTTTACGATCCGGAACCTGGAAGAGGTGTTCAAGGCGCAGGAGACGTCGGCGAGCGTGATGTCGATGCTGCTGGCGGCGATCGCTTCGGTGTCGCTGATTGTGGGCGGCATCGGGATCATGAACATCATGCTGGTGTCGGTGACGGAGCGGACGCGGGAGATCGGGCTGCGGCAGGCGGTGGGGGCGAAGCCGCGCGACATTCTGGGGCAGTTTCTGGTGGAGGCGGTGACGCTGTCGCTGGCGGGCGGAGCGGTAGGAATTCTGTTGGGGGTATCGGCGAGTATGCTGATCTCGCATTTTGCCGAGTGGAACGTGCTGTTGAGCCCGGGCGCGATCGCGATGGCGTTTCTGTTTTCGGCGTTCGTGGGGGTATTCTTCGGGTTCTATCCGGCACGGAAGGCGGCGTACATGGATCCGATCGAGGCGCTGCGGTATGAGTGAAGGAGCGGCGGCGGGTATTTTGGCGGGCGTTGGAATCGAGGCGCGGGGAGCGGCACCGGCGATCATCGAAGCCGAGCACTTGGTGCGGACGTACCGGATCGGCGAGGTGCTGGTGCGGGGACTGGAGGACGTGTCGCTCGAAGTTGCCCGGGGGGATTTTGTGGCGATCATGGGGCCTTCGGGGTCAGGCAAATCGACGCTGATGAACATACTCGGGTGTCTGGACCGGCCGACATCGGGGATCTACCGGTTGGATGGGGTGAGCGTGCAGGACCTGGGCCGCGATGCGCTGGCGGAAATTCGCAATCAAAAGATCGGTTTCGTTTTTCAGCAGTTCAATCTGCTTCCTCGAACGAGTGCGTTAGAAAACGTGGAGCTGCCGCTACTGTACGCGAAGGATGCGATTCCGGACTTGCGGCAGCGGGCGATGGCGGCGCTCGAGGCGGTGGGGTTGGCGGAGCGGGCGGATCACCGGCCGAACCAGTTATCGGGCGGGCAGCAGCAGCGGGTTGCCATTGCGCGGGCGCTGGTGAACAGGCCGCAGATTGTGCTGGCGGATGAGCCGACGGGGGCGCTTGATTCGGCGACGAGCGTGGAGATCATGGCGATTCTGCAGCGGCTGAACCGGGAGCAGGGGATCACGACGCTGATTGTGACGCACGAAGCCGACATTGCGGCGTACGCGAATCGACGGATTTATTTCAAAGACGGACGGATTGTGCGCGACGAGCGGGAGGAGCATCCGCTGCGGGCCGAGCGCTAGACCGAGCGACTGCGGCAGCGGGACTGGATTTCGGCGGCGGCGCGCTTGATGGCGGCGAGGATGGCTCCGCGCTGGTCGGGGGGCGGCAGGCGGAGGATCGGCATGGAGAGGCTGACGGCGCCAAAGGCGGAACCGCTGGTGCTGAGCATGGGCGCCGCGAAGCACCAGCCTCCGGCGGCGCTCTCTTCGCGATCCTCGGCGTAGCCTTGTTTCTGGATGCGGGCGTATTCGGCGCGGAGAACGATCTCGTCGGTGATGGTGGCGGTGGTGATGGGCGTGGCGCCGTAGCTGCGGATGAGGCGGTCGCGGGTTTCGGCCGGCTGAAAGGCGGTGATGGCCTTGCCGAGAGAACTGGCGTGAGGCGGCACGATGCGGCCGACGGTGTTTCCCATGCGGATGATCTGCGGGCTTTCAACGACAGCGAGGACCTCGATGTGATTTTCGAAGAGAGCGGCCATGCTGGCGGTTTCACGAAACTCGAGGCTGAGCTGTTCGAGGGGTTCGGCGCCGAAGCGGAGCATGTCGTGGACGAGCTTGGTTTGTGCGCGGACGAGGGCGGGGCTGGCGGCGGAGTAGCGGGAGTCGGCGGATTTCGAAAGATAGCCGAGCGTTTCGAGAGTGTGGAGAATGCGGAAGGCGGAAGCTTTGGTGAGCTTGAGCACGCGCGAGATTTCGTTGAGTGTGGCGGGCTGGGGGCTGCGGCCGATGAAATCGAGCGCCTCGAGCGCTTTCCCGACAGCGCGGGAGTAGTATTTGTCCGACTGGTTCTCTTTGGCCGGCTTGCGAGCCGGTTTCGAGGCTGGTGAGGGACGCAACCGTTTCGACATGGCAGACCGAGACATGCGAGAGATCAGGACCTTTTAAAATACACGAGGCGGAGCGGAAGTGTCATAGCGCCTGTTCGATTCGTGCGAGGACGGGGGACAGTTTCTCAAGACTTGCATCGGAAAGCGGAGCGAGCGGCAGGGCCGGGAGGCGGTGGCAGATACCTCGGCGTTCGAGAGCGGCCTTGAGACTCTGGATGTAGCCGGGCGGAGGATCAGAAGTGGCGACGAGAGCTTCGTTGATCTCGTCGATTTCTTGCTGGATACGGGCGGATTCCGGCCAGTGGCCGGATTCGGCTGCGCGGAAGAGGCTGACGAAGAGCGAGGGGGCGAGGTTGGCTCCGCCGCAGACGCCGCCCGCCGCGCCGCGGCGCAAGCCTTCGAGGAGGAGTTGTTCGGAGCCGACCCAGACGCCTAGATCCGGGCGGTGTTTGGCGAGATGGAGGAGACCTTCGAGGTAGGGGAGGTCGCCGGAACTGTCTTTGATGCCGGCGATGCGGGGGAGTTCGAAGGCGCGGGCGACGAGGGGGAGTTCGATGGCAACCTTCGTTAGGACGGGGATGTTGTAGAGGAATAGGGGAAGCGGGACGGCGTCGTGGAGGCGCTCGAAGTAGCGGAGAAGTTCGTTCTGGGACGGGAGGAGGTAGAAGGGCGGGGCGGCGACGAGGAAGTCGGCACCGGCTTCGGCGGCAAGGTGGGCGAGGCGGACGCTTTCGGTGAAGGAGGTGTCGCTGATGGCGACGAGGGTGCGTGCGCGGCCGGCGGTGAAGGCGCAGGCGCGGCGGACGAGTTCGGCCCGGAGGCGGTTGCCAAGGGAGGGTCCTTCGCCGGTGGTGCCGAGGAGGAAGAGTCCGGAGACGCCGCCGGAAAGGGTGTGGGCGACGAGGCGTTCGAGGGCTTCGGTGTCGAGGGAGTCGTCGTCGCGGAGCGGGGTGACGAGCGGGGGGACGATGCCGCGGAGGATCCGGCTAGCGCGATCGCTTTGCGGCAGGGGGGAGGATCCGCGCTGTTCGGGCGGACTTAGGTTTGACGTGGACGGCATTCGATTCGAGCTTCTCGAAATCCATTTTATAATTATGAAACCTAAATGCGGAAATCGAAACAACCGGCGGCGCCAGCGTCCTCCGCCTACCGCTGGCTGGTTGTGGCGATGCTCTGGGCGATCTCGTTGTTTAACTACGGGGACCGCCAGGCGGTATTTTCCGTATTTCCCCTGCTTCAGCGCGAGATGCGGCTCGATCCGGTGCAACTTGGTTTGCTGGCGGGGGCGTTTGCCTGGGTGTACGGCTTGGGTGGGCAGTTTGCGGGGATGCTGGTGGACCGGATCAGCCGCCGCCGGGCGATTCTTGGCGGGCTGTACGTGTGGAGCGGGATTTGCGTGGCGACGCCGCTCGCCCGGGGTTTTCCCGGGTTGCTGGCGCTGCGTGCGGCGGAGGGTTTAGGCGAGACGTTCTACTACCCGGCGGCGGTGTCGATGCTTAGCGATTATCACGGGCCGGCGACGCGCTCGCGGGCGCTGGGACTGCATCAGACCAGCGTTTACGCGGGGACGATTGCGGGCGGGTTTTTCGCGGCCTGGATCGGGGAGCGATATGGGTGGCGATGGAGTTTTCTGGTTTTCGGAGGGTTGGGAGTGCTGCTTGGGCTGCTGCTGCAGAGGTACCTGCGGGAACCGGTACGGGGCGCCGCGGAGGGGGCGGGGGCGGCGCGGGCGGCAGACGAACCGATCGCGGCCGGCGAGACGCTGCGGATTATCTGGACGACTCCCGTGGTCTTTCTTTTGATGGCGGCGTTTGTGTGCGCGAATTTCGTGGCGGTGGTGCTTTTGAGTTGGATGCCTTCGTTGGTGTACGAGAAGTTTCACCTGAGCCTGGCGATGGCGGGTCTGACGGCGACGCTGTTTGTGCAAGTGGCGAGCATGGCCGGATCGGCGGCGGGCGGATGGCTTGCGGACCGCATGCAGAGTGCGATGTTCTGCGGGCGGGTGGTGGTGCAAGCGGCGGGAGTGCTTTGCGGGGCCCCGTTTGTTGTGGTTTGCGGGCTGACGGGATCGGTGGAGTGGCTAATCGGGGCGCTGACGGCCTGGGGCTTTTTCAAGGGGCTGTACGACGCCAACATTTTCGCTTCCGTCTACGACGTAGTGCCGGTGCGGGCGCGGGGCGCAGCGGCGGGATTCATGAACACGGTGGGGTGGGCGGGAGGCGGGGTGGCGCCGGTGCTGGTGGGAGTGCTGGCCCGGCGGCACGGGCTTGGATTCGGGATCGCGGGGGCTTCTGTGGTGTACCTGGCTGCGGGTGGGATTCTGGTGGTGGCGGCGGTAACTCTGCGGCGTACAGCGGGTATCACAAAACAGCTATTGCCGGTTGAATTATGAAACGCAATTCACATTATGGTAATGGAGCAACAGCCGGGCGTTGCCGCTGCGATCATCGAGATCGCGAATCCCCAACGCGCGGGGGATTCGGGCAGCGCTGCGGCTGCACTGATAAGATCGCGTAGCGAGGAATGATGAACCGACGGAGATTCTTAGTTCAAGCCGGCGCCGCGATTGGAGCGGCGCGGTGGGTGCGGGGGGCCGATGCGGGTGCGATCGATCTGGGTAAAGCGGTGGTGATCGCGCCGGAGCATCTGGGACGGCGCGAGGCGAAAGCGGTGTCGCTGTTGGTGGAGGAGGTTGAGAAGCGGTGCGGGATTCGTTGGGCTGTCGAGGGGGCCGGCAGCCGAAGCGATGGGCCGAAGATCTATCTGGGAACGACGGCGGCCTGGAAGGCGGCGCGAGTTACTCCGCCGGGCGAGGGCGCTGGGGCGATTGCCGCCGAGGGATACCGGATCCAGAGCGGGAGCGGCTGGATTTCGATCCTTGGCGCGGATGAGCGGGGGATGATGTTCGGGGCGGGGAAACTACTGCGCTCAATTTCGTTTGGGCCGCAGCAGGCGACGGTGGAAGGAAACCGGATCGCGGGGCAGTCGAGCCCGAAGTACCGGTTGCGGGGGCATCAGCTTGGTTACCGGCCGAAGACGAACGCCTACGACGGCTGGGACGTGGCGCGGTGGGAGCAGTATTATCGCGACCTGATTGTGTTTGGGACGAATGCGGTGGAGTTGATTCCGCCGCGGTCCGACGATCGGGACAACAGCCCGCATTTTCCGCTGCCGAAGGACCGGATGATGCGGGAGATGTCGCGGTTGGCCGATGAATACGGGCTGGAGACGTGGGTCTGGTATCCAGCGATGGATCCTGATTACAGCAATCCGAAGACGGTGGAGACGGCGCTCAAGGAGTGGGCGAAGATTTTTGAGTTCGTGCCGCGGATTGACGCTGTGTTTGTGCCGGGCGGCGATCCGGGTCATACGGAGCCGAAGTACTTACTGGCGCTGCTGGAGAAGCAGAAGGCAGGCTTGCGCCGGTATCATCCGCAGGCGCAGATGTGGATGTCGCCGCAGTCGTTCTCCGAAGACTGGATGAACGAGTTTTTCGAGATCGTTGGGCGGCCGGAGACGGGGAGATGGCTGGATGGGATCGTGTTCGGGCCGCAGTCGCGTCTTCCGCTAGACCTGCTTCGGAAAAAGCTGCCGGAGCGGTACCCGATTCGGCTTTATCCGGATATTACGCACAGCGTGCAGTGCCAGTATCCGGTACCGGATTGGGATATCGCGTATGCGTTAACCGAAGGGCGGGAAGTTATCAATCCGCGGCCGGAGGGGGAAGCGAACATATTGCGGCGGACGCTGCCTGACAGCATTGGGTTCATTAGTTACTCGGAGGGTTGTAACGACGATGTGAATAAGTGCCTGTGGAGCGCACTTGCGTGGGATCCGGCGCGGTCCGTGGTGGGCGTGCTCCGGGACTTCGGGCGGTATTTTGTGGGTCCGCAGGAAGCCGAGGGAATGGCGCAGGGCTTAGTGAACCTGGAGGCGAACTGGCGAGGGCCGCTGGCGGCGAACACGGGAGTCGCGGTGACCCTTGAGCGGTTTCAGGATATGGAGCGAAATGCGCGGCCTTCGGTGCTCGAAAGCTGGCGGTTTCAACAGGCGCTTTACCGGGCTTACTACGACGCGTATGTGCAGGCGCGGTTGTGGGATGAGAACGGCGCGCTGGCGAGGGCGCTGGGCGTGCTGGGGCGGGTGAACGAGATCGGATTTTCGGGGCAGCCGACGGACATCGACGAACCGAAGAGCGGGTCTCCGCCGAATGGGATCGACCCTTCGCTGTTGATCGAGGAAGCGGAGCGGATTCTGGCTGCGCCGATGTTGCATCCCGCGCGGCCGGACCTGAGGAGACGCGTCGGCGAGTTAGGCGAGGCGCTGTTTCAGAGCATCCGGATGCAGTTGGCGGTGCAGCGTTATCAGGGCGAAGCGGTGTCGCGGGCGGCGAACCTGGAGACGCTGGATCATCCGGTGAGCGATGTGGCTTACTTGCGGCGGGAGATCGCGGAAATCCGGCGACTGGATTCGGCGGGCGCTCAGGCGGCGGCGATCCGGAAGCTGATGAAGCGGGCGGATCCGGGGCCGGGCGGGTTTTACGACGAGTTAGGGAATCCGATGAATCGTCCGCACCTGGTGGTTGGGCCGGGGAGTGTTGCGGATCCCGACTTCCGGTCGTCGCCGTTGATCGGGTGTAACTATCCCGACTATTTGGGCGACCAGGCGCCGATGGCGTGGAAGCATTGGGCGGAGTCTTTGTACGACGCGCCGCTGCGGATGAGATACACGGGGCTGGATCCGGAGGCGCGTTACCGGATTCGGGTGGTGTATTCGGGCGACCAGGCGCAACGGAAAATCCGGCTGGTAGCGAACGAGAGCATTGAAATTCATCCGTATCTGCTGCGGTCGCGGCCGCCGGCTCCGCAGGAGTTCGACGTGCCGCAAGAGGCGACGAAGGGCGGAGAACTGAATTTCGCCTGGACGGGGGAACCGGGACTGGGGGCGAACGGGCGGGGCTGCCAGGTATCGGAGGTCTGGCTGATTCGCGCGTAGGGATTCTCCCGAGTAAGTCCGGATTGCCCAGGGAAATCTTGGAAGATCGTTCTAATTAGAAGTTATCCGCGCGCGATTTATCCAGATTTGCTCGTATTTGTAAATTATTCTTGCAAATGACTAAGTACCGTGATAGAGGTAGCTGTGGACGTCGCGAGGGCTTGCGCGCTCTGTTCGTGATCTTACGATCGGGTTGCGCTGGAAGATGACGTTTCACGGAGGAAAGGAGGCCTACATGGCCAGTACAACTACCAGCGCGGTTCCGCAGCGGCGCCAGGCGCGAGGCGGGGTCAATTCACAGATGAGGAAGCCGGCCACTTATGGCGCGGAGACCGTAGTTCCGGTAAGCGGTCCGACGCCGACTGCGGCGGCGCATCCGGGGTTCAGTTATCACGGGGGACCGGTGATCAAAGTGCCCCAGATGTACGCCAGTTTCTGGGGTCCGGAATGGTTGACGGATCCGGCGCACCTGACGAGGGCGGGGAGCCTGACGCAGTATTTGAAGGATTTAGGCGCGAGCGGATATATGAATGTGCTCAGCCAGTATGGGGCGGGGACGGGCGCGGGTTCGGCGTGCTTCGTGCGGGCGAGTTTCCTGAATACGATCAGCGGCAACATTACGGACGCGACGATCCAGTCGACGATTCAGAGTTGCATCAACGCGGGCGTGCTGCCGGAGCCTGCGAATCCGGCAAATACCGCGTTCATCATCTTTCTGAGCGAAAGCATGGGCGTGGGTTCGATTCCGGGTGGCGGCAACATGTGTGAAGCCTCCGGCGACGTGGCGTTCGGCTACCACAGCCATTTCACGACCAAGGCGGGCCACCCGGCCTATTACGCGATGATTCCGGCGTTGAGCGATGCGTGCTTGAAGGAGTCGTGCTCGTCGGACGCGGGGTGTTCGCTACACCTGGCGGAGGCGCAACTGAACCGGGTGACGCAGGTTACAAGCCATGAGTTCGCCGAAATGGTTACGGATCCGGAGCTCAATGCCTGGTGGGATTCGAACACCGGGGCGGAGAACGGGGATATCTGCAACGGCGAGTCCGATACGATCACGGTGGGGTCGAATACGTGGACGGTGCAGAGGCAGTACAGCAAGACGGACGACATCAACAGCAACGGGAAGACGTTCTGTGTGACGACGGCTCCGAATCCGCTGCCAAAGCTGAGTCCGGGACCGGCGGCTAGCGTCGGGGTGGCGCGGATCCAGCAGTTGGCGAGCATGAATCACTTACTGCCGTTGCCGGACATTCATTTCGACGTGACGACGAACAAAGTAACCATGAACGAAGGTCAGGCGCGGGATTTTATTACGCGGCTTTCTCATCCGTATCACCACAAACACATGGTGCCAGGACTGGCCGATTTACTCCGGCAGTTTGCCGACATCGCCGATAAGCTGTAAGTTAAGGCGCGATCGGCTTGGCGGCGCGTCCGGGGTGAAGGATGCGCCGCGTCTTTTCATGATTCTTTGTCAAGCATCCGGGTTTGCTTTGTGCGAGACTTGTGGCGGCGGTTGGCGAAGGTGGGGGCCTGGCCGAACGCGCTGACGGACACGGGCAGGTCCTGACGGAGCCCCGCCGACATTCTGGCGGTCGAAAGGGAAAGGCGAACGTCATGACAAGAAAGCAGGCTGGGGACGTAGGAGTTTCACGGGGAATCAATCCTCAAGCGCCGGGTTGGGACGAGGGCAGGCGTCACAAGGCGAGGGAACAGGGTCCGAGGCTGAGATCGGGCAGTTCAGGCCCGCGCGACGCCGGGAACGAAGCCCGGAGCAGGGCGGCGGCATTCGAAAGATTCGCATTCGAAATTCGAGCCTGAAGACCGTTCCGAGGCGCCATGAAAACGACAGAAAAAGTAGTTGCGGGGATGGTTGTGTGTCTATGGATGGCGTGGCCGGCGAGGGCGCAGTTCGGGCCGAAACAAACCGCATTCCGGAATGCGGTGAAGGGTCTGACCGGCACGCTGGACATTCACGGGGTGGGGTCGGGGACGGTGACGGGTCCGGCGGGGACGATTCAATATACGACAGACCAACATGTGAAAGGCACGCTGAACCTGGATCATCTCGATCCTCTTACGCAGGCCTATGCGGGCACGCTGACTGGCACGATCACGATCAACGAGCAGAGCATACTGACGGCGGGCTGCACGATCACGAATACGTATAGCGCGAGCACGACAGCGCAGACGGATTTCCGGGGAGCGGCGCTCGA
>JAKAJI010000375.1 GCA_021813825.1 Acidobacteriota bacterium | reverse complement strand
CCGAAGCGGCTGGAGTTGGCGAAGAAGATGGGCGCCAACGTGGCTCTCGACGTGCGTCAGGGGAAGCTCGAGGATGTACAGAAGCAGCTTGGAATGACGGAGGGCTTCGACGTGGGGCTCGAGATGTCGGGCAGCCAGGCAGCGCTCAAGTCGATGCTCGAAAACATGGCGCACGGCGGGAAAATCGCGATGCTGGGCATCCCGCCGGAACCGATGCCGGTGGATTTTAACCGGATCGTATTCGGCGGGCTGACGATCAAGGGCATTTACGGGCGCGAGATGTACGAGACCTGGTACAAGATGTCGGTGATGCTCGAAGGGGGGCTGGACGTGCGTCCGGTCATCACGCACCGGTTTGCGTATCAGGATTTCGAAAAAGGGTTCGATGCGATGCGGGGCGGTGACGCAGGAAAGGTGATCCTTTACTGGGACGGAATGGCGCCATGAAAACGAGCATTTTCGATCTGTTCAAGATTGGGATCGGCCCATCGAGTTCGCACACGGTGGGTCCGATGCGGGCAGCACGCGAATTTGCCGAGAGACTGGAGACGGATAACCTGGCGGGGCAGACCGCCCAAGTGCGGGCGGAGTTGTTCGGGTCGCTCGCGTTGACCGGCCTAGGGCACGGAACCGACCGGGCGGTGCTGCTAGGCCTGAGCGGATACAAGCCGGACGAGGTTGACCCGGGCGAGATCGAAAAGATTGTCGGGGAGATTCGCGTGAGCGGTAAGATTCGGTTGCTTGGGCGGTACGAGTTGCCATTCGAGGAATCGCGCGACCTGGTTTTTCATCGCGACCAGACGCTGGCGGCGCACTCCAACGGCATGACGTTCACGGCGTTCGACGCCGGTGGTGGCGTGCTCCGGCGGGAGACATACTACTCGGTGGGCGGAGGATTCACGGAGCGCGAAGGCGCACAGGGCGCACAAGCCGAGGCGGCGGCGCCGGCGCCGTACCCGTTTTGCAGCGCGGCGGAACTGCTGCGCATGGGTGAGGATGCGGGTCTGCCGATCTGGCGCGTGGTGCTCGAGAATGAGAAGGCCTGGCGGCCTGAGGAGGAAGTACGGGCCCACGTGCTCCGCATCTGGGAGGTAATGCAGGCTTGCACCCAGCGAGGACTGATGAATGAAGGGATCCTGCCGGGCGGTTTGAAAGTCCGGCGGCGAGCGCCGCGCCTGGCCGCCCGGTTGCGCGCGGAGGGTTCGTCGGATCCGCTGGCGCCGATGGACTGGGTGAACGTCTACGCGATGGCGGTGAACGAGGAGAACGCGGCGGGTGGGCGCGTGGTGACGGCGCCGACCAACGGGGCGGCGGGCATCATTCCGGCGGTGGCGCACTATTACCGGCAGTTCATTGGCGAGATGACGGAAGACACGCTGCTGCGGTACTTCCTGACGGCGGCCGCGATTGGGATTCTTTACAAAGAAAACGCTTCGATTTCGGGGGCCGAAGTTGGCTGCCAGGGCGAAGTGGGCGTGGCCTGCTCGATGGCGGCCGGCGGACTGGTGGCGGCGATGTTCGGCACCAACGAAGAGGTGGAGCAGGCGGCCGAGATCGCGATGGAGCACAACCTGGGCATGACGTGCGACCCGATCGGCGGGCTGGTGCAGATTCCGTGCATCGAGCGCAATGCGATCGGCGCGGTGAAGGCGGTGAATGCCGCGCGGATGGCGATGCGCGAGGGCGGCCGGCACAAGGTTTCGCTGGATCAAGTGATCAAGACGATGTACGAGACCGGGCGCGACATGCAGTCGCACTACAAAGAGACATCGCTGGCGGGGTTGGCCGTGAACGTCGTGCAGTGTTAGCGGTCGAAGCGGTAGGATTCCTGCACTTCGGCGATCGCCGAGCGAGTTAATTGCATTGCCTTCACGCGATGGCCGCCGAAGTCGTGGGCGCCGTGTTCGAGGTGATTCAAAGCGTTGTCGAGGGCGCGCTCGGCGGCGGCCATTTCCGGGTGACGCTCGAAGGTGTAGGCACGTGTGGCAAACCCGAAGAGAAACGCGGCGACGACGGCCGCAAGGATGGCAGCAGAACGTTTCATAAAGTGAGGGACCTCCCTTTCCGTCCTACGATTCTAGCCGCTTGGCGGCGCCGTTCGGCTGGCCCATCAGCTCGAGAGCGACGTCGGCGACGCGGCCGGCCTCGACCCGCTTCATGCAGCGATGATCGATCGGGCAGGTGCGCAGGAGGCAAGGGCTGCAGTCCACCGGTTCCCGGACGATGCGTGCCAGGGATCCGGTGGGGCCGGTGGCATCGGCATCGGTTGCGCCGAAGATGGCGACGGTGGGCACCCCCAGGGCCGAGGCGATGTGCATGGAGCCGGAATCGTTGGTGAGATACACGTCGCAGGCGGCGGCGAGGTTGATGTAGTCAGCTAGCGAGGTTTCACCGGCGTAGTTGTGGCAGGGGATGTCTTCGGCGGCAAGGAGGGCGGCGACGGTTTCGCAGAGAGGGCGTTCGGAGGCGGAGCCGAAAATGGCGACGGAGGCGCTGCGGAGGCGTGAGATCCGCACGGCGGCATCGGCGAAGCGTTCCGGAAGCCAGCGCTTCGCGGTGCCGAAGGCGGCGCCTGGGCTGAGTCCGATGATCGGGCCCTCGAAGCCGCGTGCGCGGAGCAGGGCCAGTCCTTCGTGGCGGGCGGAGTCCGCGCCGTCCAGACGGATCGCGTCGGAAGGGAGCAATTTGTCCACGATGCCGGCGCGGCGAAGCAGTTCAAGATAGTAAAAGCGCTGGTGGGGAGGAATCTCACCGGACTTCGGCGGGCGGACCGGGTTGGTCAGCAGCCAACCGCGGGCATCGCGATTGTAACCGATGCGGTGGGGAATCCCGGCCAGGCGCGCGATAAGCGCCGCTTCGAATGCGTTTTGCAGGAGGATGGCCGTGTCGAACGCCTGCCGGCGCAGGGAGCGGGCGAAGCGAAGCTTGTCGGGCAGTGTTGTGGCGGGATAGGGGATCACCTCGTCGGCGAAGTGCTCGCGCGCGTAAAGGCCGGCAACCCACGGCTTGGCGAGAAGCGCGATATGGGCACCAGGGTAGGCCGCGCGCAGGGCGCGCAACGCCGGGAGACTCATCACCGCGTCACCCACCCAGTTGGTGGCGCGGACAAGAATACGCGAGGAACTCACTTACTGAACGGCCATCGTCACCGTGTTAGAAGTATACGTCGTGCCGTTCGAGTAAGTGTTGTCGTACATGGTCAACTGTACGGGCACGGCGTTGCCGGGCGTGACAGCCTGCGGGACGACGACGTTGATCTGGTTCAAGCCGACGAAGCCGGGCGCGAGGCCGGAGAAGCTGACGGTCGCCTTAATGCCTCCGATGGTGACGGAGGGCGTGGTGGTGGTGTGTGCGACGGGATTGCTTGGAGCGGGTTCGCCGTCGTTGAGATTCCCGTTCTGCACCTGGTCAACCATTCCGAGGCCGGTGGCGAAGATCTCGACAGTCTCGCCGAGGTTGGCGGGCCGCGAGTTGGACGTGGTGCCCAGGGGGGCGGCGAGAATGGAGGAATTGGCAATCAGGATCGCGCCCTGGCCGCTGCCCTGTTGGTTGGTGGAGAAGATCGAAGGAGCGAACGGGACCACGTTGTAGTTGAGTTGGTTCCCCGGCTGCGCGCCGTTGACGACCTGGAAGACCGTAGGAGTCGTGGGCTGCTGATACCAGCCGACCTGGAAATTAATCTGGTTGGCGGAGACGAAGAAGAGCGGCATGGTTTCGCCGTCTTCGATGACGGTGGTCTGGCCGAGCGTCGTGGGCAGCGGCGGAGCAGAGGTGGGCTCGCCGGTTGCCCCGGCCATTGAGACGCCGTAGAGCGAGACAATTTCGCCGGGAGCGACCGTGGCGGGTTGGCCGGTTTTGCCGGCTGCGCTGACGATGCCGCCGGAATTGAGGGCTGGCGGGCCGCCGATCGAGAAACCGGCGGGGCTGGAAGAGCCGCCGGTGGAATTGAACACCGTGATGGAGGCGCGGCCGAGCGTGGTGACGTTCGCTGCCGGAACCTGCGCGGTCATGTGACCGCTGTCGGTGACGCTCGAGGTAAGGGCGACGCCATTCCAGAGCACAACACTGCCGGCGGCGAAGTTAGAACCGGTGACGTTCAGAGTGAAGGCGCCGGAGTTGGCGTTCACGCTGGCCGGGGATAGCGAGGCGATAGAAGGCTGCAATGAGCCTCCGGAGCCGAGCGGCAGAGCGATGGACCACATTCCTCGCCCATGCGAGCCGGCGTAGAGAACGCGCTTGGCGCGGTCAAGCCTCAGGGCGAGGACGGCAACTCGCGGAAGCCCGCTGCCGAGCGTGGTCCAGGATTGCCCGCCGTCGGTCGTCACCTGAACGCCAATGTCGGTGGCCGCATAGATCGTGCTGGGGACGTCGGGATCCACGACCAGCCAGTTTACGGGTGTGTTCGGCAGATTGCCGCTGATGTCGGTCCAGGAGGCGCCGCTGTCGGTGGTCATGAAGACATGGCCCTGGAGGTCCTGTTGGCCGGGGATGCCGGAGAGCGATACGTAGGCGATCGAGGGGTTACCGGGATCGGTCGCAATGCCTGTGACATAGCGATTGGGAAGACTCGGCGTGAGGTTTGTCCAGGAAGGAGAGGCGCTGAGAGCGTTCGAGGTCATCCAGACCTTCCCGTTGCTGGTGCCGGCCCAGACGGTATTGGAATCCGCCGCGGAGACGGTAATCACCGTGACTTCGTCGTTGGTGCTGCCCCCGGTGAGGTCCCCGGAGATCGGCAGCCACAAGCCGGCGCTGTTTTTCGATTGATAGACACGGTATGTGCCGTAGTAGAGAAGCTGGGGCGCGTGCGGGTCCATTTCGAGGGGAGAGATGAACTCGGTGCGATCGTTCGGGTCGATGCCGTAACCGGCTTGCGTTTCGTTGTAGGGGTAGGAACTCATGTTGGGCAGGTTGAAGCCGCGCCAAATGGTGAAGCCCGCGCTTGCCGATGGGAAGACGCCGTAGAACAACGAAGGGAAGC
>JAKAJI010000374.1 GCA_021813825.1 Acidobacteriota bacterium | reverse complement strand
TTATGGCTCAAGCCCGTGACAGTGAATTTCATCGCATCAACGGAGGATCAGGGAGCGCAGCCCGATGTGCGCGGCCCAGGTCAGCGCGGAGCAGCCCAAAACGGTGATGGCCATCAGCGCCGCCTTGCGTCCGCGCAGGCCGGCGGAGGCGCGAAGGAAGACCATCAGCAAACAGAACACCCAGGTGAACAGGCTGATCGCGATTTTGGGATCGGCGATCCAGCTTGTTCCGGATTCGATGAAGGCCCACGCGCTACCCGCGATCACGCCGATGGTGATGAAGACAAAGCCAAAGGTCATGGAGTTGGTGATCAGGTTGTCGAGCGTGGCCAGCGGTGGCAGGCGGTCGAAGAACCGTTCCGGCCGCTTGCTTTTTAGCTGCCGTTCCTGGATGAGGTAGAAGATGCTGGCGAGCGCGGTGACGAGCAAACCGACGTAGCCGAGCAGCACGGCGGCCACATGGGCCAGGAGCCAGGCGTCGCGGACGCTTCGATTCGGCCAGGAGGCGACGGGAATTTCCATGGCGCCGAGTTGGCTCATGAGGAACACGAGCGGAAAGATGAACAGGCTCAGAGAGGCGAAGTGGTAGCGCCAGTAGAGGATGAGATAGGCGCCGGAGATGAGCAGGGCGCAGAAAGAGACGGTTTCAAAGAAGTTATCGACCGGGAGGCGGCCGGTGGCCATGGTGGTTTCGACGATGCTGACGAAGTGGAACAGAGCGGCGGCGGTGAAGGCGGGCTGGGCATAGCGGAACAGAACCGTTTTCCGCTTCACCAGGACCAGGATGGCGTGGACGAGCCCGACGGAGTAAAGCACGGCAGCGACGCGGAGCCAGAATATCGCCGATTCGTGCATCATTTTTCAGTATAACTTTCTGGCTGGACAGGGCTTGTTTGCTCGAAGAAGGCGCGGAGGCGTTTTGCGGCAGCGGGCCCGGCGGCGCGGGCGAGGCTGGTTTCGGAGGCGGCGCGGACGTGGTCCGGGGAGCCGAATTCGCGGAGGAGTTTCGCGATGGTCTTGGGGCCGACGCCGGGGATGGAGGCCAGTTCGCTGGTCATGCGGGCGGAGGCGCGGCGGCCGCGGTGGAAGGTGATGGCGAAGCGGTGGGCTTCGTCGCGGACGGTCTGAATGAGGTGGAGGACGGGGGAGAAGCGGTCGAGTTGGATGGGTTCGTCTTCGTTGCCGTAGACGTAGATGATCTCTTCGCGCTTGGCGATGGAGGCGAGCGGTTGGTTGAGGATGCCGAGCGAGTCGAGGGCATCGGCGGCGGCGTGGAGTTGGCCGATGCCGCCGTCGATGAGGATGAGGCCGGGGAGCGGCTTGTTTTCCTGCTGGAGGCGGGAGTAGCGGCGAGTGACGACTTCGCGCATGGAGGCGAAGTCGTCGATGCCTTCGACCGTCTTGATGAGGAACTTGCGGTAGTCCGACTTCTTCATCCGGCCGTCTTCCCAGACGACCATGCTGGCCACGGTTTCGTCGCCCTGGAAGTGGCTGATGTCGAAGCACTCGATGCGGCGCGGCGGGTCTTCGAGGCCGAGGGTGTCGCGGAGGGCTTCCTGGATCGCCTTCGAGTTGGGGCGCATGACACGGAAGCGCTGCTCGAAGCTTTGGCGGGCGTTGGTTTCGGCGAGCGCGAGCATCGCCTTTTTTTCGCCTCGCCGCGGCGTGTGGATTTCGCACTTGCGGCCGCGCTTGTCGCTTAAGAACTCTTCGAGTTCGGCGCGCTCTTCGAAATCGACGGGGACGTGGATGAGAGCGGGGACGTAGGGTTGGCTGAGGTAGACCTGCTTCAGGAGCGAGGCGAAGAACTCGGCAGGCGAGAAATCGGGCTGGTCTTCCCAGAAGAAATCGCGGCGCTCGACGATGCGGCCGTTGCGGAGGTGGAAGAGGTTAATGGCGACCAGCGGCGGTTCGGCGTAATAGGCGTAGATGTCGACGTCGGCGCCTTCGGCGGCGGCGATGCGTTGTTTTTCCTCGCGCTCTTCGATGGTGGCCAGAAGATCCCGAAGCGAGGCGGCTTCCTCGAAGCGGAGGTCGGCGGAGGCGGCCTCCATGCGGGAGCGGAGTTCGGCGGAGAGATCCTTGAGGCGGCCTTCGAGGAAGTAGCGGACGTTCTGCGCGGCGGCGGCGTAGTTTTCGATGGTGGTGAGGCCGGCGCAGGGGCCGAGGCAGCGGTGGATATGGTATTCGAGGCAGGGGTGGGAGTGGGAACGGGTGAGATCGACGTGACAGGAAGGGATTTTGAAGTAGCGGTGGATGAAGTGGACGAGGCGGTGGGCGAGGTTGCCGGGAAAGTAGGGGCCGAAGTAGGTGGCGCCGTCCTTGAGCAGGCGGCGTGTTACGTAAACGCGAGGAAATGTTTCGGCGGTGAGCTTGATGTAGGGATAGGTTTTGTCGTCGCGGAGGAGGATGTTGAAGCGAGGTTTGTGGCGCTTGATGAGTTCGTTTTCGAGCGCGAGGGCTTCCTTGGGGTTGGCGACGACGATGAAGTCGATTGCGGCGGCGGCGGCGATGAGGGCGCCGGTTTTGGGTTCGGCGAGGCGGTCGTCGGAGAAATAGCTCCGGACGCGGGCGCGGAGGTTATTCGCCTTGCCGACGTAGATGATCTGGCCGCTGGGGTCTTTATATAGGTAGACGCCGGGCGAGAGGGGGGCTTGGGAGGCGATTTCGCGGAGATGTTCCCGCGTTGTCATCGAGAATATACTTGAATTGTGGCACGTGGTTGGTGGCTGACGGTGGCTTTGGCGGGCGCGCTCGTGGCGCAGCAGACGCAGGCTCCGCCTCCGACGCAGGGCACGACGCTGAAAACGCGGGACGAAAAGCCCGCCAAGGGCGACGCGGCCGCGGCGGCTCCGGCGGATGGAAAGTACGCGGTTCCGGCCGAAGAGGACGAGGACCTGAAGCCGAAGACCGACTACGCGTTCAACCCGGTGCAGGCCAAGAAGGAACTGAAGGTGGGCGAGTTCTACTGGAAGAAAGGCAACTACCGGGCCGCGATGGGGCGTTTCGAGGAAGCCACGAAGTGGAACCCGGGTTTTGGCGAGGCGTACGTGCGGTTGGCGGAGGCGGCCGAGAAGGTCAACGACAAGGTGACCGAGAAGCGGGCGTACCAGAAGTACCTGGACGCGAATCCCGACGCCAAGAACGCAAAGGAAATCCAGAAAAAGCTGAGTGAGCTGAAGTAGGCCGGCGCGTTGCGGGTGGCGTGTCATGGCGTGAGGCTCAGTGTGCGCAGGGCGAGGCCGAGGCGGCGGAGGTCGTCGGAGAGGCCGAGCGAGGTGGGGGAGACGGCGTTGGGCGTGAGGAAGTCGATGCGCGTGAGGGGGCGGAGGAGCGCGGGCGGGACGGGGATGTCGAGCCGGGAGAGGGGCGCGGCGGCGGAGGTGGTGAAGGCGCCGAGTTGCGTGCCGTTCATTTCGATGGAGAAGGGAAGCGAGGGGTGCTGGGCGGGAGTGTAAGCGAGGAAGGAGAAGCGGAGGTGGGTGGCGGCGAAGGAGGGAGGAAGTTGGAGGTAGAGGGTGGCGTCGCTGCCCATGGTCCAGGTGGCGCCGTGTTCGGCGTAGCTCCAGCCGAGGGATTGATAGGGTTGCGAGTCGCCTTCGAGGCCGAAGCGGAGGGTTTGGCCGGAGTAAGGTGCGCCGGGGGTGATGGGGACGGGAAGGAAGCGATGCGTTGGGAATGAGGCTTCGCAGAGGTTTTGGTGGAAGCCGAGTTGGAAGGCGTAGTTGACGGCCTGGTTGGGGTAGGAGGGGTCGGTGGTGATGAGGTACCAGTTGGGCGGGAGGAAGCTGAAGTAGCCGTTGAGGGTGGGGAGGTTGACGCGGCGGGCGAGAAGCGCGGCGTCGACTTGCGCGGGTTTATCGGTGCGGGTGGGGTCGAGGGCGAAGAAGACCTGGCAGCCTGCGGGGACTTGCGCGGGAAAGGCGTCGATGAGGGAGTGTTCGGTGGCGCGGGAGATACCGGTTTGATCGACGGTGTTGAGTTGCTCGGCGAGGAGGGCGGCGGCGAGGAGGGCAGGGAGGATGATCGCGAGGCGGCGGGGAAGGCGTTGGGTGAGGGAGTCGAGCGCGGCGGCGGCGAGGATCGAGATGGGGAGAATCGAGACGAGGATGGCGCGGCCGGGGACGCGGAGGGCGACGGCGCCGGGGAGGAAGTGGAACACGAACCACCAGGGGGCGTGGTGGCCGTAGCGGACGGTGAGGAGGCTGAGCGAGGCGGCGGCGAGTGAGAGGGCGGCGAGGGGTTTGTTGCGGCGATGGGCGAAGGCGGAGTAGAGGAAGGCGAGGGCGAGCAGGGGCGTGAGGCCGTAGCCGAATTCACCGGTGCGGGGGCGGAGAGGATCGAAAAGGCGGGCGGCGAGGGCGCCCCAGGCGAGGTTATTCGGGCCGGGGTCGAGGAGTTCGGGCCAAGCGCGAAGATAGACGAAGGCTTCGCCGAAGGTGCGCCCGCCGGTGTGGGCGAGGGCGGGTAAGTAGATGGCGAGGCAAAGGGCGAAGGGAAGGGCGAGGGAGACGGCGGCGACGGCGAGGGCGGGTAAGTTGGGGCGAGTTAGTAAGTGGGAAAGCTTCTTTGGCCAGGTAAGTGAGGCAGGTAAGTGTAGTAAGTAGAGCCACGCGGCGGCGAGTAAGAGGGCGAGGCCGGCGAGCCAGGCGATGTAGAAGCAAGTGGTGAAGAGGAGTCCGGAGAGGAGGCAGGCCAAGGAGAGGGAGACGAGGGAGCGGCGGTCGTAGAAGCGGTAAAAGAGCCAGGCGCAGACGGGGAGGAAGGCGGCGGCGGTGAGCTGGCAGTGTTCGCGGGAAGCGAGATAGGCGGGGTTGGAGAGGGTGAAGAGGGCGGCGGCGGTTAGAGACGCCGGGTAAGAAAGACGCAAGGGGCGGCGGCAGAGGGCGTAGAGGGCGAGGAAGCCGGCGGCTTTGGCGAGGATGAGGGAGAGCTGGTAGGCGAAGTAACGGTCCGCGCCGAGGGCGGTGAACAGGAGATAGGGCGGAGCG
>JAKAJI010000373.1 GCA_021813825.1 Acidobacteriota bacterium | reverse complement strand
CGGGCAGCGCCGATATGATGGCGGCGCAAGTCAGCCACGTGGCGCAGGTCTGGCGGTTGTCCGATGTGAAGCTGGTCAAGACGATGAGCTTGCCGAAGGGTGCGGGCGCGGAGGATTCGTCGGAGCCGCGCGTGCTTGCCGACGGCAAGACGGTGGTGGTGCCTACGTTCAACTGCGGGCTGTTCCTGGTGCGGAATCTCGAGGGAGACAATCCGTCGCTCGAACGGATTTACGACTTCGGCTATCGGACGTGCGAGGTTCCGGTGGTGGTGGGCGATTATCTGGTGGAGACGATGCAGAGCGGGCACGCCATTGTCAGCCTTGACATGCACGATCCCGAGCATCCGCACGAGGTGAGCCGCATTCTATTGGGGCCGCACGATCTTCCGCACTGGGTTGCCGTGGAGCCTGGCGGGGACCGGTTGGTGATCACCGGCTACGGCGGACTCTTTACGCGCGCTCTTTTTGCCACGATCGACCGGAAGACGGGAAAGCTGACGCTCGAACCGCAATCGATCGATTTCACGCGCGATTGGCCGGACGGGTGGAAGGGGAGCGCGATTCCGCACGGGGCGGTGTTCAGCGCCGTCCGTTGAAGCGAGGCCGGCGCCGTCTGTGGGCATGTCACCATGGAGGAACCGCGCATGAGGGAGGGGATCCAGGAAAATTACGGGCTGTGGCGATCTGTCGCCGACGCTTTGCGCGGGGACGTGCATCGGGACTTCACGGCGGTGAGCATCGGGCGGGCGATCACGCTGCTGGCGATTCCGATGGTGCTCGAGATGATGATGGAATCGCTGTTCGCGGTGGTGGACATGTTCTGGGTGGCGCACCTGGGCGCGGACGCGATGGCGACGATCGGGTTGACGGAGGCAGTGGAGACGCTGCTGTACGGGGTGGCGATGGGGCTGAGCGTGGCGACGACGGCGATGGTGTCGCGGCGGATCGGGGAGCACGACGCGGAGCGGGCGGCGGATGCGGCGGGGCAGTCGATTGTGCTGGGGATGATCGTTGCGGCGGCGGCGTCGATTGCGGGGGCGTGGTTTGCGCCGGAGGTGCTGCGGCTGATGGGGGCGACGGGCGGCATCGTGCGGACGGGGGTGGGCTACACGCGGGTGATTTACGGCGCGAGCGTTCCGGTGATGCTGCTGTTTTTGATCAACGCGGTGTTTCGCGGGGCGGGCGACGCGGCGCTGGCGATGCGCGTGTTGTGGATCGGCAACCTGGTGAACCTGATTTTGAACCCGCTGCTGATATTCGGCGTGGGGCCGTTTCCGCGGCTGGGCGTGCTGGGTTCCGGGGTGGGGACGACGATCGGGCGTTCGACGGGCGTGGCGGTTCAGATCTGGCTGCTGGTGCGCGGGAGCAGCCGGGTGAAGGTGGGGTTGCGGCACTTGCATCTACGGGCGGCGGCGATGTGGAAGCTGGTGCGGATGTCGATGGGAGGGATGTTCCAGTACCTGGTGGGGATGGCGGCGTGGATTGTGCTGGTGCGGATGGTTTCGACGTTCGGCAGCGAGGCGGTGGCCGGATACACGGTGGCGATGCGGATTTTCATTTTCGCGATATTACCGAGTTGGGGGCTGGCGAACGCGGCGGCGACACTGGTGGGGCAGAACCTGGGCGCGGGGAGGCCGGAGCGGGCGGAGCAGTCGGCGTGGCGGGCGGGGCTGTACAACATGGTTTTTCTGGGGCTGGTGGCGGTGGGGTTTGTGACGATGGCGCGGCCGCTGGTGAGCGTGTTTACGCCGGAGGCGGGGGTGATTGTGGTGGCGGCGCGGGCGCTGCGGGTGATCAGCTACGGCTACATTTTCTACGCGTGGGGCATGGTGACGGTGCAGGCGTTCAACGGCGCGGGTGACACGTGGACGCCGACGGCGATCAGCCTGGGGACGAACTGGGCGCTGCAGATGCCGCTGGCCTGGGTGCTGGCGTTTCCGTTGGGGTTCGGGCCGGGCGGGGTGTTCTGGGCGGTGGCGATAGCAGCGTCGGTGTTCGCGGTGGTGGCGGTGACGATGTTCCGGCGGGGCGGGTGGAAGCGGCAG
This sequence comes from Acidobacteriota bacterium, assembly GCA_021813825.1. GTDB lineage: Bacteria > Acidobacteriota > Terriglobia > Bryobacterales > Bryobacteraceae > JAJYKC01. Next base: position 2,959 of record JAKAJI010000373.1, on the reverse strand, counting down.
GTGGTGTAAGCGAGTGGGGGTGCGTTGCGCAGTTCTGCAACGAGATGAATCACGGCGGCGTCGTAGATCGACCTGGTCATCTCTACGGCAGCCTGAGGAGTCTCACTTGATTGACATGAATTAGCTCTGTACGAGCGGGCGGAAAGTGCTCGACGTGGAACGGGCATCCCCAGACCTTTCCGGATTCATTCACGGGACTCGAAAGCCCAACCGCGAACTACCGGCTTATCGCCGTTTCGCGGCAGGCTGATGGGTCACCGCCAGGTAATGATGGTCAAGCGCTTGGCGGATCAAGGTCTTGATCACGGCCTGACGGCTTATGTTCAGCTCCTTTGCCGCATTGTCCAGTTCCTCCAGCATTGGCGATGCAAAGTCCACATTCACGCGCTGGATCGGCCCCATCATGCGGCCTTCGTTGGTGAAAAAACGCGAGACGTCTTTCCCCTCATCCGCGAGGCGTGCAATGGTTTCTGCCTCCACCGGTTTCTTTTGTTTACGAGTGCTCTTCATAAAGTTGTTGCTCCTGCCTGGTCGCTCTCCACAGCGTCACCAGGTGGTAATACTCTCCGTCGTTATCTGCGCGCACTTCAAAGATGAGCGCGTACAGTTTTTCTCCCACCCAACCGATGGCACGGTACTGCTTCGGCAAATCGGATCGCTGATCGACGTAGTAGGGATGCGAGAAGATCTCCCGCGCTTCCTCAAACCCAATCCCGCGCTTGGGGTTCGCCCGTAACCGTTTGCTTTTCCGCTCATCGAAGTGGAATCGCGTGTAGGTATAACTGTTATACCAGAATGTCTGACGGACCGCATCCCTCGCCTTTACCTCGTTCGCCCACAATTTGTAAGCTCCCGCCGCTGCGGTTGCATCGCCAGATTCCCGTGGATTTCGATGTTTCTCGTCACCTTCTGAAAAGGTGCTGAGGGCATCCCGATTCGATTGACGACGGACGAACGTTTGGAGCCTTCCGTCGAATGCTCGTCAATGCGGGTATGGGGCCGCCTACCGGGTTCTTGAGGCTGAGTATCTTTGGAGTACTCCAGCGCCGCGGTCGTGTTGCGTGGCGGGCGCGGACGGGATAACATAAGAGATTGAGGCGGTTCGCGCTGGAGGCGTAGTGCGCTTTCCGGGCGAAGGCGAACGCGGCTTCTTTCAACGCAGCATTTAACGCATCAAATTTCGGCTGCAACCGACAGAATCAGGTGGAGATATGCAAGCGGTAATCGAGACGGGTGGAAAGCAATACCGTGTGTCGCCGGGCGATACGATCCAGGTAGAGACGCTGGCCGGGGAACCGGGCCAGGAGGTGGAGTTCGATCGCGTGGTTGCGGTTTTCGGCGATTCGAACGAATTGATTGCGGGCGATGCGGTGAAGCAGGCCCGGGTGAAGGGCACGATCGCCGGGCATGGCCGGGGCGAGAAGCTGCTGGTATTCAAGTTCAAGCGGAAGAAGCAGTACAAGCGCACGATCGGGCATCGCCAGAACTACACGGCGGTGACGGTGGGTGAGATTCTGGTTTAGGTTGAAGAGACGTCATGGCGCATAAAAAAGGGTTAGGCAGTTCCAAGAACGGGCGCGATTCGAACGCGCAGCGGCTGGGCGTGAAGCGGTTCGGCGGCGAACTGGTGACGGGCGGGTCGATTCTGGTCCGGCAGCGCGGCACGCGGATCAAGCCGGGTGAGAATGTGGGCCGGGGCAAGGACGACACGTTGTTCGCCAAGGTGCCGGGCATTGTGGAATTTCGCGACCGCGGCCGGATGGGCAAGTTTGTCAGCATCCGCGCGGAAGCGGTGTCGTAGTTTTTCGATTTTTTGGTTTGACGTTGGCCGCGCGCTCGAAAGGCGGGCGGCCATTCGTGTCTTTGGGCGCGGTATTTCATGTTTATTGACGAAGTCCGGATTTGGGTGAAGGCGGGGGACGGCGGGAACGGCTGCGTGGCGTTCCGGCGGGAGAAGTTCGTCCCGCGGGGAGGGCCGAGCGGGGGCGACGGGGGGCGGGGTGGCGACGTAGTGATGGTGGCGAGCCCGCACTACAACACGCTGCTGCATTTCCGTTTTAATCCCGAGCACAAGGCCGAGCGGGGGCGGCACGGGGAAGGGAGCAACCGCACGGGGCGCGACGGGGCGGGCATTGAGTTGCCGGTGCCTCCGGGCACGGTGGTTTACGACGAGGAGACCGGGGAGGTGCTGCACGATTTCGCGCATGCGGGCGACCGGTACGTGGTGGCGCGGGGCGGGCGCGGCGGGAGGGGGAACCAGCACTTTGCGACGCCGACGCACCAGGCGCCAACCGAACACGAGGACGGGCAGCCGGGCCAGGAGCGGAGGCTGCGGCTGGAGCTGAAGCTGCTGGCCGATGTGGGGCTGGTGGGATTTCCGAACGTGGGCAAGTCGACGCTGATTTCGCGGATTTCGGCGGCGAAGCCGAAGATTGCGGATTATCCGTTCACGACGCTGACGCCGAACCTGGGCGTGGTGCAAGCGGGCGAGAGGACGTTTGTGGTGGCCGATATTCCGGGGTTGATCGAAGGCGCGCACGAGGGGCACGGGTTGGGGATGCAGTTTCTGCGGCACGTGGAGCGGACGCGGCTGCTGGTGCACCTGGTGGATGTGTCGGAGGCTTCGGGGCGGGACCCGGTGGACGATTTTCACGTGGTGATGCGGGAGCTTGCGTCGTTCAGTCCGGCGATGGCGGCGAAGCGGATGATGCTGGTGGCGTCGAAGTGCGACGCGGCGCGGGACGAGGAGACGGTGGAGCGGGTGCGGAAGCTGGCGGCGGAGCAGGGGTTGGAATTTTTGGCGATTTCAAGCGCGACGGGGCAGAACATCGACCGGCTGAAGTTTGCGATGGCGGAGGCGGTTTTCGCTCAAGAACCCGCGCCGGCGGCCGATGAGAGTAGCGAACAGGAGTCTTCATGAGCGCTATCTATTCTGCCCTGGCGGGCATAAGCGATGCGA
>JAKAJI010000372.1 GCA_021813825.1 Acidobacteriota bacterium | reverse complement strand
TACGTCACCGGAAACGAAGCCGGGATGTTCACCGGTTCGAGCGTAATTCGCGAGATGACGCCGGTGTCCTTGTCGACGAAGATTTCTCCCTTGTAGCCGGGAACGATCCGCATGTGGCCCTCGGCCTCCATGCTGTACTCGGAGTACTCCTGCGGAACCTGATAGGCGAAGACGTAGTGGAGGCGTCCGCGAAGAGTCGCCCAGCGGGCCCACTGGAAGCTGGTGTGAGAGTGCGGCTCAAAGATTTCCTTCATCTGAGAGCCAAATTCCCCACGGCTGATGACGCCGCCCAGGCGGTCCAGAGGCACGTCGTCCGGATGGTTGGTGACGTTGATGACGTCGTATTTTTCCTGCTGGTCGAAATACGTCAGCTTCGAAGTAATCGTGTCGAGCAGCCCCCAGCTATCGGAACCGGAGGGATCGTAATACCGGCGGGTCACCTCGACGCAAAGGAAGTTGGGAAGCTGCTTGGTGTAGCTTTGGGCGTACTCACGGGTGGCCTCGATGATTTTGGCCTGCTCGATCGAGTCCGGCGGCGGCATCGGCGGCGGAGGCGGAGCGGCTTTCGGGGGTGGGGGCGGCGCCTTCAGCGACGCCGACTCTTCGGCGAGATGCTCGAGGATGGCTATCGATTTCGGACCGATGCCGAGCCCCTGAAACTCCTCCACCTTACTCATGTCGAGCTTGTCGGTGAGCCGGACCGTTTTCAGGTACTGGGCGACGTCCTTGTCGGACATCTTGAGGTTGATCGAAGATTGCAAGAAAGCCGTCAGCTTGGCCACGCTGAGCGGGGTTCCGGCCGAGCCGCCATAGGCGGCGCACGCCAGAATCACCGCACAGATCCCGAATGGCTTCAAGCGCATCATCTCGCTCTCTCCCTAAGAAGATGCGGCGGGCGGCCGAAAGGTGACCGCGGATTGCTCCCCGCTCGCAAACGGGCGCGGCCGCGACAGGCTACGAACTCTTTCGGTTCCCGCATTCAGTTTAGAACGGAAGACGCCGCTTGCGCCGGGCCGGTTGCGCCGGGCCGAGTGAGCGCGTAATGGCGTCCTCGACCAGAGGCGCCATGATCCGGTACCCGCTGCTGTTGGGATGCAGGCCGTCGTCGGAAAGGCCAGCTTGAAGCCGCGACTGGGCGTCCACCATTTTCGAGTAGTAGTCGAGATACGTGCAGCCCTTCTCGCGGCACAGGCGCGAGATCCAGTCGTTGAGTTGCACAATCGTGGCCGGCGGGCGGAGCGCGCTGCGCTCATAGTTGGGGTCTTTCGCCCGGTTGAAGTCGTTCACCGGAAGCAGGCTGGCCATGATCACGCGGATCTTGTTGAACGAAGCCAGCTCGAACATCGACGTCAGGTTCGCTTCGATCGCGGTGAGCGGGACGCCGCGCGCGATGTCGTTGGTTCCGGCCAGAATCACTACCGCCGCGGGCTGCAGGCTGACCACGTCGGCCTGAAATCGCTGCAGCATCTCACCCGTGGTTTGGCCGGAGATGCCGCGGTTGGGAAAATCGCGGCCGGGGAAATACTCGTTCAGGCGCCAGAAATCGGTGATGCTGTCGCCGAAGAAAACCACGCGGGCATTGCCTGGCTTGGGCGGGCCGAGACGGATGTTGTCGTCGACGAACCGCGCCAGGTCGGCCGGATCCGGGCTGTGGAGGCTCCGCGCCTGATGATCAAGCGCCGCCGTGAAGCTGGCCTGCGCGCGGAGAAGGTTGTCGCGCAACTCGGTCATCTGCGCGCGAGCGGCTTCCGGGAACGGGAAGGGTTTCGGCACGGCGTCGGCAAGTTCCAGGAAAATGCGGACCGCGGTGACGAAGCGATAGTCGTAGGATTCGTTCCAGCCTTGGGCGTGCAGATTGACAACCGCCTGGCGTGCATCTTCAATGAGCGGCGCTCCGGCACGAGCCAGCTCCGGCGTAGCCACCGTGGCCGCTTCCATCAGTTGCACGGTTCGCTTGTAAAGCGTCTCGCGCGCCGAATTCGACAGCAGCGCGCTGGGAGCGGGGGCAGCCTGCGCCAACAGGACCGCCGCTGCCATCGAGGCCAGTATCATCCCTGAGCTTCCTTCTCCAACTGCAATGTGATCGTGCCGATGAAGATCGGCAGACGCACCTGGATTTGCACCGGGAGGCGGCGGGCGTCGTCACTCAACCAGAAGTCGACGTGCGCTTTGCGTTTATAAAGCACGCCGTTGAAAAGATCCGCTTCGTAATGGATGGTCTTGAAGCGGCCGAGTTTGGTGACCACATCTTCCCTGCTCTGCGCCTCGATGCGCACCTGCGCGGCCTTCTTCCCGTCCGACATGGGCAGATGCGTAGTCTGCCCTACATCCAACTGAAGCGCGCGAAGCCGGTAGAGGCCACCGACCACGTCGCTCACACAGTCCGGAATCGGTGTCTGGACGGAATGGAGCACAACGTTCTTGATCCGGTCCCGCTCAACATAGCTGGCCATGCCCTTGGCCCGGTCGTATGTTACGTGCGTCTCGCGGCTGCGTTTCCCTTCTAACGCTTGCAGATGACTGTCCAGGGCGCAGAAGTTGTCCTCCAGGTTCACCTCGTAGTCGTCGCTCAAGCGGAAGAACTCGGCGATGACGCCCGTAGACTCCACGTGAACGTTAGAGCGCCAGCGGGGGTGCTCGGCAACACCGTCGGGTGTGATACGCAGCGTAGCCGCGCCCGCGTTGAACACACGCCATTGCACGGAGTACTGCAGCGTTTCCGCTTGCTTGGTGAACGGGGCCGTGGGCCCAGGTTCGGCCGCCAGCAGTTCCAGAGGCGGCAAGGAAAGGGAGAGCAGCAGTACCACGCCAACCGCCGCGCGGCACGCCGCTCGACGGCGACGGAGCATCAGTCTTGAGTTTGGCAGATGACGGGACACGGAGGCAATCCGGGATCACCGCGACGGAATTCAGAAAATCTTGCTCCGGCCGATAGTGTTCTCATACTACACCGATATCGCCGTGATATGATTTTCGGGTGGTCGCTCTCCCGATGTCGGTGAAATCCCAAGGGGTTCCGTGGGTTTACCCTGCTGGTTGGGGTATCGGGAACCCAAAGACGTCGAATCCTGTCACCGAGGCGGCTGGGTGATCTCCCCGCTGCGAGTCGCCTTATTCACCGACTCCTTGCTCGAGGCGAATGGTGTCGGAACGGTGTCGCAGCGTTTCCTAAACTTTGCCGCATCCCGTAACCTGCCTTTTTTCTGTGCGTTCGGAGGAAACGAAACCCGCACGAGGCAGGAGCGGAGCGTCACCTTTTATGAGCTGAAGCGCGGCTTGGCTTCGTTTTCCCTCGACCATGAACTTCGCTGCGATCCCTTGCTGGTTCGCTTCAAGAAAAGTGTTACCCGGGCCACACAAGCGTTTCGGCCGGACCTGATCCAGATCACCGGTCCGGGCGACCTCGGCGTCCTGGGTTTCTGGGTTGCCCACTCGCTCCAAATCCCGCTGGCCGTATCCTGGCATACAAATCTGCATGAATACGCGGCCATGCGGTTGAAAAGTACGTTGAGATACATTCCGCACGGGCTCCGGACGAAGGCCGCTGACCTGGCAGGAAAGTGGAGCCTGGACGCTCTGACGCGCTTCTACCGTCTGGGGCGCTTCCTGCTGGCGCCGAACGAGGCGGCCCGCGAGATGCTCGCCGAGCGAACCGGGCGCTCCGTCTTCGGGCTGGGCCACGGCGTGGATTGCGAGATGTTCTCGCCGGCGCGACGCCGCCGGAACGACGGCGTGTTCACCATCGGCTATGCCGGGCGCCTGACACCGGAAAAAGGCGTACGGATGCTCGCCGAAATCGAGCGGCGAATCGAGGCGCGGGGGCACTCGCGCTTTCGCGTCGTTCTGCTCGGCGAGGGGAGCGAACGGGGATGGCTGCGCACGCACTTGAAACGGGCGGAGTTCGCAGGCGTCCTTCGTGGTGACGCCCTGGCACAGGCGTTCGCCGATATGGACGCGTTCGTGTTCCCGTCGGCAACCGACACGTTCGGGCTGGTATTGCTCGAGGCGATGGCCTCCGGCGTTCCCGTTTTGGCTTCGGCGCCGGCGTGCGGGCGCATCGGAGTGCGCGACGGCGTCGAAGGCTTCGAGGCGGGTTCGGCGGAAGAATTTGCGCAAGGGTTGGAGCGGCTGATGATCGACGATTGGCTTCGAGGGCAGATGCGAAGCGCGGCGCGCGATTGCGCCCGCCGGCAGTCCTGGAACCGGGTGTTCGAGACGCTCTACGAGACCTATGACGCGGCGCTCGACCGGGACGTGCGGGAGGCTCAACCGGCATGACGACCTCGTTGCTGCCGGTGTTGTTGACCCTCCACCTGCTGAATCTGCGCCAGGCGCCGGCCGGCTCCGAACTCCAAATCCGCCTGACATCGGCGGTGGGTTCTTACGCCGCCCGCGCCGGAATGCCGCTGCAGGCCGTCCTGATCGCCCCGGTCCTCAACAATGGCAAGATCGTGATTCCGGCGGGCAGCATCGTAACGGGAACCGTGCGGCACGTCGCCCGGGTCGGGCTCGGCATCCGGCACGAAACGGCGTCTATGGACCTGAACTTCGACGCCGTCACGCCTGCGGGCAAGGTGCGCATTCCGCTCGCCACGCGTCTGGAGGCGGTGGACAATGGCCGCGAACGAGTGAATCGCGAAGGACGCATCCTCGGAGTGCGGGCCACCGGCAGCCTCTGCTACCGCGTGAGCGGCTACATCCGCGCCGTAATCGACTGGGATCCGCACGCCCTCGTGGCCGACTGGATCCTGAAGTCTTTGATTACCGAACTCCCCGAACCCGAGATTTACTACGCGCCGGGAAGCGAGATGACGCTGGTGCTTACGCAGCCGCTCTATGCCGACGCAACCGGAATGGCCGCAGGGCCTCCGGGGCTGGCTCCGGCCGAGCGCGTACCGGCGGCCGGACCCGCGGGACAACCCGCCAGCCTGGCGGCCATGGCGGCCAAGGTTCCGGTGCGGGCGACAGCACCGGGCTCCGGCCGGCCCGCCGATCTGACGAATGTGCT
>JAKAJI010000371.1 GCA_021813825.1 Acidobacteriota bacterium | reverse complement strand
CCTTGAAATTGCCCGCAGCGATCCGTAGTGAGTGTAGCGATGAGACGCTTGGTGACGAGCCAGGGAAAGAGTATGCAAAGGATGTAGCGTATGGCGGCTTCGTTCACGGTCAGGAGCGCCTGCCGGAGGCTGGCGAGATTTCCCGAGGCCGCGGCACGATGGGCGGCTTCGAACTCGGGCGAGGCGACGGAGAACTCTTGCAAGGTTGAAATTGGTTGGGCCACCTCCACCTGGCCGAACCGGGCGAAGCGCTCGAAGGTGGGATCCGGAGGACCGGGCGGGAGCGGCTGAGGATTGAGTAAGTACTGGCTGATTTTCGAAAGTTGGATGTCGGTCAACTTAGAAAGAATCAGATAAATCCGCTCTACTTCCCAGACGTAGACGGTGGCGCCGCAGACCGGGTAATCGACGGCGATACCGCTCGAGTAAATCCGCTTGAGGAGCGTACCCTTGACGAAGCAGAAACGGATCCAGCAGATCCAGATATCGCTTGGGACGGTGAAGGACGCCTGCAAAGCCTTGATGTCGGGTCCGGTGCGGAGGAACTGTTCCTGGGCTCCGCGGCGGGTGAGGTCGGAAAGCGCCGGGGCCTGGTCCGTTGTGGCCTCGGATGCGGCGGGGCCCACGACGACGCGCACCATTTGCGGGCTCTGATAGCGGGGAACCTGCAAGGTGGCCGAGCCTTTGGCATCGACGGCGGCGCGTCCGATGAAGTGGCCGGTGTCAGTGAATGCGTAAGCGATGGCGGGCGGCGGCGTGTCGCCTTTGCCGGAAGGCTGCAGGGTTACGGTTACCTGAATGGGAATGGAACCGCTTGCGGCGGTGTCCTTTTGATCTGCCATGATTCTTTCCTCCTAAGTCCGGATAAGTTGCGGCTTCTGGGAAAACCCTGGGTCTGATTGTGGATGACCCAAACGGTGGCCCTCTCTCCAAGGCTTAGTGAGTGCCGGTGAGGTCACGTTTCAGGAAGTAAGTAAATACCGATGCGTGACGGGAAGAAATGGACCAATCCCAGATGGAAGCTAAGTGAATGGTTCTAGCCCGATCGGTCTCTGAAACGCGGGAACGAGGAATGGCACTTAGCGAAGGGGGCCAGGCGAGCCGAAGGCCGCAAGCCACAACCTTGAGGAGGTGTAAGTTCGATGTCAACTACGATGACGAAGCCAACGGCGCAGACGCCTGCGCCGAGCGACTGTTGTCCTGTTCTTTCCAACGAGATTTGCTGCGACGTGCTGGACTTCCGGTATCGTCTGCCGCATCGGGTGCAGGTGAACGATGTGGCGGGGCGGCCGGTGACGGTGAACGTGGAGGTGACGCTGCACGTGCGGCTGACGCGGTGCCCGGGGCCGCTGTTTCTGGGTGATCCGATCCACACGATCACGCTTCTGCCGGGAGAGAAAGTGAAGCTGGCGACGACGGACCGGCGGACAAGGTTCACGTTCGACAGTTCGACGAACTTGAGTTACCGGGACGAGCAACTATCGGAAGACCGGTACTTCATGGCGGCGATGCAGAACTCGATGTCGGATTTGTCAGTGACCGATTCGGCGCATAGTTCGAATTCGGAGAGTGGGAAGTGGGATTTTCAGGGTGGGGCGAGCGGGTCGCTGGGGTTTTTCTCGGCGAGCGCGGACACGAACGCGAGCGGATCGCACAGCGGGCAGTCGACTTCGGACTTTCTGCGGCAGCTTCATACGCACGCTACGGCTTCGGCGTCGCAGTCGGTTCAAGCGACTCATGCCGCGGCTTCGCTGTCGATCGGGGAGGTGGCGACGCGGACGCATATCCAGACTGAGTCGGAGGATCAATATGAAGCTTCGTCGCGCGAGTTTTCGAACCAGAACCAGTGCCATGCGGTGACGTACTATTTCTACCGGCTGAATCGGAAGCAGATTGTGAAGATCACGCTCGAAGCGATCGAGCGGCGGGTGGACGATCCGGCGGCGCCGACGGGGGTGACGCTGAATCCGCCCGTTTCGCGCGGGCAGATCGGCGTGATTCCGGCGACGGTGCTGGCGACGCAGGCCAACCGGGTTGCGGTGGAGCAGATTGGGCGGGACAGCGTGGCGGCGAACGCACGGCAGAATTTTGCAGGCGCGGCGGTAGCCGGGACGACGGTCTTAAATCTGACCGCGCTGCAAGCTTTTCCTGTGCCGCTGCCGGACGCGGTTCGCAAGGCGGCGCTCGAGCAGGTGGACAAGAATTTGGTGAGCGCGGGTTTGCTGACGGCGGTGGGCGGTGGGGTTGCGCCGGCGGCGCAGAAGTCGTTCGAGGTGATCAGCGAGTCGTGTTTGCCGACGCCCGGTGTGATTGTGAAGGGGTGTTTGGACGAGTGCGACACGTGCGAACCGGAGTTGCAGCGGCGGATTCAGCTTGAACTGGATGAGAAGGAGTTGCGGAATAAGCTGCTGCAGCGGCAGATCGACTTACTCGATAAGTCGCAGGAGTACCGGTGCTGCCCGGGAAAGGATGAGCACTAAGTTCGGGCGTTGATGATCGAACGGGCGCGGGCGAAGACGGCGGTTAGCATTTCGAGGGTGAGGCGGCCGGTGGAAGTGTTTTGCTGGCTGGGGTGGTAGGAGGTGAGTAACGCCGGCGTGCCCGCGCCGGTTGTGTGGGCGGCATTGTGGGCGAAGCGGAAGGGGGCGCGGGAGGCAATGAGGCCGCGGTCCTTGAGGATGGAGAGATAGGCGTCGAAGCCGGTGCGGCCGAGGGCTACGACGACGCGCAGGTGTTTCAGGTGGTCTAACTCGTACTCGAGATAGGGCCGGCAGCGGGCGAGTTCGACGCGGGTGGGTTTGTTGTCCGGCGGGGCGCAGCGCGCGGCGGCGGATATGTAGGCGCCGCGGAGGGTGAGGCCGTCGTCGCGGTGGGTGCTTTCGGGTTGGGAGGCGAAGCCGGTTTCGTAGAGCGCGCGGAAGAGAAAATCGCCGGAACGGTCACCGGTGAACATACGGCCGGTGCGGTTGGCTCCGTGGGCGGCGGGGGCGAGGCCGACGATGAGCAGACGCGCCTGTTCGTCGCCGAAGCCGGGCACGGGGCGTCCCCAGTATTCCCAGTCGCGGAAGGCGCGGCGCTTTTCCTGGGCGACACGCTCACGGTAGCGGACCAAGCGGGGGCACTTACGGCAGGAAGTTACTTCGGCTGCGAGGATGGGGAAGGCCTGGCCGGTCATTTCTTCAACATAGGTTCGAGCTTGCGGAGTACGGTGCGGGCCACGATTTCGTTGCCCTTCGCGGTGGGGTGGATGCCGTCATGCTGCATGAGTTCGGGATGAGCGTAGACGACGTCGGCGAGGAGGAACGGGATGAGAGGCAGATGGTATTGGGCGGCGAGATCCTGATACATCTGCTGGAAGGGCTTGATGTAGTCCGGGCCGTAGTTGGGCGGGAGGGTGATGCCGGCGAGGAGGATGCGGCAACGGGCGGCCTTGAGGCGGCGAATCATTTCATCGAGGTTTTGTTTTGACTTTTCGATCGGGATGCCGCGCAGGCCGTCGTTGCCACCGAGTTCGAGGATGACGATGGCGGGTTTTTGGGCGATGGCGGCGGCGAGGCGGGTGACGCCGTCGGAAGTTGTGTCGCCGCTGACGCCTTGATTGACGACGCGGTAACGATAACCGGCTTTGTCGAGATCTTTTTGAAGAAAATCGGGGAAGCTTTGGCCGGGTCCGGCGCCGAAGCCGGCGCTGAGGCTGTCTCCGAAGACGACGATGCGGGGCCGGGAATCGGGAGGCGCGGCGAGGGCGCAGGCGGCGAGAGAGAAAAGCGAAAGAAAAAAGAGCGTCCGCGGCACTGATGCCATAATAAAGAGCAGACGCCCCTGATGTCGATTTCGCGCCCCATTCTCGACGTTTCCGGGCTCACAAAGACCATCGACAGCGGCACGCACCGGGTGGAAATTCTGCGCGGCATCGACTTTTCGGTACCGGCAGGGCAGTTTGTCGCGATCATGGGCGCCTCGGGGAGCGGGAAGAGCACGCTGCTGGGCCTGCTGGCGGGGCTGGACACGCCGACGAGCGGGCGGATTGTGCTCGATGGGGAAGACATCACGGGGCTTGATGAAGACACGCTTGCGGGCGTGCGCGGCCGCAAGATTGGGTTCGTGTTTCAGTCGTATCAACTCATTCCGACGCTGACGGCGGAAGAGAACGTGCTGCTGCCGCATGAACTGACCGGGGGGCGGGACGGTCTCGGGCGGGCGCGCGAGTTGCTGGCGAGCGTGGGCTTGCAGGACCGGCGGGATCATTATCCGATCCAGCTTTCCGGCGGCGAGCAGCAGCGGGTGGCGCTGGCGCGGGCGTTCATGGTGCGTCCGCCGATTCTGATGGCGGACGAGCCGACGGGGAACCTGGATTCAGCCAACGGGCGGCACGTATTGGACCTGCTGACGGCGCTGAACCGGAGCGAGGGAACGACGCTGATTCTGGTGACGCACGACCGGGACCTGGCGGCACAAGCCGACCGGGTGATTACGCTGGTGGACGGGCGCATTGCGGCGGATGAGCTGCGCGCCGGCACGGCGGTGTGAGCCTATGGCTGAGTTCTGGCTGACCGCGCTGAAGATTGCCTGGCGCGAGTTGCGCGCCTCACCGGCGAAGTTTGCTTTTGTGATGCTGGCGGTGGCGGCGGGGGTGGGGTCGCTGACGGGCGTGCGGGGATTCAGCGTGGCGTTTCGCGACATGCTTTCCTTGCGGGCGCGGGCGTTGATGGCGGCCGATGTTTCGGTGCGGCAGTTTTCGGTGCCGACGGCAGCGCAGATGGCGGTGGTGGCGGGACTGGAGCGGCGCGGGGCGCGGTTTACGCAGGTGACCGAGACGCTGACGATGCTGCTGGCGCCGGGGAGCCAGGCTCCGGCGATGGTATCGGCGAAGGCGGTGGATCCGGCGGTTTACCCTTTCTATGGCAGCGTGACGCTGGACCCGGCGCGACCGCTGGCGAGCCTGCTTAACGATCACACGATTGCGGTGGGCGAAGACGTGCTGCTGCGGCTGGGCGCGCATATCGGCGACACG
>JAKAJI010000036.1 GCA_021813825.1 Acidobacteriota bacterium | reverse complement strand
GCGGCTGACCGTGCTGCGCTATGAGGGGGGCGAGGCGACGGCGCTGGAGGTGACGGACGCGCAAGGGACGCTGGCCACGGCGCGGGATGCGTACGCGGATGGATTAAACCGCTACCAGGTAGCGCTGGCGGTGCTGAGGACGTTGACGGGGAGTTAGGGGCGGAAGGCAGGAGCCAGGAATCAGGAGATGGCACGGATGAGGATGGCTTGGTTGGCGGCGGTGGTGGGGATCGTTGTGTTGAGCGGGTGTTCGCGGCCGGATGTACGGGATGTAGATGCGGCGGCTCCGGTGCAGGTGGCTCCGGCGGCGGTGGGTTCGATTGAGCGGGTGGTGACGGCGGAGGGTCTGCTTTATCCGATTCATCAGTCGGGCATCACTCCGAAGATCAGCGCCCCGGTGCGGGAGTTCCTGGTGAACCGTGGCGACCATGTGCGGGCGGGGCAGGTGGTGGCGGTGCTGGAGAACCGGGATTTGAGCGCGGCGGTAGGGGAAGCCAAGAGCATGTACGAGCAGGCGCAGACGTCCTACCAAAACGTGACGGCCGGTTCGCTGCCGATGGACATCAACAAGGCGCAGTCGGATGTCGCGGCGGCGAAAGAGGCTCTCAACGCGGCGAAGAAAGTGTATGAGAGCCGGCTGGACCTGTACAAGCAGGGGGCGCTGGCGCGGCGCTTGGTGGACGAGGCCAACGTGGCGTACGCGCAGGCGCAGAGCCAATACGCGCAGGCGACCAAGCAACTGCAGACGCTGATGAGCGTGGGAAGGAAGGCGCAGACGCAGAGCGCGCAGGATCAGCTTGACGCGGCCAAGGCGCGGTATGAGGCGGCGGAGGCGCAGTTGAGCTATTCCGAGATCCGGAGCCCGGTGAGCGGTCTGGTTGCGGACCGGCCGTTGTATCCGGGCGAGATGGCATCGTCGGGCTCGCCGCTGATGACGGTGATGGACTTGTCGAGCGTGATTGCGAAGGTAAACGTGGCGCAGAGGGACGCGGCGCTGCTCCGGTTGGGGATGAAGGCGGTGATTCGAACGGCGGAGGGACAGACGGAAGGGAAGGTGACGGTGATCAGCCCGGCGGTGAACGCCAACAGCACAACGGTGGAAGTTTGGGCGGAGGGGCCGAACCCCGGGGAGAAATTGAAGCCGGGCGGGGCGGCGCGCGTGGAGATTTACGCCGGGACGGTGAAGGATGCGTTGCTGGTGCCGGCGACGGCGCTTTTGGCGACCCATGAAGGCGATATGTCGGTGATGGTGGCGGGGGAAGACAACGCGGCGCACGAACGGAAGGTGGAGGTAGGGATCCGGAATGAGGAGCAGGCGCAGATTCTTTCGGGGCTGAAGGCGGGGGAGAAGGTGATCGTGGCGGGCGGGATCGGGCTGGACGACGGAGCGAAGATCCGGATCGGAGTGGCGGAGACGGCCGATGGCGGTGCGGAGGGCAAGGGAGGAGCGGCCAAGGATGATCGATAGGCCGGGCGAGCGCGTGGCTGCCGGAGAGGCGGTGGAGAGCGAGCACTGGACCGGACGGCACGCCAAGCCGATCATTTTCGTTGTTGTCACGTTGGTGCTGGTTGGGATTTTCCTGGCGTTCTCCCTGCCGGTGGAAGTATTTCCGCAAACGGATTTTCCCCGGATTGTCGTGGGTGCGGACAACGGCGTGATGCCGATCAACCAGATGGAAGTGGTGATCACGCGTCCGCTCGAGGATGCGCTGCGGAGCGTGCAGGGACTGCGTCTGGTGCTTTCCACCACGAGCCGGGGTGCGGCGGAGATCGACCTGTTCTTCGACTGGAACGTGGACATGTACCTGACGCTCGAGTTGGTGAACGCGGCGCTGGCGCGGGCGCAGCAGAGCCTGCCGCCGACGACGAAGCTGGTGGCGAACCGGCTGACGTTTGCGGCGTTTCCGATTGTCGGATACAGCATGACGTCGGACACGGTGCCGCAGACGAGGCTGTGGGAGTTGGCGACGTATGAAGTGAAACCGCGGCTGAACCGGCAGAAAGGCGTGGCGACGGTGGTGGTGCAGGGCGGGCAGGTGCCGGAGTTTGCGGTGGAACCGGATCCGGCGCGGCTGCTGCGGACCAACATCACGGTGACGGATCTGCTCAATTCGCTCGGCCAGAGCAACATGATCGATTCCCCGGGGCTGTTCGAGCAGAATCATCAGCTCGTGCTGGGGCTGGTGAGCGGGCAGGTGAAGACGAGCGAGGGGCTGTCGCAGATTGTGGTGAAAAATACGCCGGCGGGGCTGCCGGTGCGGATCGGGGACGTGGCGCGGGTGAGGCCATCGGTGATGCCGGTGTACACGATCGTGACGGCGAACGGGAAGCCCGCCGTATTGCTGAATATCAACCGGCAGCCGGACGGCAACACGGTGGAAGTGGCGCGCGAGGTTCGTGCCGAGATTGAGCAGATCAAGCGCGATCTGCCGCGGGGTGTGAAGATACAGCCGTTTTACGACCAGAGCGAGTTGGTGGAGGACTCGATCAAGAGCGTGCGGGACGCGATTTTGATCGGTCTGGTGTTGGCGTCGTTGATCCTGGTTCTATTTTTGCGGGACTGGGGCACGTCGCTGGTGGCGGGGCTGGTGATTCCGGCGACGATTGCGCTGACGCTGATTGCGCTGAAGGTGTTTGGCGAGAGCTTCAACCTGATGACGCTGGGAGGGCTGGCGGCGGCGGTGGGGCTGGTGATTGACGACGCGATTGTCGTGGTGGAAAACATCGTGCTGCACCGGGACGCGGGGCAGTCGCGGGCGGAGGCGATCCGGAGCGCGATCCGCGAGATTCGCGTGCCTCTGATCGGGTCGACCGTGACGCCGATCGTGGTCTTTCTTCCTCTGATTTCGATTACGGGTGTGACGGGAGTGTTTTTCCGCGCGCTGGCGATTACGGTGGCGATGGCGCTGCTGACGTCGCTGGGGCTGGCGTTGACGTGGACGCCGACGCTGAGTCATTTCTTCATCAAGCAGCGGCTGGGGCACAAGCACGAGGAGAAGCCGAGCGGCGGGGTGATGGGCTACACGGTGAAGCTATACGACCGGCTGCTGCGAACGGCGCTTCGATTCCGCTGGGCGACGGCGGGCGTGTGCGTGCTGCTGGTGGGCGCGTCGTATGTCTGCTATCAGAGCCTGGATTCCGGCTTGCTGCCGGAGATGGACGAAGGAGGGTTTATCTTCGACTATTTGTCACCGGCGGGTACGTCGCTCGACGATACGAACAAGATGGTCCTGGAGGCGGAGCGGATCTTGAAGAACACGCCGGAGGTGGAGAGCACGTCGCGGCGCACGGGGCTGCAGCTTGGCCTGGCGCAGGTGACGGAGGCCAACCGCGGCGACATTTCGGTGAAGCTGAAGCGCGACCGGAAGCGGAGCGTGGAAGAGGTGATCGCGGATGTGCGCAAGCGCGTGAACCAGCAGGTTCCGGCGCTGGACATCGAATTTGCGCAGTTGACGCAGGACATGATCGGCGACCTGACGAACGCGCCGGAGCCGGTGGTGATCAAGCTGTTTCATCCGGATTTGAACCTGCTGCACGAGTGGGCGCCGCGGGTGGGGGATGCGATCAAGAAGCAGCCGGGGATCGTGGACGTGCTGAATGGGGTGGAGAACACGATCAGCGGGCCGGCGATGCTGTACCAGGTGGACCCGGTGGTGGCGGGGCGGGCGGGATTCACGCCGGCCGAGATTGAGGTGGACGCGAGCGCGATGCTGCAGGGCGAACCGGCGCCGACGCCGGTGGTGCTGGGCGACCGTCCGTTCGGGGTGCGCGTGCGGTTTCCCGCCGATGTGAGGAGATCGCTCGATTCGATCAACAGCACGCTGATCGAGAGTTCGTCGGGGCACACGGCGACGCTGGGGTCGCTGGCGCATTACCAGATTGAACCGGGGCAGACGGAGGTGATTCGGGAGAACCTGCAGCAGGTGGCGATGGTGACGGCGCGGTTTGAAGGGATCAACCTGGGGCGGGGCATTGCGGAGGTGAAGAAGGCGCTGGCCACGATCGGGTTGCCGCCGGCGATCCGGGTGGAGTTCGGCGGGGGATACCAGGAGCAGCAGCAGGCGTTCGGCGATTTGATTGCGGTGCTGGTCCTGGCCGTGGTGCTGGTGTTTACGGTGCTGCTGTTCGAATTCGGGAGCTTCGCGGCGCCGGTGGCGATTCTGTCGTCGGCGCTGCTGTCGACCTCCGGTGTTTTCCTGGCGCTGCTGGTGACCTCGACGACGTTCAACATCTCGTCGTTCATGGGCCTGATCATGGTGATCGGCATCGTGGCCAAGAACGGCATTCTGCTGCTGGATGCGGACGGAAAGTTCCGGCGGGAAGGGTTTAGCCCGCGGGAAGCGATGGTGATGGCGGGCGAGCGGCGGTTGCGGCCGATTCTGATGACGGCGTTGGCGACGGTGGCGGGCATGGCGCCGCTGGCGCTGGGATGGGGAGCGGGGTCGCAGATGCTGCAGCCGCTGGCGATCGCCGTGATTGGCGGGGTGACCGCTTCGATGCTGCTGTCGCTGATTGTGACGCCGGCGGTGCATTTTATGCTGGGGCGGGAGTAAGCAAGAAGACAGGAGCCGGAAGACGGAAGGCGGAACGGTTTTGTGGTGGGGGCCATCTAAACTGAAGCTATGGTGGGTTGGCGGACTTGGCCGTTAATTGTCATATTCTCGATCAGTTTAGTTACACCGTTTAGCTTTGCCGGTACGGCGGCGTTTGATTTGACGGGTCCGGAGATTCGGGCCCAGGTGACGCGGGGCGGGCGGACATTGCCGATTTCGGAGGTGCCGAATCTGGAGCCGGGGGATAGGATCTGGCTGAAGCCCCTGTTTGCGGAGGATTCGTCGGCGCATTATTTGTTGATCACGGCGTTTTTGCAGGGGCCTACGAATCCGCCCCCGGAGGACTGGTTCACGCGGGCCGATGGGTGGGGCAAGCAGGTGCGCAAGGAGGGGATCGAGGTCACGGTGCCGGACGATGCGCAGCAGGCATTGATTCTGCTGGCGCCGGCGACGGGCGGGGATTTCCGGACGCTGCGGTCGACGGTGCGGGAGCGGCCGGGCGTGTTTGTGCGGATTGCGCAGGACTTGAACCAGGCGAGCCGGGACCGGATGCGGCTGGACCGATACCTGAGCGATGTGCGGGAGACGGCGGCGACGGACCAGACGGCTCTGAAGCAGGAGATGGCGCTGGCGGCGCGGAGTTTGAACATCAAGCTCGATTCGCAGTGTTTCGATAAGCCGACCGAGCAACAGGCGCCATGCCTGATGCACGGCGTGGATCAGCTTGTGCTGGACGACGGGCAGCATCCGGCGATGCTCGAGTCGCTGACCTCGGGGGCGGGTGCGGACCTGGTGGGGCAACTTAGCATGGCGCCGACGGTGGGCATGGCTTACTACAGCCCTTATGTGGGCGCGTTCATGGACGTGATCCGGCTGATGAGCAGTTTTCACACGGCGCAGTATCAGTACGCGCCGGCGCTGGCGCTGGCCGAGAAAGACGAGTTGCGGCTGCGGCTGAACAATCCGCCCTCGTTCCGGAAACCGCAGACGGTGCTGGTGGCGGCGCTGCCGATGGTGGGGAGAAGCCAGCCGCCGCTGCTGAGGGCGGTGGACTCGAAGGAGGCGTACTGTGTGGACAAGCCTGAGATGACGCTTGCCGCAGACGGGGCGCCGCTGCTGTTTGCGACGAACCTGGGCCACGATTACTCGCTGCACGTTCAGACGAAGGCGGGGCAGACGCTGGAGTTGCCGGCGCGGCCGGACGCGGTGAAAGGCGGGTTTGTGGTGGACGCGCACGCGCTGCCGGCGGGACAACTGGATGAGGGGATCGGTGGGATTTTGCACGGGCAGTGGGGCTTTGAGCCGTTCGACGGTCCGAGCTTCCGGCTGCGCAGCGGGCGCGGCGCGGACTGGAGGATTCCGGTGGCGGAGAAGACGGCGCTGGTGGTGGGACGGGAGGACAAGATCCACCTGGAGTCGGGCGCGGCGGCGTGTGTGGAGAGCATGACGGTGGTGGACGGCGACGGGAAGACGATCGAGTCGTCATGGAAGAACGCCAAGCCGGACGAACTGGAGGCGAGCGTGTCGCTCAAGGACGCCAAGCCGGGGCCGGTGACGATTTTCGTGAAGCAGTATGGCGTCGAGTCGCCGGACGCGGTGAAGCTTCGCGCATTCGCTGAGCCGGGGCATCTGGATCAGTTCCGGCTGTACGCGGGCGACAAGCAGGCGACGCTGCGGGGGACGCGGCTGGACGAAGTTTCGAAGGTGGTGCTCGAAGGGGTGGCGTTTGAGCCGGGCCCGTTGCAGCGGGTGGGGAATGTTGACGAGTTGAATCTCGAGTCGGCGGAGGGAGCGGCGATCCGGCCGGCGGATCAGCTTACGGCGCAGGTGACGTTGAAGGACGGGCGCGAGGTGGATGTGCCGGCGGCGGTGGCGGCTCCGCGGCCGAAGCTGGAATTGCTGAGCAAACGGGTGATTTTCGGAGCGGCTGAGACGGGAGTGGGGATAAGGCTCGAAGATCCGAACGAATTGCCGCTGAATGGGCAGTTGTCATTTGTGGTGAAGTCCGATTCGCCGGCGGCTTTTCCGCGGGACGAGAAGGTCGAGGTTGGACTGGTGGAGGGCGGGGCGAGCGCGGTGCTGACGGTGGCGGAGGGAAGCCTGACGCTACAGGATGCGCAGACGGTGATGGCGACGCTCGATCCGATGAAAGCGTTCGGGGCCTCAGGTTTCGGGGCGTTGCGCTTCCGGGCGGTGGCGAGCGACGGGGCGACGGGGGACTGGCAGCCTTTGGCGACGCTGGTGCGGCTGCCGGAGTTGAAAGAGGTGCGTTGTCCGGACAGTCCGGACACGCCGTGCACGATGAGCGGGAAGAACCTATACCTGTTGCAGGCGGTGGCTTCGGATGCGCAGTTTGCTCATGCGGTGACGGTTCCGCGTGGTTTTGCCGAGGACACGCTGACGGTGCCGCGGCCGAACGGGACGGTGCTGTACGTGAAGCTACGGGACGATCCGGATACGGTGAGCCGGGCGGTGACGCCGGTGCTGCCGGAGCAGTAGGTTACGGTCAGGGGCGAGAGGGGCGGCGGAGCACGCGGCGGGTTTCCGAGATGGCGATGAAGAGATTGAGTGCGCCGATGCCGCTGAGAGCGCCGCGGAAGTAGGGGTTCGTCCAGAGGTCGTGGAGGGTGGGCGACAGGGTGGCGAACCAGTTCAGGTCCCAGGAGTCCATCCAGGGAAGCGTGATGAGCATTAGGCCGAGCTCGAAGCAGAACAGAACAAAGAGCAGGATGCCGAGTGAATGGAGCCAGCGGGAGCGGGGTGCGGTTTCGGTGGTCAAGCGTCGCTCCCGGCGGCGAACATTTCGAGTTGGCTGGGGAGGCCGATGGGCAAGCCCGGCGGCGAATAGCGGCGGACGGGCTCGAAGCTGAAGCGGTGAAGCGGGGTGGGGCCGAGTTTGCGGAGGGCGTCGAGGTGGGCGGCGGTGCCGTAGCCTTTGTTCTGAGTGAGGCCATAGCCGGGGAAGACGCGGTCCCAGGCGGCGAGGCAGGCGTCGCGTTCGGTTTTGGCGAGGATGGAGGCGGCGGCGATGGAGCGGCAGCGGGCGTCGCCTTCGATGAGGGCGAGTTGGGGAAGGGGAAGGTCGATGGAGACGGCGTCGGAGAGGATGTAGTCGCAGGGGGACGGGAGGGTTTCGATCGCGCGTTTCATCGCGAGGCGGGAGGCTTGGAGGATGTTGATGCGGTCGATGACGAAGGCGTCGACGGCGGCGATGGACCAGGCGAGGGCGCGTTCGCGGATGCGGATGGCGAGGGACTGGCGGGTTTCGGGGGTGAGTTGTTTGCTGTCGTTCAAGCCCGGGATGGGGTGGTTGGGCGAGAGGATGACGGCGGCGGCGAAGACGGGGCCGAAGAGGCATCCGCGGCCGACTTCGTCGGCGCCGGCGACGCGCTGGTAGCCGGCTTGAGCGGCTTTGCGTTCAAAGGTATTCCGGCAGCGGCTTCGCGCCTGCCCGGGCATGTGGTAAGCCCGTGCCTTACTCGCGCTCGCGGAGACGGGCGGCCTTGCCTCGGAGCTCGCGCAGGTAGTAGAGCTTGGCGCGGCGGACGCGGCCGGTGCGAACGAAGTCGATGTGGTCGATGACGGGGGCGTGGAGGGGGAAGATGCGCTCGACGCCCTGCCCGAAGCTGATCTTGCGGACGGTGATGGTTTCGCCCATTGTGCCGCGGTTCTTGCGGGCGAGGACGGTACCTTCGAAAGCCTGGAGGCGCTCTTTTTCGCCTTCCTTGATTTTCACGTGTACGCGAATCGTGTCGCCAGGACGGAAATCGACGATATCCGTGCGCTTATTCGCATTCTCAGTCTTGGTCAACAGCGCGGTTTGCATGGGGAAGCCTCAGGGGGAAACGAAGTGAACCTCTATTGTAATAAATCCGGACGGTTTTTTGTAGTCTTGGCGAGGGCGGCCTGCTCGCGCCAGCGGCGGATCTGTTCGTGGTTGCCGGACAGGAGCGTTTCGGGAACTTTCCAGCCACGGAAATCGGCGGGGCGGGTGTATTGGGGGCAGTCGAGGAGGTGGCGGGAGGTGAAGGACTCGTAGAGGACGGAGTCCTGGTTGCCGACGACGCCTTCCAGCAGGCGGGCGACGGCGTCGACGACGACGGCGGCGGCGAGTTCCCCGCCGCTTAAGACGTAGTCGCCGATGGAGAGTTCCTCGTCGGCGAGGTGTTCGGCGACGCGCTCGTCGACGCCTTCGTAGCGGCCGCAGATGAGGAGGAGCTCTTTATAGTTGCGGAGGCGGAGGGCGGCGGCCTGGTCGAACTTGCGGCCCTGGGCGGAGAGCAGGATGATGCGCTGGTCTGGGGTGCGGTCGGGGAAGATGGTTTCGACGGCATCGAAGATGGGCTCGGGTTTGAGGAGCATGCCTTCGCC
This sequence comes from Acidobacteriota bacterium, assembly GCA_021813825.1. Taxonomy (GTDB): domain Bacteria; phylum Acidobacteriota; class Terriglobia; order Bryobacterales; family Bryobacteraceae; genus JAJYKC01. Next base: position 14,331 of record JAKAJI010000036.1, on the reverse strand, counting down.
GCCGCCGAAGGGGCGGTCGTCGACGGTGCGGTGGCGGTCCTTGGTCCAGTTGCGGAGGTCGTGGGTGTGGATTTCGAGGATTCCTGCCTCGGCGGCACGGGCGACGACGCCGTGGCGGAAGGGTCCGTCGAAGAAGCCGGGGAAGATGGTGAGGATGTGGAATTTCATGGGTTGGCGGGGGAGTTCAGGCCGCGGAGTCCTTCGGGGAGGTCGACTTCGATGCGGCGGGCGGCGGGGTCGATGTGAGTGCAGATGGAGCGGGCGAAGGGGATGAGGAGTTCGGCGCCGTCGGGGGTTTGGGCTTCGAGCAGGACGGGTGCGGGCGGTTCGGACTCGATCCATCCGGTGATCGAGGCGAGACGCTCGCCGCTTGCGCGGTCGAAGACATCGCAGCCAACCAAGTCGGCAAGGTAGAAGGCGCCTTCTTCGAGCGGGGCGCGTTCGGAGAGGGGGACGAGGACTTCGGCTCCGGCGAGGGATTCGGCTTCGGTGATGGAATCGACGCCTAAGAACTTGAGGACGAGGCGGCCGGCGTGGAACCAGGCGCGTTCGACCTCGAGGCTGCGTCCGTTGACGGTGACGGCGTGGAGGCGGGAGAAGCGCTCGGGCGGGGCGCCGAGGGAGTCTGCCAATAGTTCTCCCTTGTTGCCACGCGGGCGGAGCAGACGGGCAACGGCGATAGTGCTCATGGCGCGGCGGGAGCCGGCGGGAAAGTTACTCGAGGATTTCGAGCGTGAAGCGGCGATTGAGCTTCATGCCGACGGCGTTCAACAGGGTGCGGATGGAGCGGGCGGTGCGGCCCTGCTTGCCGATGACCTTGCCGACGTCGGCGGGGGCGACCCGCAGTTCGATCAGGGTCGCCTGTTCCCCATCCACTTCGCGCACGACGACCTCGTCGGGAGAGTCCACCAGCGCCTTTGCGATGTCTTCGACAAGCTGCTTCATGGGATGACTGGGACGGGGCCTTTCAGGCGGCGGGCTCGGCGGCCGCGGCGGGATGCTTCTTCATGAGGCGGCTGACGGTATCAGAGGGCTGGGCGCCGCACTGAATCCAGTGGGAGATGCGATCGTGTTCGAGCTTGACCACGGGCGGCTGGCTGACGGGGTTATAGAACCCCACGACTTCGACGGCGCGGCTGTCGCGGGCGCGCTGTTTTTCGATCACTACCACGCGGTAGGTCGGCTTCTTCTTGGCGCCAAATCGCGCCAAACGGATCATCAACATTCAGGCTCCTAAAATCTATCGCGGGCGGGTGGCCGCGGCGTCCGGCGCCGGGTGGCTTGCCCCATCCACGCGTTCTTTCTATTGTTGCAGCATCGGCAGCTTCAGCTTCGCGAGGCGCTTACCCAGGAAGCCGCCACCGGTAAAACTCTTCATCATTTTGCGCGTTTGCGCGTACTGCTTGAGCAGGTTATTGACATCCTGCACGGTGGTGCCGCTGCCTTTGGCGATGCGCCGCCGGCGGGCTCCGTTAATGATCATGTGGTTATTACGCTCGCGCGGGGTCATCGAGTCGATGATTGCGACGATGCGGGTGAGCTCTTTTTCGTCGACCTTGACGTTTTTCAGGTCCTTCATGGGGCCGAGGTCGGGCATCATGCCGAGGATGCTTTCGAGCGGCCCGAGCTTGCGGATCTGGCGGAGTTGATCGCGGAAGTCGGCGAGGGTGAATTCGTTATCGAGCAGCTTGCGCTGCATTTCTTCGGCGTTTTTCTGGCCGATGTTCTCTTCGACCTTCTCGATGAAGGAGAGCACGTCGCCCATGCCGAGGATGCGGTTGGCGGTGCGGTCCGGGTGGAAGGGCTCGAAGGCGTCGGGTTTTTCGCCGGTGCCGGTGAACTTGAGGGGCTGGCCGGTGACGGAGCGGATGGAGAGGGCGGCGCCGCCGCGGGCATCGCCGTCCATTTTGGTGAGGATGACGCCGGAGATGCCGAGCTGATTGTGGAACTCGCCGGCGGACTTGACGGCGTCCTGGCCGGTCATGGCGTCGGCGACGAAGAGGATTTCGGAAGGCGAGAGCAGATCGCGCAGCTCGCGGAGTTCGGTCATCAGGGCTTCGTCGATGTGGAGGCGGCCGGCGGTGTCGACCAGCAGCACGTCGCGGCCGGTTTGGACAGCTTCGCGGCGGGCGGAGCGGACGAGTTCGAGGGGCGTTTTTTCTTCCGGTGTGCCGGTGTAGATCGGGAGCTTGATGCTGCGGGCGATGACGGCGAGTTGTTCGCGGGCGGCGGGGCGGTAGACGTCGACGGAGACGAGCAGCGGGCTGTGGCCGTTCTTTTCGAGCCAGCGGGCGAGTTTGGCGGTGCTGGTGGTTTTGCCGGAGCCCTGGAGGCCGACGATGAGCATGGCGGAGGGCGGTTCGTTGGCGAAGCGAAGGCGGGACTGGTGGCTGCCGAGCATCTTGATGAGCTCGTCGCGGACGATCTTGACGACCTGCTGGGCGGGGGAGAAAGCGTCGAGGACTTCCTGGCCCATGGCCTTTTCGCGGATGCTTTCGATGAGCTGTTTGACGACGCGGAAGTGCACGTCGGCCTCGAGGAGGGCGACGCGGATTTCGCGCAGCGCCGACTCCATGTTGGCGGCGGTGAGTTTGCCTTCGCCGCGCAGGTTTTTGAAGACGCGCTGCAGCTTGTCAGACAGAGTATCGAACATGATTTACCGCGGGATAGACGTATGCGGGACCTTTATCAGTATACACGGTCAGGCGATTGCGAGGGCGAGCGAGGGCATCAACCCTTGCCGGGGTGATTGCGCTGTGATTCAATAGTCGTTAGCTGATCGCCTGACTGAACCATTCCTTGCGGCCCGCGCAAAAGACCCGGACGGGCCCCGCCAGGTATTTCGACAATTTGGAGCACGCCGTGGAATCCGTGAACCGTAAGTTGATCCGTCCCTCGTTGAATGAAATCAAGGACCAGATGGCCGGCAAACGCGCTCAGGCGAAGAAGACCGCGCCTCCGGACCAGACGAACGCGGAAAATTTTTATTACATGAAGCAGATGCAGGCCAAGACACCGATGGTGATCGTGCTGAAGGACGGGGAGACGCTGCACGGCGTGATCGAGTGGTACGACAAGGGCTGCCTGAAGTTTAATCGGGAAAACGAGCCAAATCTGCTGATTTTTAAGTCGAATATCAAGTACATGTATAAGGCGTAGCGGTAGCGGCGAAGGCGAGCAACTGGGCTTTGAGGGTGTCCTGGCCGCCGCAGGAGGCGGGTTCGGAGGGAAGGGTGACGGTTTGGCCGTCGGGGGGCAGTTCGGCGTCGCCGAAGCCGGCGGGCCAGCAGTTGCGTTCGAAGACGTAGCGGATGCGGAGGGCGCCGCCGGGGTGTGTGCCAGTCAAGTGAAAGCGCACGGCATCGTGTGGGGAGTCGGCCGGAAACCTTGGACAATGAGAGCGGCCGAAGCCTGGATTGCAGACTTCGAACAGGAGCGAACCCTGCGGCTCGAAGGGATCGCCGGGGGCGCGGCAGACGCCCGCCCAGGCGGCGCCGAGTGGGAGGCGGGGGTAGCTGCCGAGCCAGTCCGCGCGGCGGAGAGGGTGGAAGTAGGGGCAGGGCACCGACGGCATCGTATCATGAGAAGGCTATGGCGATAGACCGCATCGAGGCGCTGCGCGCGATGGTGGAGCAGAACCCGCAGGAGAGTTTTGCGCGGTACGCGCTGGCGCAGGAGTTGGGGCGGGGCGGGAGGCTGGAGGAAGCGGTGGCCGAGTATCGCGCGCTGCTGGAGGCGAAGCCGGATTATGCGGCAGCGTACTTTCACTGTGGGCAGACGCTGGAGAAGTTGGGGCGGGTGGAGGAAGCGGCGGCGGTGTATGAGGCGGGGCTCGAGGTGACGGCGCGGACCGGGGACGGGCACACGCACGCCGAGATTCAGGGCGCGCTCGATTTACTTCCGCGTTAGCCGCGGGGCTTTATGATGAGAGGCGATGCGAAGCGCCTCGATTTTCCTTCTTGTGATGAGCACACTTCCGCTTTCGGCCGCGCCGGGGATAGACGAACTGGAGCGGATGAGCGCGCGGCTGAAGCCGGTGACGCTTCATGCGAGTTTCGCGGGGCTGGAGGCCGGGGACCGCGCGGCGCTCGGGAAACTGGTGGAAGCGGCGCGGGTGCTGGACCGGGTTTTTCTCGGCCAGATGTGGAGCGGGAACCTGGCGCTGTACGACGCGCTTCAGCAGGACCACAGTGCCTTGGGTAAGGCGCGGTTGCGGGCGTTCTGGTTGAACAAGGGGCCGTGGTCGGAGTTGGACGGCTACACGGCGTTTCTTCCGGGCGTGCCGGAGCACCGGCCGGCGGGGGCGAATTTTTATCCCGCGGACATGACGAAGCGCGAGTTCGAGGCCTGGACGCGGAGGCTGAATCCGGAGGCACGGGCGGAGGCGACGGGCTTCTTCACGGTGATCCGGCGGAAGGAGACGGGGCTCGAGGCGGTGCCTTACAGCACGGCGTACCACGACGATCTGGCGCGGTGCGCGGGGCTGCTTCGGGAGGCAGCGCAGCTTACGCCGAATGCGTCGCTGAAGCGGTTTCTGGAGCTTCGGGCGGCGGCGTTGCTGGACAACAACTATTACGAGAGCGATCTGGCATGGATGGATATCGACGCGCCGATCGATATCACGATCGGGCCGTATGAAACATATAACGACGAATTGTTTGGGTACAAGGCGTCGTTTGAAGCGTATGTGAACCTGCGCGACGATGCGGAGACGTCGCGGCTGCAGGTGCTGGGGTCACGGCTGCAGGAGGTGGAGGACCGGTTGCCGATCGAGGCGCGGTACCGGAATCCGAAGATTGCGGCGCAGGCGCCGATCCGGGTGGTGAATGAAGTGTTCGCGTCGGGAGATGCGGACCATGGCGTGAAGACGGCGGCGTACAATCTGCCGAACGATGAGCGGGTGGTGGCGGAGAAGGGCAGCAAGCGGGTGATGCTGAAGAACGTGCAGGAGGCGAAGTTCGAAGCGACGCTCGAACCGTTGGCGCGGCGGGTGCTTGCGGCGCCGGGCGAATTATCGTTCGATGCGTTCTTCACGCACATTCTGGCGCATGAGTTGAGCCATGGGATCGGCCCGCAGCAGATTCGCGTGCGAGGACGCCAGACGACGCCGCGGAAGGAGTTGAAGGAGTTGTACAGCGCGATCGAGGAAGCGAAGGCCGACATCACGGGGTTGTTCATGCTGAGCTATTTCTACGACGAGGGCGTGCTGCCGGGGGGAGAGAAGGCCAAGCGGAACCTGTACACGACGTTTCTGGCGTCTTCGTTCCGGACGCTGCGTTTCGGGTTGAAGGAGGCGCACGCGCGGGGGATGGCGCTGCAGTTTCATGCGCTCGAGGCCAAAGGCGCGTTTGTGCATCGGGCGGATGGACGATGGGAGGTCGACTTTGGGCGCATGGATGGGGCGGTGCGCGAGGTGTGCCACGATCTGCTGACGATTGAAGCGGAGGGGGATTACGCGGCGGCGGCGAGGAGGCTTGCGGCGGGGGCGGCGCCGGACGGGGGACTCGAGCGCACGCTCGAGTCGTTAAGCGATCTTCCGGTGGATATCGACCCGGAGTTTCCGAAGTTGCCCAGCGAAGCGGCGCAGTAGAGGCGGGGAGCCGGGCGGCGTTCGGGGTGTGGTGTAATTTGTTTGGGAGCGCATGAATCTTCCGAACACCCTCACGTTGCTTCGGATCTTTTTCGTGCCGCTGCTCGTCGCGGTTCTGGTCGAGCAGGGTGCGGGGATCCGGCACAACGGTGTGCTGCTGGTGAGCAACGAACTGGTTGCGCTTGGGATCTTCCTGGCGGCCGCGGTGACGGACTTCCTGGACGGGTACCTGGCGCGGCGGTGGGGCCAGATTACGACCGTCGGGACGCTGCTGGATCCGATTGCGGACAAACTGCTGGTGTCGGCGGCGCTGGTGTCGCTGGTGCAGATCCAGCGGGTGCCGGCGTGGGTGGTGATCCTGATCATCGGGAGAGAATTCGCGGTTTCCGGGCTGCGGAGCATTGCGGCGGCGGAAGGATACACGATCCGCGCGAGCGAACTCGGAAAGACGAAGATGGTGGGGCAGGTGCTGGCGGTGACGCTGGTGATCCTGAGCGTGAAGTTTGCGGCGCTGGGAACCGTGGCGAACGGCTTTCTGATGCTGGTGATGGTGTTTGGGCTAATCTCGGCGGTGGATTACTTCCGGAAGTTCTGGCGGAAGGTTGACGACGAGGTAAAGGCGCGGCGGAGGACGGAACTACTACTGAGGGAGCAGCAGGAGCGGCGGGCGGCGAAAGCCGTGCAGTGAGCCGAAGCTTCAGTTTGTTGCGCCGCTGGAGATCGGGCTGGCGGCGGAATCTTCGAAACGGTAGCCGACAGGCGTAAAGCTGACCACGCGGACCTGGCCGCGGCGACCGATGGGGCCGAGAGAACGGCCGTTCCATTCGACAATCAGACCCCCGGCGTTGCCGACGACGAGACGAGTGGTTTGCTCGGCGACCAGTTCTTTCGTCTGGTTGGGTTCGAGCATTCCGCGGAAAGAGGGTTTGCCGTCGGAGAAGACGGAGAGCCAGGTGGGCTCGGTGGCGGCAAGGTCGAGCGTGACGGGCGCCTTGACGCTGGCAGGAGATGGGGCGGGAGCGGGGGGCCGGGCCACGGCGATTTCGGCGGGTTTTTGGGCGGGCGCCGCGGGTTTGGGCCGGGATATGGGATGAGACTGCGCCGCAGTTGTAATGCGATGCGGATGGTTCCACCAGACGTAGATGGCTGAACTGGCGGCAAGCGCGATACCGAGGGAGACGAGCGAGGCGGCGAATTTGGCGGGGAAGCCGGGTTTGGGGCCCTGGATGCGGGCGAGATCCCGGGCGAGCATCGGGGGATGGGGGTTTTGGCCGGGCAGGGCCGGGGGCGCCTCGGAGGCGAGCAGGGCGTCGAGCGTGGCGTTGATTTTGGCCTCGTCCAGGCCGAGGGCGCGGGAGTACTGTAGGACGAAGCTGCGATAGAAGAACGCCGCGGGGAAGGCCTCGCGGGCGCCGGTCTCCATGGCTTCTAAGTATCGGAGGCTGATTCGAGTAGACCGGTTCACATCATCCAGCGACCAGCCTCGAGCGATTCGGGCGCCTCTGAGTGTCTGTCCGAGGGACGGCATAGTTCCTGGGTACCAGCCGCTATAATACAACAGTCTGTGAGTAAGCGTACTGCGGATCCGGCCATCACCGTCGTGGTTGTGAACTGGGACCGGCGGGAGCTATTGCGATCCTGTCTTGCGTCGCTGGCCGGTCAAACCCTGGCGGGGCGGTTTGAGGTGGTGCTGGTGGACAACGGTTCCCGGGACGGATCGGCCGAGATGGCAGAGACGGAATTCGGCAGTTGCGGAAAGCTGGCGCTTCGAGTGATTCGGAATGAGACGAATCGGGGATTCTGCGCGGCGAACAACCAGGGCTTTGCGGCTTCCCGGAGCAACTTCATCGCGTTACTGAACAATGACGCGGAGGCTGAACCGGGGTGGTTGGAAGAGTTGCTGCGGGCTTTCGAGGGCGATGCGCGAGTGGGGATGGCGGCGACGAAGATCCTCGTGTGGGAAGATCCTACGCGGATCGACAAAGTGGGTCACTTGATTTATCCCGACGGGCAAAACCGGGGGCGGGGGACGGGGCAGATCGACCGTGGGCAGTTCGACGAAGTAGAAGAGGTACTGTGGCCGGACGGTTGCGCGGCGATGTACCGGCGGGAGATGATCGACGAGATTGGGGGGTTCGACGAGGACTTTTTCGCGTATGCCGACGATGCCGAACTGGGGTTGCGGGCGAGAATCGCGGGCTGGCGGTGCCTGTACATGCCGCGGGCGGTGGTGCGGCACCATCGCGGGGCGACGCTGGGCGTGCGGAGCGGGGCGCGGCTGCGCCTGATTGAGCGGAACCGGGTGTTGCTGGCGGTGAAACTGTTTCCCTGGAGCCTGCTTTGGCTCAATGGTGTTTACGCGGCGGCGCGGATCGCGGCGGGGGCGTGGGCGGCGGTGCGCGGGAAGGGCGAGGCGGGCCGTATCGAGGGATTGGGGGCGAAACTCGAGGCGGCATGGGCTTTGCTGCGGGCCGAGGGTGAGGCGATGGTCATGCTGCCGAAAATGCTTCGCAAGCGGGGGGAAGTGGAGCGGATCCGGAGAGTGCCGCCGAGGGAAGTGAAGGCGTTGCTGATGGCGCACCGGATCGGGTTGAAGGAACTGATGGAGAGTGCCAACTGACAGGGGCTTGTCCGATCTGTGGGGAGGCGGCGGCGAAGAAGCTGCTGAGCGGGAGCGACCGGCTTTACCGGACCACGACGAAGAATTTCGATGTTGTGGAGTGTGCCGGGTGCGGGCTGATGCGATTGGACCCGTGGCCGGAGGCGGAGGAGTTGAGCCGGTATTATCCGGATGGGTATTGGTGGACGGAGGGCGAGTCCGCGGCGGCGCGGCTGGAGGCGTGGTACCGGCGGATTGTATTGAGCGACCATGTGCGATTTGTACGGCGGGCGCTGGGGCGGGCGGGCGGCGGGCGCGTCGTGCTGGACGTGGGGTGCGGGGGCGGGTTATTTGCGCGGATGCTGCGGGAGGCGGGGTGGCAGGCGATCGGGCTGGATAACTCCGAGCAGGCGGCGCGGCTGGCTTGGCGGGGGAATGGGGTGCCGGCGGTTTGCGCGATGCTCGAAGCTTCGCCGGTTGCGCCGGGGCGGTGCGCGGCAGTGACGATGTTCCATGTGCTCGAGCACTTGCGGCGGCCGGGGGAGTATCTGGAACAGGCGCGAGAAATGCTGGCTCCGGAGGGGCGGTTGGTTGTGCAGGTTCCGAACGCGGCTTGCTGGCAATTTCTGTTGCTGGGAGAGAACTGGAATGGGTTGGACATTCCACGGCACTTGATCGATTTTCGGAAGAAAGACATTGAGGAGTTACTGGTACGGTGCGGGTTTGAGGTGGTGGCGCGGAAGCAGTTTTCGCTTCGCGATAATCCGGCGGGATTGGCGACGTCGCTTGCGCCGGGGTTGGATCCGATGGCGCGGCGGTTGCGCCGAGTGGCCGAGACAGCGGGAATGAGACTGGCCAAGGATGCGCTGTACTTCGCGCTGGTGATTGGGTCGCTGCCGTTTACGACGATTGAGGCCACGTGCCGGGCGGGCTCGACGATCATGCTCGAGGCGCGGAAGCGGTGAAGACGAGCGAGCGGCTGATGCCGGGGGTGCAGGAGCGGCTTCCGCGCGTGCTGCGGCGTCAGGTGCTGCACTTTGAGGCGTCGATTGAAAATGCGCTGGATGAGTTGGCGGCGGGGCTCGAGAGCGGGGCGCGTCTGCTCGATGCGGGCGCGGGGGAAGGGAAGCACAAGGGCCGGTTCGCGAGGCAGCGGTACGTGGGCGTGGACCTCGGCGTGGGCGACGGGACGTGGAATTATTCGCGGCTGGATGCGGTGGCGGATCTGGAGCGGCTGCCGTTTGCGGACGGGTGTTTTGACGCCTGCATTAACGTGGTGACTCTGGAGCATCTGCGGGAGCCGAAAAAGGCGCTCAGCGAGATGGCGCGGGTGCTGCGGCCGGGGGGAAGATTCGTGCTGGCGGCGCCGCTTGAGTGGGAGGTACATCAGGCTCCGCACGACTATTTTCGCTACACGCGGTTTGGGTTGGAGTATTTGTTGACCGAGGCGGGTTTCAGCGGATTGCGGGTTGAGCCGGTGGGCGGGTATTTTCGTTTACTGGCGCGGCGGCTATGGGGCGGATTGAAGTTTTTCCGGGGCGTGCTGTTTCCGCTGGCGCTGGTGTGTGTGGCGCCGGTCGCGCTGGTGCTGCCTTGGCTCGATGGGCTGGACCGGGACCGGAATTTTACACTGGGTTACATATGTACCTGCGAGCGGCGACAGCCGCATTGACGGCCGGGTTGTTTTGCTCCTCGTTTGCGCTGGCGGGGGAGTTCAGCGGGGCGCGTGCGCTGGCATACGCGAGCCGGGCGACGAGTTATGGGCCGAGGCCGGCGGGATCGGCCACACTGGCGCGGCTGCGGACGTACATCGAGCGCGAGGCGCGCGCGGCGGGTTGCCAGGTGAGTGAGGACAAGTTCACGGCTTCGACTCCGGCGGGGCCGATTCAGATGGTGAACATAATCGCGAAGCTGCCGGGCAACGGGAAGCGGGCGATCGTGTTCACGGGGCACTACGACACCAAGCGGCTTCCGGGTTTTGTGGGGGCCAACGACGGCGGCTCGTCGACGGGGTTCCTGCTCGAGATGGCTCGCGCGCTGGCTACGGAGAACCGGATCAACGATGTCTATTTTGTGTGGTTCGACGGCGAGGAGGCGGTGCGGCAGGAATGGGCGGGCGAGGATAACCTTTACGGGAGCCGGCACCTGGCGGCGCGGTGGACGGCGGACGGGACGCTGGCGCGGGTGAAGGCGTTGATCAACGTGGACATGATCGGCGACAAGGACCTGGACATCACGTCCGAGACGTTGTCGACCGCTTCCCTGCGGGCGCTCGTGTGGCGAACGGCGCAGGAGCTTGGATATGGCCGGTATTTTTTGAGCAGCGGCGGCGAGGTGGAGGACGACCACGTGCCGTTTCTCGACGCGGGCGTGGCGGCGCTGGATATTATCGACTTCGATTATGGGCCGGGGAACGCGTATTGGCACCAGCCGACGGACACGGTAGACAAGCTGAGCGCGCACAGCTTCGAGGTTGTGGGCAACGTGCTGATGGCGGTGTGGCGGAAGCTGGATGAATAGGAATCGGGTGCTGTAGAGATTTAGTGGCCCGCGTGCGCGGCCGGGAGACGCACGGTGCGATGGGTGGCGGCGGACTCGCGGGCGGCGGTGAGGATCTCCATGACGGTGACGTTGGTTTCGAGGCCGGTGAGGCCGGAGGGGGCGATGTCGCCGCGGACGACGGCGCTTAAGTAAGCGAGCGAGTCGGCTTCGCGCGGGTCGAGCGGCGGGGCTTCGACGATCTGCTCGTCTTCGTGGGGCAGGTGGAGGCTGACGCGGTCCGAGCGGATGGTGGTGAGAGAACCGTCGGCGCCGTAGACTTCGAGGTCCTTGCGGTCGAAGGGCCAGTTCCAGGAGGCCTGGATGATGCCCTGGGCGTGGGGGTAGGTGAGGATAACGGTGGCTTCGTCCTCGACCTTGGGGTAGATATCCGGCTTGTCGTGGCCGACCACGGCGGTGACCGCGAGCGGGCGTTCGCCGCCCATGAGCCAGGTCATCAGGTCCGCGCCATAGCAGCCGAAGTCGTAGAGGGCGCCGGCGCCGTTGCGGACGGGGTCGGTGAGCCAGTCGAGGAACTCAGGTGTGACGCCGATTTCTTTCGGGCCGCGATGGCCATCGTGGGCGACCATTTTGCGGATGGGTCCGAGACTGCCTTTGGTTTTGGCTTCGGAGTAGGCCATGGCGTTGCTCGCGTACCAGGTGGTTTCGTAGTTGACCATGACGTGGATGTGGCCGCGGCGGGCGGCGGCTTCCATGGCGCGGGCCTGTTTGACGTCGACGCTGAGCGGTTTTTCCATCATCACGTCGATGTGGCGGGCGGCGCAGGCTTCGACGACTTTCAGATGATCGAGCGTGTCGGTGTAGATGACGACGGCCTGCGGTTTCACTTTGTCGAGCATGGTGTCGAGGCTCGAATAGAAGATCGACGAAGGCAGGTGGTATTTCTCGGCGTAGCGGTGGGCGAGGGCGGCGTCAGGTTCGGCGATGCCGGCAAGTTCCACATCGTAGCGGCCGGGGAGGCGCGGAAGGAGGCCGGCGACGTGGTTGTGCACGAGGCCGGCGATGGCGATGCGGACGACGGGGACTTTCTTGAGATCCTGGATTTCAACGCGCGTGCCAGCGGGGTCGTGCAGATCCATGGCCCAGAGGTGCTCGGCGTTCACGGCGGGGTGAATCGGGTAGGGAGCGGCGGCGCCGCGGGCGAGCAGTGTGCGGAACGGCGGCGTGATGTCGGGCACCGCGAAGTTGATGTGTCCCATCGAGGCTAGTTCGTCGCCGGTGGGAGGCTTGTGGTAGATCATCAGCTCAAGCATGTCGCGGCGTTGGCCGGGGATGAGGAGTTTGATGAGGCGGAGTTCACCGCCAGGAGCATAGCGCCAGTATTCTTCGAGGCCGAGTTGGTCGTGATAGAAGTGCATCACGGCGTCGAGTTTTTCGGCGGGGACGGGGATGCCGGCGTGCTGGAGGTGGGTGGAGATACGCGCGGCGTCGAGGAATTTGCCCTTCGTGTTTGAGTGAAGCGAGCCGGGCAGATACTGGACGAATTGGATGCGGAAGCCGTCGGGATCGAAGACGTTGAAGGCTAGGTTGCCGTCGGCGCCTTTGGTGGGTTCCGGGGCCTGGAGGCCGGCGGCGTTCAGCCGGCTCCAGACCTGCTTGATGTCGGAGGCTTCGATGGCGACGTGGGTGAGCAGCACGGATTTGGCGGTATCGGCGCCGGGCATGATTTCAAGGAACTGCTCGTCGTTGATCTTGTAAAAGGCGGCGGCGACAGCTCCGGCGTTGTTTTTCATCTCGAACGCGTCGGCGAAGCCGAGTTGGCCGGTGTAGAAGGAGCGGGCCTGTTCGAGGTTGGAGACTAGGAGACCGACGTGACCGATGCCTTCGAGGGGCAGGGGCTGCGCGGGGACGAAGGGCACAGTGAGGAGCAGGCAGAGAGAAGCGAAACGTAGAGACATGATTTTGTTTTGGGTGCGGCAACTCATGCGAAAGTGAGTCCGGCGGCGCGGCCGGTGCGGAAAATGTATTCGCGGCCCTCGTCGTATTCGGCGGCGGTCTTCAGGTGCTCGAGCATGAGCGGGGCGGGCGAGGGAAGACGGGACAGGGCGGTGAGATAGGCGCGGTAGTCGACCTGGCCGCGGCCGGGGACGGTTTCCTGGAAGTGGACGTTGAGTTCGGTGATCCACTCGAGGTCCTTGGCGTGGCAGGAGACGATGTAGCGGCCGAGCTTGGAGAAGCACTCGTCGATGTAGGCGGCGTTGTGGTAAAAGCGCTCGGGGCAGTTGATGCCGTTGCAGACATCGAGGTGGACGCCGAAGGCTTTGCGGTCGACAGCGCGGATGAGTTTGAGGTAGGAGTCCGGGCTGTCGGGGATGCTCCAGCCCATCATCTCGATGGTGAACTTGGTGCGGGTGGGCTTTACGGCGTCGATGATTTTGCGGCAGTTTTCGACGGTTGCGTCGAAAAACTCGCGGGAGAGATTTTTCGGGTTCGGGCCGTACCAGACGGTGGGGTTATAGGAGCCGGCGATGTCGACGCAGCAGCGCGCGCCGACTTCCTGGGCGAGGTGGCAGCGCTCGATGACGTAAGAGAGGTTGGCGCGGCGCTTGGCGTCGTCGGGGTCGAGCATGTTTTTCCAGGCGCCGACTTCGGCGATGACGACGTTCTGCGCGGCGAAGGCTTTTTCGATGGCGCGGATGCGGGCGGTGTCGGTGGGTTCCGCGTTCGGGCAGTAGGCGGCGGCGTAGCCCAGGCGGCGATGTTCGCGGGCGAGTGCGTCGGGGTCGCCGGTGGAAAGGAAGACGGGGCCACCGAGAAGGATGGGCGTGGAGGCAGCCTGGAGGGCGCCGGCGGCGGCAACGGCCAGGAATGCGCGACGGCTCAGCGGTAAGGAAGAAGAGTTCATGAGACGTTCTTTTTGTACTCGTTGATGATGTAGTCGCAGGCGCGCACCGTGAGCGCCATCATGGTGAGCGTCGGATTCTGGCAGCCGCTAGAGACGAAGGCCGCGCCGTCGGTGACAAAAAGGTTGGGGACGTCGTGGCACTGGTTGTACTTGTTGAGCACGCTGGTCTTCGGGTTGTTGCCCATGCGCGCGGTGCCGGTTTCGTGGATGCACTGGCCGAAGACGGAAAACTCGCCGGTCATGCGGACGTCTTTTGCGCCTGCGGCTTCGAGCATGGCGGCGGCCTGTTCGCGGCCGTCCTGCCAGAGGCGCTTTTCGTTTTCGGACCACTCGGCGGAGATTTTCAGGATCGGGACACCCCAGGCGTCGGTGCGGGTTTTATCGATTTCGACGTGATTTTCGCGGCGGGCGAGACTTTCGCCCCAGAGGCCGAGGGACATGCGGTAGAGGCCTTTGCGGACGGCGTCTTTGTAAGGCTGGCCGAAGCCGGGGGCGCCGAAATCGAAGGCCGGAGAGCTGCCGCCCTGGTAGCCGTAGCCGCGGATGAAGCCGTTGGTGGATTTTTCGGTGACGTTGCGGAAGCGCGGGACGTAGATGCCGTTGGGGCGGCGGGGCGGGCCGATCCAGGGGCGGGCTTCGAGTGTGGGGAGGATGCCGTCGGCTGCGCCGTGGAAGATGTTGTCCATAAGGTAGTGGCCGAGGACGCCGCTCGAGTTGGCGAGGTTCGAGTTGAGGAGC
>JAKAJI010000370.1 GCA_021813825.1 Acidobacteriota bacterium | reverse complement strand
CGCCTCGTCAGCCGCGCGCCCAACCCGCGCGCCCGCTCCCGCAGCGCCGCATCATCCAATAACTCCGATGCCGCCTCCAATCCGAAAAACACGCCCAAGTACTGATCCCGCGAAGTCCCCCCGACCCATTTCCACGCCTCGCCGTTCAGCCTCCCCGGATACACGCCGTTGTGAGCTTCCTCGCGCAGCATCCCCGCCGCAGTCTCCGCAGCCATCCCTTCCCGGGCCGGCACGGCCACGCGGGCCAGCGTATCGGTCCCCGTCACGTTCACCAGTTCCTCCAACCCGTCCATCGCCATCCCGGCACGCTTCAGCGCCTCCGCCTCCCGTGTCGCGCGCCACCGGAACGCCTCCGCCGCCAGGTAAAACCCCGTCCACAAAGCCGAGTCTCCACCCCGGCTGTAACCCGTAATCTCATGGCTCACCGGCGACGCGTACACCGGATCCACTACCGTTCCGAACGGCATGTGCCGCGCCACTAACTCATCGTCAATCGCCCGCGCCTCGCGCTCCCCGCCCGCGCACACCGTGCCGCCGAGTAACACGCACAGCAACAGGCCTGTCAATTTCGACTTAGGAATTCGTATACTCGGAAACAATGCGCGCTCCATGGCTAGTTTCGTTCGTGTTACTCTCCGGCGCCGCCTTGCCTGGCTTCGCCGCGCCGCTTTCGGGCATCGATTCGCTGCCCTTACGCTTTGAAAAAAACCTCGGCCAGGCGCCCGCCGGCGCCGCCTTCCTCGCTCATGGAAGAGGCTATCAGTTTCTCCTCTTCCCGGATCGCACCCAAATCTCGCTCGCCGCCCCCACCGGCCCTGGCAGCACCGTCATCACCCGTCTTTCCGGCGCGAACCCCGCCGCCCGTCCCGAACCCGGCGCACCCGCTCCCACCCGCACCAACTACTTTCGCGGCGCTTCCGCCGGCTCGTGGCTCCGCAACATTCCCTCTTACGTCGATATCCGCTACCCGAGCGTCTACCCCGGCGCCGATCTCCTCTTCCACGGCGAAGCCGGAAGCCTCGAATACGATTTCCTCCTCGCCCCGTTCGCCTCCGCCGCGCCCATCGCCCTCACCTTCGAAGGCGCCCGCGCGCTCCATGTCAGCCCCTCCGGCGATCTCGTCGTCTCGACCGCCGCCGGCGACATCCTCTGGCGCAAACCCGTCGCCTATCAGAACATCCACGGCATCCGTCACCCCGTTACCGCGCGCTTCGCCGTCCACGGTCTTGAGGCCCGCTTCGCCCTCGGCCCCTATGACCACGCCGCGCCCCTCGTCATCGACCCCACACTCGCCTTCGCCACCTTCCTCGGCGGCTCCGGCAACGAAGAAGCCCGCAGCGTCGCCGTCGACCCCTCCGGCAACATCTACATCGCCGGCGCCACCGACTCCTCCAACTTCCCCGTCTCCTCCAAAGCCTTCCAGAAAACCTACGGCGGCGACACCGGCCGCTATCTCGACGGCGACGCCTTCGTCGCCAAACTCGACCCCACCGGCGCCACCGCCCTCTACGTCACTTACCTCGGCGGCGCCGGCGACGACCTCGCCTACTCGATCGCCGTCGACTCCACCGGCTCGGCCTACGTCACCGGCAACACCAGTTCCTCCGACTTCCCCACTACCGCCGGCGCCTTCAGCCAGAAATTCTCGGGCAGCGGCGGCAATACCTTCCATCCCGGCGGCGACGTCTTCGTCACCAAACTAACTCCCGCCGGCGACGCCCTCACTTACTCCACTTACATCGGCGGGCCCATGGACGACCGCGGCGCCGCCATCGTCCTCGACAGCCAAAACGACGCTTACATCGCCGGAGCCACCATGTCGCCCACCTTCCCCCTCGGCCCCGGCAAACCGCTCAACCCCGCCGGCTACCAGGGCGCCGGCGGCAGCCCGCCCTTCGGCAATTTCCCCCCGCTGATACAAACCGGCGACGCCTTCGTCATAAAGCTCGACCCCACCGGCGCCCATATCCTCGCCGGAACCATGATCGGTGGCACCCTCGACGACGCCGCGCTCTCGATCGCCCTCGATCACGGCGGTAATGTCCTGATCGCCGGCGCCACCATGTCCAAGAACTTCCCCGTCAAAAACGCCTTCCAGTCCACCTTCGGCGGCACCAATCCCAACAACGAAATCTTCGTCGAAACCGGCGACGCCTTCCTTGCCAAGCTCGACCCCGGCCTCACCACTTTGTCTTTTTCCACTTACTTGGGCGGCTCCGGTGACGATGCGGCCCTGGCGCTCGCCGTCGACGCCGCCGGCAACTCCTACATCACCGGCTTCACCGCCTCGCCCAACTTCCCCGTCAGCACCGGCGCGTTCTCCACCACTTACCACGGCCCAACTTCCCTGATCGGCCAGCGTCCCAGCCTCTTCGGCGACGCCTTTGTCGCTAAGTTCGACCCCAACGGCCAGCGCATCTTCTCCACTTACTTAGGTGGCAACGACGACGACATCGGCAACGGCATCGGCGTCGACGGCGCCGGCAATATCTACATCGGCGGCCTCACCAACTCCGCGGACTTCCCCGTCGCCTCCGCCATAATTAGTAAGTTTGCCGGAACCGCCGGCGGCTCCAGCCCCATCAGCCACGGCTTCGTCGCGGAAATGTCGGCGGACGGCAAGACGCTCCCGTTCTCCACTTACTTGGGCGGCAGCAAGGTCGACGCCGTCGGCGGCCTCACGCTCGACGCCACCGGAAATATCTACGTGACCGGGGCCACCTCCTCGCCCGACTTCCCCGTCACCTCCGGCGCGCTCCAGCACACCTACGGCGGTGGCAATTCCAACACCCTCGCCGTCATCGGCGACGCCTTCCTCGCCAAAATCGCCAATTCCACCGCGCCGGCTCCCACCGTCGCCGCCGTCGTCAACGGCGCCAGTTTCCAATCCGGCGCCGTCAGCCCCGGCGAAATCGTCAGTATCTTCGGCTCGAACCTCGGTCCCGCCCAGGGCCAAGGCGCCATCTTCGATCCCGCTTCCGGCCGCCTCACCACCACCAACGGCGGCGTGCAGGTCATGATCGGCGGAACCGCCGCCCCCCTCGCCTTCGTCCAGGCTAACCAGGTCAACGCCATCGTCCCCTACGAAGTCAACGGCAGCCAGACCGCGCAGTTGCAGGTCATCTACAACGGAGCCACCTCCGCCCCCGTCGCCCTCAACGTCGCCGCCTCCGCCCCCGGTATCTTCTCCCAGGACTCCTCCGGCAAAGGCCCCGGCGTCGTCTTCAATCAGGACGGCACCCTCAACACCGCCTCCAACCCCGCCGCGCCCGGCACCATCATCCAGATCTTCGGCACCGGCGAAGGCCAAACCTCGCCCGCCGGCCAGGACGGTCTCCGCGCCCTCACTCCGCCTTACCCAACACCGCTGCTTCCCGTGAGCGTCAAAGTCGGAAACGTCACCCTCACCGAGATCGACTACAAAGGCGCCATCCCGACCTTCGTCGCCGGCCTCTTCCAGGTCAACGCCCGTCTTACTTCAAACGTCCCATCCGGCACACAGCCCTTAGTTATTACGGTGGGAACCGCGTCCACGCAATCCGGACTTACGGTCTTCATCAAGTAACTCGCGCCGGAGTTAGTGAAACTCCACTGTCCGCGCTGTCAAAGTGAGAGTAACACCATAGCCGCGGTCGAGGCCGCGCGCCGCAAAGTTAGACGGTTTCGCAGGCACATCGAGCAGCCCCAGCACGCTGAGCGGCAGCCCCACCGCTATCCCGTCGGGGATGTTACTGAGCGCGTAAGCCGGCACAAGAAACGAACCCACCCCGGGACGCGCCCGGCAGATACAGGCGCCCGCCGCGCCGCTCGCGATGTCCGCACTACCGGCTATCACCAGCACGATGTCCTTCTTGCCCGCGCCCCGCCATCGCACCATCACCCCGGCCTTCCGGTCCACCCGGTCCAGTTCCTCCCGGTTCTCCCAAACCATCTCCGCTCCCGCCGGAATCCTCGCCTCGAAGGCGCCCACGTCCGCACCGCCCGCCGCCGTCATCCGGTACATCCCCGGACGCAGGAACAGCGGCCGTCCCGTGTCGCGCCGGAACAGGGGCCGCCCGCCCAGCACCGCCGAATACCCCGGCTCGCCGCGATTCGTCCGCTCCACCACCACGCGTCCCGCCTCGCCCGCCAACTCGATTTCCGGCCCCGCGTCGAGCGCTTTCCCGCCCAGCACCGCCCCGCTGAAACCCCGCAGCGCCAGCAGCGTCGCCGCCGTAAACGGACCCGCCACCGTCATGCACGTCCCCTCGGCCGGCAGCAAGCTGAACGGCGCCTCCTCGCCCGTCCTCCTCGCAACGCGCCGCAGCGCCACCGACGCCGAATCCTCGTCGTACTCCGTCTTCTTCCCGCCCCCCACCGACTCAAGCCGCAGCCGGATCAGCAGCGCCAAACCCACCGCGCCGCCCTCCTTCGCCGCCCCGGCCAGCCAAGGCTCCCCGCACCCGCCGCGCCCCGCCGCCGCGATCGTCACCGTGTTGCTCACCGCCCCATTCGCCCGCACCACCTGCACCGGAACCGAGCACCCCACCGGCGCCTTCCCCGGCACACGGAACCGGACCCGCTCCACGCCGCTACAGCACACCCGCTCCACGCCCTCCACCCGCGCCGCCACGCCGCCCACCACCACGCGCAGCCCGCTCTCGCCCGCCTCGAGCCCCGTCCCGCGCAGCGTAACCACCCCGCCCCGCCGCGCCGGTCCCGTCACCCCCTCCGCCGCGCCCCAGCCCTTGCCGCCCACAGCGAAAATCCCAAACGCCCCGCCGCCCACGCGAATCCTCTCCGCGCCACTCGCCTGGCCCTCACGCCGCACCACCACGCTCGCCTCGCCCGGCGCGGCCTCCGGCATCACCGCCACCACGCGGTCACGCTCCACGCGCACCAGCGCCGCACGCCACGCCCGTCCCTCTTGGATGATTTCAACCGCCGTGCCGCCCAACCCGGCGTCAGGCCGTTCCTCCGGCGCCGCTGCCGCGCTCTCCGGCCCCAACGCCCGCCCACGAATCACAAACTGCGCGCCCGGCTCAATCGCCCCC
>JAKAJI010000035.1 GCA_021813825.1 Acidobacteriota bacterium | reverse complement strand
GGGACCTGGAGATCGAGGTCCAACGGAACTATGCGACGAAGGGATTACCGCTGGTGACCAAGGTTCCGGTTGTGAGGGAATTCCTGACGAGCGCGTGCATGTGCGTGCTGCGGCGGGCTGGGCGCTACACGAGTTAACATAATATATCTTATCGGAAGCTGTGTATCGCCTTCATGCCACGGACGGGTGGGCCGATACGACAGGTATGCCCAAATTGCTCCGGCGGCCGGTGGTGGCCGAGACGGCGGAAGCGGGTGCCTGCGTTTCAATCGCGCGGCAGCCGATCTTCACGGCTGGCCGAAAATTGCATGCTTTCGAGCTGCTGTACCGGGCGCGAGGGGCGAACGGGTGCGGCGGTGTGGTGGACGGAAACCAGGCCACCGAAGAAGTGATCACCAACAGTCTTACGTCGATCGGGCTGGCGAAGTTGGCTGGTAGCCGGCCGGTGTTTGTGAATTTCACGCGCAAGCTGTTGCTGAGCCCGCTGCCGTTTCAGCTTCCGAAGGGACGGACCGTGGTGGAGGTGCTCGAGGACGTCGCGCTGGATGCGGAGGTGATCGAGCGATGCCGTGAGTTACGGGATGCGGGCTATGACGTGGCGATGGACGATGTGGAGGATTGTTCGCGGATCGGGCGGATGGCGAACGTGGCGCGGTATGTGAAGGTGGATCTGCGCCTGGCGGGCCGGGAGCGGACGGCCGAGATTGCGCGGCACTGCGCGAGTTTGCCGGTGTGTCTGCTGGCGGAGAAGGTAGAGAGCCGGGCGGAGTTTGAGTTTGCGCGGGCGTTGGGTTACAAGCTGTTCCAGGGCTATTATTTTGAGCGGCCGGAGGTGGTGGGTGGGCGTTCTTTCGCGCCGATGAAGGCGAGTTTCATCGGGATGCAGCGGGAGCTGGAGCGGGAGGATCTGGATTTTTCGAAACTGGAAAAGACGTTGCTTGCGGATCCGGCGCTGACGCACCGGCTGCTGCGGTATTTGAATTCGGCTTCGTTTGCGATATCGGGGCCGGTAAGAAGCGTGCACCAGGCGATGGTTTTGCTGGGGGAGACGGAGTTGCGGCGGTGGTTGTTCCTGGTGGGGTTGACGAAGCTGGCGGGGCCGGGCAATGAGGGGGCGGTTCGCGCTTCCCTGCTCCGGGCGCGGTATTGCGAGTTGCTGGCGTCGCAAGCCGGGCTGGGTGCGCGGGGGCCGGAGTTGTTCCTGATGGGGCTGCTTTCTGTGCTTGGCGCGATGCTGGGCGCGACGATGGAGGAGACGGTGAGCGGACTGGGGCTGAGCGGCGATGTGAGCGAGGCGTTGATCGGCGACGGCGAGGCGACGTCGCGGCTTGGGGCGCTTTACGGGCTGGCGCGGGCTTACGAGCGGGGCGATTGGGAGCTGGCGACGCGGCTTCTGCCCCGGCTGGGAATATTAGAAGACGAACTGGGCGGTTGCTACGCGGAGGCCGCGGAGTGGACCGAGCAGGTGTTCGCTTCGCTCGGTTAGCTACTCGTCGGCGACGCTGCGCGACTGGATGCGCTGCTGGATGGAAGCGATGACCTCGTCGAGCGGTTTGGCGCCCTGGTCACCGAGTTTGCGGTGGCGCACGGCGACGGTGCCGCTTTCGGCTTCGCGGCCGCCGGCGACGAGCATGAAGGGAATTTTCTGCAACTGGGCCTCGCGGATTTTGAGGTTCACCTTTTCCTTGCGGTCATCGAGGGTGGCGCGGATGCCGGCCTGGACGAGACGCTCGTGGACCTGGCGGGCGTAGTCGAGTTGCTTGTCGGTGATGGGCAGCACGATGGCCTGCACGGGGGCGAGCCAGACGGGGAATGCGCCGGCGTAGTGTTCAAGGAGGATGCCGAAGAAGCGCTCGACCGAGCCGTAGAGGGCGCGGTGGACCATGAGGGGCTGGTGCTTGTGGCCGTCCTCGGCGATGTATTCGAGTTCGAAGCGGCGCGGGAGGGTGAAATCGAACTGGACGGTGGATAGCTGCCACTTGCGGCCGAGGGCGTCGACGAGTTTGACGTCGATTTTGGGGCCGTAGAAGGCGGCTTCGTCGGCCATGACCTTGGCCTGGAGGCCGACCTTTTCGACTGCGCGGGCGAGGGCTTTTTCGGCGAGTTCCCAGAGTTCGGGCGCGCCGTCGTATTTGCCGCTTGCGCCTTTGTCCCAGGTGGAGAGTTCGGCTTCATAGCTGGAGAAGCCGAAGGTTTTGAGCACGTCGATGGCGAATTCGAGACAGGAGACGACCTCGCCTTCGATCTGGTCCGGGGTGCAGAAGATGTGGGCGTCGTCCTGGGTGAAGCCGCGGACGCGGAGGAGGCCGTGCATGGTGCCGGAGCGTTCGTAGCGGTAGACGGTGCCGAGTTCGCCGAGGCGGACGGGGAGGTCGCGGTAGCTGCGCTGGCGGTCGCGATAAATGAGGATGTGGCCCGGGCAGTTCATCGGCTTGAGCTGGTACTCGGCGTCGTCGAGCTCCATGGGCGTGAACATATTTTCCGAGTAGAAGTTGGCGTGGCCGGAGGTTTTCCAGAGGTCGCGGCGCATGACGTGGGGGGTGTAGACGAGCGAGTAGCCGCGGTTGAGGTATTGCTCGCGCATCCAGTCCTCGATGGTGCGGCGGACGATGCCGCCTTTGGGGTGGAAGAAGATGAGTCCGGGGCCGGCGAGTTCCTGGATGCTGAACAGGTCGAGTTCCTGGCCGAGCTTGCGGTGGTCGCGTTTGCGGGCTTCTTCGAGGCGTTCGAGGTATTCGGCGAGTTCTTTGGGGGTGAAGAAGGCGGTGCCGTGGATGCGCTGGAGCTGGGGCTGTTTTTCGTCGCCTTTCCAGTAGGCGCCGGCGACGGAGAGGAGCTTGAAGGCCTTCAGCTTACTGGTGTTGGGGACGTGGGGGCCGCGGCAGAAGTCGATGAAGTTGGGGCCGAGGGTGTATTCGGTGAAGACGTCGGCGGCTTTTTCCTGGATGAGCTGGCACTTCATCCAGAGATCCTTATACTTCTGGAGGCCTTCGTCCTTGCGGGTGAGGATGCGCTCGTAGGGGAGGTTGCGGGCCTGGATTTCGCGCATGCGTTCTTCGATGCGCTGGAGGTCTTCGGGGGTGAAGGGCTCGCTGCGCTCAAAGTCGTAGAAAAAGCCGGTCTCGGTGGGGGGGCCGATGCCGAGTTGGGTGCCGGGAAAGAGTTCGAGGACGGCGGCGGCGAGCAGGTGGGCGGTGGAGTGGCGGTAGACTTCGAGGGTTTCGGGGTTGCGGGGGGTGAGAATTTCGACTTTGGCGTCGGACTCGAGGGGACGGGTGAGGTCCCAGAGCGAACCGTTGACGCGGGCGACGAGGGCGTCGTTGGCGAGGCGCTCGCCGATCTGGCGGGCGATATCGAGAGGGGTGGTTCCGGCGGGGACGGCTTTGTGGCTGCCGTCGGGCAGGGTTATGTCGAAGCTCTGGCTCATCGGGTGAAACTCCAGCGTATCAAGGGTGCGGAGGGTTTTGCGCGGTGGCGATGTCAGGCGGCGAGGGGGAGCGTGGCGGGCTCGGTGGAGTTGGTTGGGGCATTGCGCGGGAGGAGGGCGAGGATGAGGGCTCCGGCGAACATGGCGGCGGCGAGGACGCGGGTGGGGATGAGATAGGAGTGCCACTGGTCGTAGCCCCAGCCCATGAGGAGCGGGCCGAGGGCTCCGGCGATGGCGTAGGAGGTGAAGGCGTAGCCGTAGATTTCGGTGAAGGAGCGCAAACCGAAGTAGCGGGAGATGAGATAAGGGAGGACGCTGGCTTCGGCGCCCATGCCGAGGCCGGTGAGGGAGGCGCCGAGGAAGGCGGAGTTGGAGGTGTGAGCCGAGCTGAGGATAGCGACGCCGGCGGCGGCGAGGGTGAAGAAAGCGGCGGTGAGAGGCGGAGCGGGAAGGCGATCGAGCAGGGCGCCGGTGAGCAGGCGTCCGAGGAGGGTGAAGACGCCGAGGAGGCTGGCGGCGAGGGCGGCGGGCCCGGCGGGGATGGAGCGGTCGGTGAGCATGGGGATGAGATGGGCGACGCAGCCGTTGACGCTGAGCGAGAAGAGGAAGAAGCCGGCGAGGAGGAGCCAGAAGAGGGAACTGCGGGCGGCGGCGGGGCCGGTGAGGCCGGGCGGGTGCGGGCGGGCGGATGCGCCACTTCCCTGCCTCGACTGGGGCGCGTCGTGGACGAAGAGAACGGCGGGGATGAGGCCGAGGGAAGCGGCGGCGGCGGCCAGCAGCAGGTAGGCGGAGCGCCATCCGTAATGGGCGATGAGAGCGGTGGCGAGGGGTGGAATGAGGATGGCTCCGGCGGCGGCTCCGGCCATGACGGTAGCGAGCGCGGCGCCGCGGCGGCGGTCGAACCAGGAGGAGACGACGCGGGCGTAACAAAGGTGGGCGGTGCCGTTGCCGACGAGGCCGAGCGCGACATAGAGGGCGTAATAGGCGGCGAGGGAGTGAACGAAGGCGAGGCCGGCGAGGGCGGCGGCGTAGACGGAGACGCAGGGGAGGATGACGCGGCGGGGGCCGATGCGATCGGCGAGGCGGCCGAGGAAGGGCGAGGCGGCGGCGACGGTCAATGCCGTTAGAGTGAAGCCGAGCGAAGCTTGGGTGCGGCTCCAGCCGAAGCCGGCGCTGACGGGCTTTAAGAAAACGCCGAAGGAGAAGATGACGAGGGAGCCGAAGCCGACGAAGATGCCGAGGACGGAGGCGGCGAGAACGAGCGCCGGGCGTGGGCCAGGCCTCATTCGTTGGGCGGCGTGCGGACGTAGCCGGTAGAGGCGGAGCGCTTGCCGCCAACGCGATGGGCTTCGTCGCTTAAGGCGTGGACTCCGGAGGCGTCGATCCATCGGTTGTAGAAGTTAAACAACGCGCAGACGGTGATGGCGTAGTAAATCGCCTCGTCGGTAAAGCCGGCGGCGTGTAAGATGCGGATATCTTCGGGGCCGATGTGGACGGAGTCCGAATTTACTTTGTCGACGAAACGGAGTAAGACTTTCTCCTGTTCGGAGATGGGCGCCGATTCGAGATCGGCGAGCACGGAGGCGACGAGAGACTCGCTGCCCAGAATTTCCGCCGCGACCGCGGCGTGGGATTTCAGTCAAAACGGGCAATGGTTACGCGCGGAAGTAAATGCCGCGATCAGTTCGCGCTGGCCCGGAGTAAGTGGGGCCGGATCGCGCATGATGCCCTGGGTGAAGCGTTCGAGGTGCTTCGTGATGGCGGGCTTGTAGGCGAACATGTGCCAGATCTGCGGGTACTCGGCACCGTTGTCGCGCATGGCGCGGATGAGGTCGTTGAACGGGCTGTTGGTTTGGGCCGACTCGACGTCGGCGAGAAACATGGGTTTCATGGCGGGGAATTGGGTTCTCTCCATGCTGCTCCGATTCGCCTCGGGAAGCCATAGTGTTTTTGCATTAGTGCCGGTGTCGACTAATTGGTAATTACTATTGTTCGAGGTAATTTTTGCCCATACACTAGCCAGATCACGGGAGGAGAAAGCGCTTTCAACATGAATCGGTTTGTCTGTCTGTTTCTCTGTGTGCTGGGTCTATTGCGGGCGCAGGAGCCCACGGGAACGGTGGAGGGGAGGGTGACGGATCCGTCGGGAGCGACGGTGGTTGGGGCGAAGGTGAGCGTTCAGGATACGCAGACCGGGTTGACGCGGTCCGTGCTGTCGGCGGAGAAGGGCGCGTTTCACATCGGCCTGCTGCCTCCGGGAAGTTACAAGCTGGAAGTGATGGCGAAGGGGTTTGCTACTTATGAGATTTCGCCGGTCCGCATTGATATTGGCAAGGTTGTAACTTACAACGTGGAGTTACGCGTGGAGAGCTCTCACACGCAGGTGAACGTGGAGGGCGGCGCGGTGATGGTGGATACGAGCCAGACGCTGGGCAACGTGGTGTCGTCGAGAGAGGCGACGGACCTACCTTTGAACGGGCGGGACCTGACGCAGCTTGGTTTGTTGCAGCCCGGGGTTGCGCCGATGACGCCGGGGTTGTCGGAGGCGGGCGGGATTGCGCGGGCGGGCCAGGCGTATGCGGTGAACGGCCAGAGGCCGGAATCGAATAACTACCTGCTGGACGGGTCGTCGAACGTGGACAGCGTGAACGGCGGGTATGCGATCCGGTTTCCGGTGGATGCGGTGGACGAGTTCCGGATTCTGACGTTGAACGCGCCGGCCGAGTACGGGGACACGAGCGGGGCGACGACGTCGATGGTGACGAAGTCGGGTGGGAATGCGTATCACGGGGACGTATACGAATTTCTGCGGAATAACGCGTTTGACGCGAGGAACTTTTTTGCGGCCCAGACCGAGCCGCTGCACCGGAACCAGTTCGGCGCGACGCTGGGCGGGCCGATCCGGAAGAACAAGGATTTTTTCTTTCTCTACTACGAGGGCCAGCGGGACACGGAAGGCACGACGCAGGCGGCGATTGTGCCGACGGCGGCGCAGCGGACGGGAGACTTTTCGGGAATCGTGAATCCGGTGACGGGACAGCCGGTCCCGTTGATCAACGAGTTTACGGGGCAGCCGTTTCCGGGCAACAAGATCCCCCCGGTGCTGCTGAATCCGATTGCGATGCAGGCGACGAACCTGTATCCGCTGCCGAACATTGGGCCTTCGGTATTTGAGTCGACGCAGATTGGGGAGAACAACTACGACCAGGGAGGGTTCCGGCTGGACCATTACTTCGCCGACAACGACCGGTTATTCGCGCGGTATGCGGTGGCGACGACGCACCAGTTCGATCCGCTGCCGATTGCGGGCGCGGGCGTGCCGGGTTTTCCGGTGACCGACGACATACTGACGAATTCGGCGACGATCTCCGATGTGCATCTGTTTTCGGCGAATACGGTGCAGACGGTGCGGGTGAGTTTTTTCCGGAACGTGTTTCTGGCCGGGCAGGCGCAGAACCACACGCCGGGGAGCAGCCTCGGGTTCGGTTATCAGCCGACGCTGGGGTTGAACCAGGGGGTTCCGTACCTGATTGTGAGCGGGTATGCGTCGCTGGGGAATCCGATTACGGGGCCGCAGGACACTTACCAGAACGACTACCAGGGATCGTACTCGCTGGCGATGACGGTGGGGAGGCATAACCTGAAATTCGGCGGCGATTTCGACCGGCAGCAGATCAACGTGTTGTTTGGGATTGCGACGAACGGGTTCTTTGTGTTCGCGCCGTTTCCGGCGAGCGATTCCTACGCGAGTTTTCTACTGGGGCAGTCGGTGCAGTTTTTCCAGGGCGGCGGGCAGTTCGACCGGGGATTGCGGAAGTGGATCGGGTCGGGGTATGCGCAGGATGAGTGGCGGGTGAGCGCGCACCTGACGTTGAACTATGGCTTGCGGTACGAGGTGAACACGCCGTACACGGAGATCCGGAACCGGCTGAATGCGTGGGACCCGGGCGTGCAGTCGACGGTGTATCCGAGTGCGCCGGCGGGATTGCTTTTCCCGGGCGACCCGGGTGTGCCGGCGGGGATTGCGGCGGTGGACTACAAGGAATTCATGCCCCGCGTGGGGCTGGCGTGGGATCCGTTTGGCGACGGGAAGACGTCGATCCGGGCCGGGTATGGGATTTTCTACGACGGATACACGAACGGGACGGGCGGGCCGCTGCAGGCTTCGGTGAGCGCGCTGCCGTGGACGCAGGCGTATCAGTTGCCGGGGCCGGGATTCAACATCGCCAATCCCTATGGCGGGAATCCTCCGCCGTTCGGCGGCAATAACTTCGTCGCTCCGGCGACGGTGCTGACGATTCAGTCCGGGATGCTGCCGCCGTATTCGCAGAATTGGAATTTTTCGATTGAGCGGACGCTGGGGAAGAACTATCTGCTGGACGTGCGGTATGTGGGAACGAAGGGAACTTACCTGCCGCGGTTCATCGAAGGCAATCCGACGATTTATGGGCCCGGAGTAAATCAGAGTAACAACAACCAGATGCGTGAGTATACGACGTGTAACGCGGCGGGTGTTTGTAACTACGGTTCGGTGGGATTGCTGGCGAGCGACTCCAACTCCACTTACAATGCATTGCAGGTGGCGTTTTCCAAGCAGTATTCGAACGGGCTGAGCTTCCTGGCGTCGTATTGGTACTCGAAGAGCCTGGACGACATTTCTTCGTTGAATGTGGCTGGTTCGGCGCCGAATCTTGTCGCCGGGGAGAACGACCTGGCGCAGAACCCGTTCGACCTGGCGGCCGAGCACGGCCCGTCGCTGTTTGACGCCACGCACCGGTTCATGTTTAGCGGCAGCTATGCGCTGCCGTCGTGGCATGGCGCGCCGAAGGCGGCCGCGTGGCTGGTGAACGGATGGCAGATGAACACGATTGCAAGCCTGTCGACGGGGACGCCGTTTACGGTGTACGACAGCGCGAACGTGTCGTTGCAAGGGAGCGCGCCGGAGATCACGGGCTTCTATTCGAGCCGTCCGGATTTGATTTCGAATCCGAACGCGAACCAGCCGCACACGCCGAACGAGTGGGTGTCGCGGTCGCCGTTTTTGCAGCTTAACCCGATCACGCAGGCGGGTCAGTTTGGCAATGAAGGGCGGAACGTGGTGCGGGGGCCGGGGATTGAAGACGTGGACTTTTCGATGCTGAAGGATTTCAACTTCGGCGAGACGAAGCGGTTGCAGTTCCGGGCGGAGTGTTTCAACCTGCTGAACCATCCGAATTTCGGGCTTCCGGAGAATGACCTGGAATCGCCAGCGTTCGGGCAGATTTTGCAGGCGGGTCCGCCGCGGCTGCTGCAGTTGGCGTTGAAGTTTCTCTTTTGAGGCAAGTGGAAACGGCCGGCATGGTACGATGAGTGTTTGTCAGGCTCCGGGCTTCGTGCAATGGGCGGCTGTAAACCCCGCCAGGTCCGGAAGGAAGCAACGGTAGCGGTTTAGCCCGTGTGCCGCGGATCACCCGGGGTCTGGCATACATTCCCGCCTCATGTACCAGGTCATCGCGCGCAAGTACCGTCCCAAGACCTTCGCCGAACTGATTGGCCAGGAGCACGTACGCGCGACGGTGGAGAACGCGATTGCGCAGCGGAGGATTGCGCACGGCTACATTTTTTCCGGGCAGAGGGGGACGGGGAAGACGACGGTGGCGCGGATTCTGGCGCGGTGTTTGAACTGCGTGGACGGGCCGACGGCGACGCCTTGCGGGGTGTGCGCAAGCTGCCTGGAGACGGCCAACGGGGCGTCGGTGGACGTGATCGAGATTGACGCGGCGTCCAACCGCGGCATCAACGAGATGCGCGAGTTGCGGGAGAACGTGCGGTACCGGCCGGCGCGGGACCGGTACAAGGTGTTCATCATCGACGAAGCGCACCAGATTACCAACGAAGCGTTCAATGCGCTGCTGAAGACGCTGGAAGAGCCGCCGGAGTGGGCGGTGTTTGTGCTTTGTACGACGGAGGCGCACAAGATTCCGGCGACCATTGCTTCACGGTGCCAGCAGTTTCAGTTCCGGCAGGTGAGCTTCGAGGAAGTCGTCAACCGGATCAAGTGGATCTGCGGGCAGGAGGGTGTGGAGGCGGATCCGGAGGCGTTGGCGGCGCTGGCGCAGGCGGGCGAAGGGAGCGTGCGGGATTCGCTTTCGGCGCTGGACCAGGCGATTGCGTGCTGCGGGAATAAGCTCGAAGCGGTGCAGGTGCGCGAGTTGCTGGGGATGTTTTCGCTCGAGGCGCTGGAGCGGACGGCGGCGGCGCTGAAGGCGGCGGATGCGCGGGCGATGCTCGATATCGTGATGGAACTGGAGCGGGACGGGCGGAACCTGCAACATTTTTCGCGGGAATTGTCGCGGTACTGCCGGAACCTGCTGGTGGCGCGAGTGGCGGGTCCGGAGCCGAGGCTGATCGCGGCGACGGGTGCGGAGCGGGAGCGATTGGCGGAGACAGCGCAATCGTTTAGCGAAGAAGACTTAACGCGATACTTGCAATTGTCGCTGGATTTGTTTCGGGAATTGCAGTACTCGCTGCAGCCGCGGCTTCAACTGGAACTGGGCCTGCTGCGGATGATTCACGCCGGGCGGATGATGGAAGTGGAGGAAGCGCTGGCGGCGCTGGGCGGCGGTGGAGGTGCGGAAGCGCCGAAGCCCGCTGCGAAGAAGATGGAGACGGCGGCGCCGTCGCCGAGGCCGGTAGCGGCGCCAACGGTTGCCCCGGTGGCCTCGCCGCCTGCACCGCGCTCGATGGGCGAAGATGCGAAGTCCAAGATGCTGGCGGTGCTCGAAGAGATGAAGATGCAGTTCACTTTCGACGCGGTGTCGCAGTCGGCGGTGAGGGAGAGCGGGGGGGAACTGCTGTTCGTGACCCCGGCGGCATTTCGGATTGCGATGAGCGAGAAGGACCTGGCGCGGGCGGCGGAGAAGGCGTTCGGGCGGGCGATGCGGGTGAAGGTGACGGTGGGCGAAGGCTCGGCGGCGCCGGTGGTTTCGACGCAGCCGGCGGCGCCGGCCGGGGCATCGGATGCGGCGCCGCGGGCGCTGGCGCATCCGGAAGTAAAGCGCTTCCAGGAGGCATTCCCTGGCGCGCAGGTTCGCGCAGTGCGAGACTTGAAGGAATAAGCCATGAAACTACCCGGAAACATGCAGGCCATGATGAAGCAGGCCCAGCAGATGCAGGAGAAACTGCAAGAGGAGATCGCCCAGATCCGCGTGGAGGCGTCGGCCGGCGGGGGGATGGTGTCGGTGAAGATGGACGGGCGGAAGAACGTCATCAGCGTGCGCATCGATCCGGAGGTAGCGGGGGATGTGGAGATGCTGCAGGACATGGTGATGGCGGCGTTCAACGAAGCGTCGAAGAAGGTGGACGACGAGTCGCAGCAGAAGATGGGCGGCCTGTTGGGAGGGTTGGGGCTTCCGCCGGGGATGTTCTAGGGCGGCGGGGGCGTCACGCCGGACATGCCGGATTTCGCCGAGCCGCTGGCGCGGCTCATACAAGAGTTCAAGCGTCTACCCGGGATCGGGCAGAAATCGGCCCAGCGGCTGGCGTTTCATGTGTTGCGGGCCGAACGCGACGAGGCGGCGCGGCTGGCGCAGGCGCTGCTGGATGTGAAAGACAAGCTGCAGCTTTGCGCGGCGTGCAATAACATCAGCGACGCCGAGCTGTGCCCGTTTTGCGCCGATCCGCGGAGGGACCGGACGGTAGTTTGCGTGGTGGAGGAGCCGCACAACATTGTTCCGGTGGAAACGACGAGGCAGTTTGAAGGCGTGTACCACGTTTTGCACGGCTCGATTTCGCCGCTGCGGGGCATCGGGCCGGAGCGGTTGAAGATTTCGGGACTGCTCGAGAGGATCCGGACCGGCGAAGTGAAGGAAGTGATATTGGCGACGAATCCGACGGTGGAAGGGGAGGCGACGGCGGTATATCTCTCGCGCCTGCTGAAGCCGCTGGGAGTGCGGGTGACGCGGATTGCGATGGGGATCCCGGTGGGGAGCGACCTTGAGTTTGCCGATGAGGTAACGATGTCCAAGTCGCTTGAAAACCGCCGGGAGATGTGAACAGCGCCGGACGAAAGATTGCGACAATTAGAGTTGATCCTGTTTGATGCGACACGATACGGCGAAGCAGTCCGGCGGATTCTTGCGCTGGACGGGGATGGTGTGCGTCCGATGCCGCTCGAGGGTGGCGAAGCGCCGGGAGAAGCTTTGAAGGCGATGCGGGAGGCGAACGCGGCCGGATTATTCGCGCAGAGCCATTCCGCCGATGCGGCGATGGGCGGGCTGTGGCTGTACTTTTCGCAGTTAGACGAGGCGCATGGGATTGTGCAGAGGGTACCGAGCCAAGAGGGGAGCTTCTGGCATGGCATCATGCACCGGCGGGAGCCGGACGCCGGAAACGCAGCCTATTGGTTCCGGCGGGTGGGGCGTCATGCGTGCTTCCCTGCCCTGGCGGAGGCGGCGGCGGAGATTGTGGAGCGATACCCGGGCTTAAAATTCGTGGTCCGGAGCGAGTGGGATCCGTTCGAGTTCATTGATTTTTGTGAAGAGTCGCGCCGGGCTCCCAGGCCGGCGGCGATGCGGGCGGCGATGGAAATTCAGCTCGCCGAATGGCAGTTGCTGTTTGATTTCTGCGCGAGGCCTGTCGATTGATCCGCAAAACGCTAATCGGCCTGGTGCTGCTGGTGGGCTTGCTGGTGGTGTGGACATTTGCGCGCCGTTCCGGGCCGGTAGAGGTGAAGTTCTACCGGGTGACGCGGGAAACGCTGGTGAGTTCGGTGTCGACGAACGGCAAGGTGGAGCCGCTCGAATGGGCTTCGGCAAGGGCCGCTGTGGCGGGCACGGTGGATAAGATTTACGTGGAGAGAGGCCAGTCTGTACACGCGGGCGATCCGCTTGCCGGACTCGATACGACGGCGGCGGAAGCGGCTCTGGCGGAGGCTTCGGCGAAGGTGGCGCAAGCCCGGTCGGAGTTGCAGCTCATGACGGCGGGAGGAAGGCCGGCCGAGTTGAGCGACATCGAGGGGCAACTGGACCGCGCGCGGCTGGACTTACAAGTGGCGCAGCGCGATTATGATTCGCTCAACCGGCTGCTGGGCAAACATGCGGCGACGGTGAAGGAAGTGACCGATGCGGCGGCGCGGGTGAACCAGCTTCATATTCAGATTCAGTCTCTCGAACAGAGACGGAAGAACCTGGTGGCGCCGGAGGACCGGGCTCTGGCGCAGGCGAAGCTGCGAGAGGCTCAGGCGGCGGAGAGCGCCGCGAGCCACACGCTCGACCTGAGCACGGTTCGCGCGCCGATTGACGGTGTGGTGTATGAGTTCGACCTGCACACAGGAATGTATCTTGCGGTGGGAGCACTGGTGGCCAACGTGGGCAAGCTGAACCCGGTTCGGGTGACTGTGTATGTGGATGAGCCGGATCTGGGACGTGTGAAGAGGGACGACCCGGTAGTGATCACCTGGGACGGGCTTCCGGACCGGAAGTGGCGGGGGCGTGTGGACAAGCCGGCCACGCAGGTGATGATGCTGGGATCGCGGCAGGTGGGTGAAGTGGGAGCGATTATCGAAAATCCCGGGCACGACCTTCTTCCGGGAACGAACATCGACGCCGAGATTCAGGCCGGTTCGGCGGTGGACGCGCTGAGCATTCCGAAGGAGGCGGTGAGGAGGAGGAATGAGCAGACGGGCGTCATGCTGTTGGAGAACGGCAGGATTGTATGGCGTCCGGTGGAGCTGGGGATAACGACGCTGCTGCGCGCGCAGGTGGTTTCCGGCCTGAAGGAAGGCGACGGGGTGGCGGGGACGGTGAATCCGGCGCTGACGGACGGCGAGCGCGTTAAACCGGTGTTTCTGAATTAAGCGATTCGGGAGTGGGGACTTCCAGAGGGAGTCCCTGGCCGCGCCAGGCGAGGATGCCGCCTTCGAGTGGACGGACCTGGGCGACGCCGCGGCGGAGGAGGAGCAGCGCCACCCGGGCGCTGGTAGCTTCGCTGGGTCAAGAACAGTAGAGGACGACTTCGCGGTCGGGCGGGATTTTGGCGATCTCCTGGTCGATATCGGCCGAGTCGATCCATATTGCGCCGGGGATGCGGGCCGGATCGTGCTTGAGGTCAATCGCGTGACGGAGGTCGACGATGACGGGCGGGTTTCCGGCGAGGATGCGCTCGAGGAGTTCGGCGGGGGTGATGCGGGCGATGCGCAACTCGCGAATGAAGCGCTGGCGCTGGTCGTACTTCCAGGCCAGCCAGGCGGCCAGCAGGAGGGCGAGAAGGGCGAGCATCCAGCCGCCGTAGCGATGGAAGGCTTGACCGGCTTCTTCCAACTGGGCGCGGAACACGGCGCCGGCGCTCAAGTAGGCGAGCGACCAGAGCAGAGATCCGGCGGCGATGGAAAGCAGGGCGCGGGTGCGCGGGATGCGGGTCCAGCCGGCCATGGTGGTAGCGACGGCGCCGAGGCCGGGGACGAACTTCGCGAACAGGAGGGTGGCGGCGCCCCAGCGGCTGAAGGTGGCCTTTGCGCCGCTGATGCAGGAGTCCGGTTCGAGGGAGATGCGGCAGAGGAGGTTGAGGATGGAGGTGCCGCGCGTCCAGCCGAGCGTGTACCAGAGGGCGTCGCCGGCGATGGCGGCGAGGGTGGCGAGGGCCCAGGCGGCGAGGAAGGAGAATTTGTGCAGGGAGGCGAGGGCGCCCATGACGAGAAGGATCGGTACGGCGGGGATGGGGAGGCCGCACTGCTCGACCAGGACCATGGCGAACATCAAAGCGTAGCCGTGTCGAAGGACGAGATGGGTGAGCTCTCGCAAGTTCTTATTGTCGCATCTGGGTCCGGCCGGGAGCGCCGTACGGATGGTGCGGCGGTGGTAGCATCCAAGGGAAAGAGCCCATGCGTTTTGCTTCGTTGATCTGGAAGAGCAGCCTTCGGAACCGGCGGCGGAGCCTGCTTACGATAAGCAGCATTGCGGTGTCGATGTGCCTGCTGAGCGTGC
Organism: Acidobacteriota bacterium; assembly: GCA_021813825.1. Classification (GTDB taxonomy): domain Bacteria; phylum Acidobacteriota; class Terriglobia; order Bryobacterales; family Bryobacteraceae; genus JAJYKC01. The sequence continues at coordinate 8,957 of JAKAJI010000035.1, read as the reverse complement.
TGATGGCTGTGTATCAGGCGTTGTATCTTGCCGAGCCGACGCCGGCGCAGGCGCTGCGGCTGGTGACGCGGCACCGGGTGGGGCTGGGGCAGGCGCTGCCGGCGTCGTACCTGGGGCGGATTGAGAAAGTGCCCGGCGTGCGGGAGGCGATGCGGTGGCAATGGTTTGGGGGGACGTACAAGGACCAGCGGGAGAGCCGGAATTTTTTCGCGCGGTTCGGGTGCCAACCGGAGCGATTGCGGATCATGCGCCCCGAGTACTCGATGCCGGAGGAGGCGTGGAAGCAGTTCACTTCGGACCGGACGGCGGCGATTGTGAGCCGGAAGGTGGCGACGCGGCTGGGATTTCAGGTGGGCGACCGGATCACGATTGTGGGAGACATTTTTCCGGTGAACCTCGAGCTTCGGATCTGCGGCATATATGACGATCCGCAACGGGAAGAAGCGCTGTATTACAACGACGACTACGTGAATGAGAGCCTTCCTGTGGCGAGCCCGCTGCGCGATACGACGGGAACGTTTCAGATCCTGGCGAGCAGCGCGGCCGCGGTGCCTTCGGTGGCAGAGGCGATTGACGCGATGTTTGCGAACTCGCCGGCGCCGACCAAGACGGAGACCGAGCAGCAGTTCGCGCTCAGCTTCGTTTCTTTTCTGGGAAACCTGAAACTGTTCCTGATGGCGATCTGCGGGGCGATCACGTTCACGATCCTGCTGGTGTCGGCGAACGCGATTTCCATGTCTGTGCGCGAACGGGTGAGAGAGGTGGGCGTGCTGAAGACGCTGGGCTTCACGGCGGGCGGCGTGCTTGGGATCATTCTGGGCGAGGCGCTGATGATCGCCGTTGCCGGCGGAGCGGTGGGGTGCGCGATGGCGGGCGTGTTGTGCATTGGGGCCCGGAACGCGGTGTCGATGTTCCTGGACGGCCTCTCGTTGACACCGGAAGTGGCGGGTGTGTCGCTGGCTGTGGCGGCGGCGCTGGGGCTGTTCAGCGCGCTGGGACCGGCCTGGCACGCCTCGCGGACCTCGATCCTCGAAGCGCTGCGGTCATCGGGCTGAGCGGGCGTCAGACGCGGCGCACTTCGATTTTCTTCTGCTCGAACGGGCGGACCAACTCCTCGGGGGCGGCGCTGTCGGTGATGATGAGATCAACGTCTTCAATCGGGCAGATGAGACTGCTGGCCACGACGCCGAGCTTGGTGTGATCGGCGACGGCGACCTTGCGCTGGGCCTGCCGGACCATCAAGGCGTTGATGTCGGCTTCATCGGGGTCGTAGCAGGTGAGGCCGCGTTCGGCATCCACGCCGATCGCGCCGAGAAAGGCGATGGAGGGGTAGAGATGCTTCAGTGTGTTCGACGCGGCCGGCCCGACGAGGCTGAACCAATCGCCGCGGAGGAAGCCGCCGGTGAGAACGACGTTGACCTCTTTGCGTTTGGACAATTCCATGGCGATGTTCACGGCGTTGGTGACCACGGTGACGCCGCGCCGCTGGCGCATGCTGCGGATGATTTCGGTGGTGGTGGTGCCGGCGGTGAGGACGATCATGTCGCCGTCGTGAATCATCTCGGCGGCTGCGTTGGCGATCCGGCGCTTTTCGATGGCCTGGCGGCCGATTTCGGCCTGAAAAGTGGAATCGTGACGGAAGGGCTCATAGAACAACGGGGCGATCGAGATGGCGCCGCCGTGGACCCGGCGCAGAAGGCCCTGCCGTTCGAGTTCCGACAAGTCGCGGCGAACCGTGGCGACCGATACGCCGAGTACTTCGACCAGATTCTGGATCGAAACGGAACCGTCGATTTGCAATGTGCGAAGTATCCGGTCCGCGCGTCCCTCATTCGTCAGGCCGGACTCGACCGGCTCTGACTTTCCCGTCCCTGTTTTCATCAGACTTCTCCCCCATTCCACGCGATGTCTAACAACTTAGAGTCCAAGCGCCCTTGCGGCGTTGCGATTGTACACCTTTTCGAGGATCGAGGCGGGCAGGCCGATGCCGTAAATCCGCCAGCGGCCTTGCGGAGGGATGGCAGAGGGGGCGTAGTCGAAGTACTCGTCCTCGGTTTCCAGGAAGCGGTAGTAGATCTCGTAGAGCTTGTCGCTGTAGAACTGTTGCGGGAACTGGGCGCCTCTGGGCGTGGCGTCGGTGCCGAAGACGATGCGATCCTGGAAGCGTTCGAAGAAGCGGCGCGCGGCGCGGGGCTGGCGGCCGAGTTCGCCGATGCGGGCTGCGATGTCGACCCACATATTGGGATAGCGGTCCATCCACCCGGTGACGAGGACGAGGTTCTCGGAATCGGCGACGTGGAGGCAGACGAAGGTTGTTTTCGGATGGCGGGCGATGACGCGGAGGCGGGCCTCCTGCAGTTCGGTGTTCGAGGGAAAATCGCGGCCGTAGAAGGACCAGTCGGGGTGGGCGTGGAGTTCTTCGTAGCGCTCGTTGAAGCGGTCGATGGGGAGGAAGAATGCCTCGGGATCCGAACTGTGGATGGCGATGGGCATGTTCAGAGCGCCGGCGGTTTCCCACATGGGATCGAAGCGGGGGTCGTCGATCTTCACGAGAGGGCCGGTGGTGATGTTTTCGCGGAGATAGAGGCCGAGGGTTTTGAGGACCTTGATGCCCTTGGCGCCGGCGGCATGCGCCCGCTGGATTTCATCGGCCTGAAACTTCGCGTAACCGGGCTCATTCGTGCGGCTCCACCAGGGTTCGGTGAAGACGATGAAGCGGTCCGGGTGCGCATTCGCCAGGCGGGCGATGGATTCCTTCAGCCCGTTGCCGACGCCTCCGGTCAAGTCGACCATCGTGCGGATATTTTTGCGATCCATCACGGCGAGCAGATTTTCCGGGGTGTCGTTGAAGACGATTTTGTCGCCGGGTTTGAGGTTCGGCCCGAAGGTGACGTGCGTGTGGAAGTCGATGAGCGGATACCGGGCGCGGGCGACGTGCGTTTCGTGGGCATGCAGCATGCTGCGCGGCTGGTAGTCGACCAGCGGCAGATCGGCCGCCGTGCTTTTGTTCTGCGCCGGCGCCTCTTCCCCGCCCCACGCGGCGGCGGCGCCCAATCCCTTCAAACAATCTCGCCGGTTCATGTCTGGTTAAAGTTGGTCCAACTCCGCTATTATCGCCTTATCTTACGACCACGCATGAACATTGCACTCATCGGACAGGGATTCATGGGCCGGGCGCACTCGAACGCCTACAACCAGGTGGCGCATTTTTTTGAACTGAAGCATCGCCCGCGCTTGAAACTGCTGTGCGGGCGGAGGGCCGATGAGCTTCGCACGATGGCTGCGCGATGGGGCTGGGAGGAGACAACGACGGATTGGCGCGAGGCGGTGACGCGGCCCGACATCGACGTTGTCGACATCGCGGCGCCGAATTCGCTGCACGCGCCGATTGCGATCGCAGCGGCGGAGGCGGGCAAGATTGTGTTCGCGGAGAAGCCGATGGCCAACACGCTCGACGAGGCGCGGCGGATGGCAGCGGCGGCGCGGGGCGTGCGGACGATGGTGTGGTTCAATTACCGGCGCGTTCCGGCGATCGCGTTCGCCAAGCGGCTGATCGAGGAGGGACGGCTCGGGCGGATTTTTCACTACCGCGCGACGTACCTGCAGCAGTGGGGTAACGATCCGTCGCGGAAGAGTGGATGGAAGTTGGAGAAAGCCGTGGCCGGATCCGGCGTCACCGGCGACCTGCTGAGCCATCTTTTCGACACGGCGCTCGAGTTGAACGGTCCGGTTTCGCGTCTTTCGGCAATGCAGACTACGTTTGAGGCGGGACGTGAGATCGACGACGCGGCGGCGGTGATGGTGGAGTTCGCCAACGGGTCACAGGGGACGTTCGAGGCGACGCGGTATGCGGTGGGCGCAGTGAATCAGAACCGATTTGAGATACACGGTTCGCGCGGCATGGTGCGATTTAACCTGGAAGACCTGAACCGGCTGGAGTTCCACGACGCGACGATCGACGCGGCCGAGCAGGGCCCGCGGTCAATTCTGGTGACCGCGCCGGCGCACCCTTACGGGACGAATTTCTGGAAGCCCGGCCACATCATCGGCTACGAGCACACGTTCATCGCGGCGCTGGGAGATTTTCTGCGCGCGGTGGAGCGGGATGAGGAGTTTCATCCGGATTTTGGGGATGGGGTGGCGGTGCAGAGCGTGCTGGACGCGGTGGAGCGATCCGCGGCGAGCGGGGCGTGGACGACGCCGGAGAAAGCCGGCGTTTAGACGGCACCGCACACAACGGCGCCGCGCGGCTTGCGCCGCTCACGGCCCGGTGCGCTTAACGGCCCTCAAACCAGGCGTGGAGTTCGTCGTCGCTCATGAGGAGGAACGACGGGGCACGGTGGAGGGACCAGTGCTCGATGTGCTCGACGAACGCGCCTGGGGCGACGGTTTCGAGCGGCCCGAGGGTTTCCAGTTCGAGCATGTCGCGATTGGTGAAAAATTCGCAGGAGGCGCCCATGTCGGGGTAGGTGGCGGCGGGATCGGCCAGGGAGGTTTTGAGGAACACGTCGCCTTCGAGTTGATAGGCGACGCGGGTTCTTTCGGCGAACAACCCGGCCTTCTGGGGGGTGGCGGCGGCGGAATCCTGGCGCAGGAGGATGTGGCGCGGGAGGAATTTCCAGCGGGGGTCGGAGAGGTCGGTGTAACCCCACATGACGAGCGGATTGGTGGGCAGGAGGCGGTCCTCGTGGCGGGCGCGCGGTGGGAGAGCGACGGCGGCGACGCCGCCCGGCGCCATGACCGTTAAGGCCCAAGGGGCGAACCGGATGGCAAAGCGATTGTGATTCCGGATGCGGTGGACGAGGGTGGCTTCGGCGCCCGAGAGCGGGAGACGGATCTCGATCTGTTTCTCGATGCGCGTATCCGGATCGACCGGTTGCGTCGCGATGAGGCCCTCGGCGGTTTCGGTGATGGAAATGGGGCTGTTATCGAGCGCGTAAGTGGTTGCGCGGTCTTCGGGGGCGACCCAGAGACGATGGCCGCCGCGATTCTCCCAGTGGTCTTCGCCGGAGCCGCCCATGGCGCCGTCGTAGTTTTTGAAAAGATTCCGGCCGCCGGGGAATTGGCAGGAAATTACGCGAGGGCCGACGTCTGCGGTCACGATCAGTTCGATCGCGCCGTTGCTCAATTCGTAGTTATTGGCCCAACCGCGGTAGGACCGTTTCTTTACGCTCATCCCCCGTATGGTGACAGATTTCGCGCGGACCCGGTGCGGACGGTCAACGGCGGCGGCAACTTGCGGCGAGATAATCGCGATTCATGTGCGCGATTACCTCGAGACGGATGCCTTTCGGGCAGGCGGCTTCGCACTCGCCGAGGTTGGTGCAGGAGCCGAAACCTTCGAGGTTCCACTGGGCGACCATGTTGAGGGCGCGTTCGTGGCGCTCGGGTTCGCCCTGCGGAAGGAGGCCGAGGTGGGTGATTTTGGCGCCGGTGAAGAGTGCGGCGGCGGCGTTGGGACAGGCCGCGACGCAAGCGCCGCAACCGATGCAGGCGGCGGCGTCCATGGCGCGATCGGCTTTGTCCTTCGGGACGGGAATGGCATTGCCGTCGGGGGCGCTGCCGGTGGGGACGGAGATGTAACCGCCGGCGGCGATGATGCGATCGAAGGCGCTGCGGTCGACGATCAGGTCTTTGAGGACGGGAAAGGCCTTGGCGCGCCAGGGTTCGAGATAAAGTTCGTCGCCGTCCTTGAAGTGGCGGAGGGTGAGTTGGCAGGTGGTGGTGAGGCGCTGCGGCCCGTGAGCGACGCCGTTGATCATGAAGCCGCAGGAGCCGCAGATGCCTTCGCGGCAATCGTGCTCGAAGGCCACCGGTTCCTCGCCTTTCTCGATGAGGCGCTCATTGAGAACGTCGAGCGCTTCGAGCATGGACATGTCGGCGTTCAGGTCGCCGGCTTCGTAGCGAACCATGCGACCGGCGCTCGCCGCGTTCTTCTGCCGCCAGATGTGGAGGATGAGTTTCATTACTTGTAGCTCCTCTGGCTGGGATGCACGTATTCAAACTCGAGCGGTTCCTTGTGGAGCGCGTGGGGCGCGCCGTCGCCCTGGTACTGCCAGGCGGCCACGTAGGAGAACTCGTCGTCGTTGCGGCGTGCTTCGCCGTCCGGTGTCTGGTATTCCTCGCGGAAATGGCCACCGCAGGACTCATTGCGCTCGAGCGCGTCGCGGCACATTAACTCGGACAACTCGAAGAAGTCGGCCACGCGGCCGGCTTTTTCGAGCGACTGGTTCAGGTCGTCAGCGGCGCCGAGGACGCGGACGTTTTGCCAATACTCCTGGCGGAGTTCGCGAATTTTTCCGATCGCGCGCTCCAGGTCGTGGGCGTTGCGCGACATGCCGCAATTATCCCAGACGATTTTGCCCAGTTCGCGATGGAAGGAATCGACCGAGCGGCTGCCCTCAATTGACATGAGGCGCTCGGTGATGGAGCGGACATTGGCTTCGGCCTCGTGGAAGGCCGGGTGAGAGAGGTCTGCGGGGGCGGGCTTGGCTTGTGCCAGATAATTGCCCACCGTATAGGGAAGAATGAAGTAACCGTCGCTTAAGCCCTGCATGAGCGCGCTGGCGCCGAGACGATTGGCGCCGTGGTCGGAGAAGTTGGCTTCGCCGATGACGAAGAGTCCGGGGATGGTGCTCATCAGGTAGTAATCGACCCAGAGGCCGCCCATGGTGTAGTGGATGGCCGGGTAGATGCGCATGGGGGTTTTGTAGGGGTCGTCGCCGGTGATGCGCTCGTACATTTCGAACAGGTTACCGTAGCGCTCGCGGATTTTGTCTTCGCCGAGGCGGCGGATGGCGTCGCTGAGATCGAGGTAGACGCCGAGGCCGCCGGGTCCGACGCCGCGGCCCTGGTCGCAGACCAGTTTGGCGTTGCGGGAGGCGACGTCGCGGGGCACGAGATTTCCGAAGCTGGGGTATTTCTGTTCGAGGTAGTAATCGCGGTCCTGCTCCGGGATGGCTTCGGGGCGCCGCTTGTCGCCCGGGGTCTTCGGCACCCAGATGCGGCCGTCGTTGCGGAGCGACTCGCTCATCAGAGTGAGTTTCGACTGGTAGTCGCCGGAAACCGGGATGCAGGTGGGATGGATCTGGGTAAAGCAGGGATTGGCGAAGTAAGCGCCGCGCTTGTGGGCACGCCAGATGGCGGTGCAGTTGGAACCCTTGGCGTTGGTCGACAGATAATAGACGTTGCCGTAGCCGCCGGTGCCGAGAACGACCGCGTCGGCGACGTGGTGTTCCAACTGTCCGGTGACGAGGTTGCGGGTGACGATACCGCGGGCGGCGCCGTCGATGACCACCAAGTCGAGCATCTCCCGGCGCGGGAACATTTCGACCTGTCCGGCTTCGACCTGGCGCTCGAGTGCCTGGTAGGCGCCGAGTAAAAGTTGCTGCCCCGTCTGCCCACGGGCGTAGAAGGTACGGGAAACCTGGGCGCCGCCGAAGGAGCGGTTGGAAAGCGTGCCGCCGTATTCGCGCGCGAAGGGAACGCCTTGAGCGACGCACTGGTCGATGATGCTCACGCTGTTATGCGCCAGGCGGTAGACGTTGGATTCGCGGGCGCGGAAGTCACCGCCCTTGACCGTGTCGTAGAAAAGGCGGAACACGCTGTCGCCGTCGTTGGGATAGTTCTTGGCCGCGTTGATGCCCCCCTGGGCGGCGATGCTGTGGGCGCGGCGGGGCGAGTCCTGGAAACAAAATGACTTAACTTTGTAACCCAACTCGCCGAGGGAGGCGGCCGCGGAGGCTCCGGCCAATCCGGTGCCGACGACGATGATGGTGTGCTTGCGTTTGTTCGCCGGATTGACCAGCTTCATTTCGAAACGGGCGCGGTCCCATCGGCTTTCGATTGGCCCGCCCGGGGATTTTGCGTCGAGTGCCATGATTACTTTACCCACCCTGCCAGTACCGAGATTGGTATGGAAATGTTGCCAATCACAATGATCGTGCTGATGGCGACCGCGAGGCGCTTAATGACGGGCGTGTAGCGGGGATGATCGAAGCCGAGGGAGCGGAAGAGGCTCGAAAGGCCGTGGCTTAAGTGCATGCCCAGCAGGATCATCGACAGGATATAGAAAGCCGAAACAGGAAGGACTTTGAAGCCGGCGACGACGTTGGCGTAGACGTTGCCTTCGAGATAGGGCGTGCCGCCGACGCCCCAGGTGAATTCCATCAGATGGTAGATAACGAAGCAGAGGATAATCGGCCCGCTCCAATACATGGTGCGGGCGGCGTAGCTGGCGGATTGATTCTTGTGGCGCACGTAGCCGGTGGGCCGGGCTTCGAGCTTGTTGAGGAGCGCGAGTTTGACCGACGACCAGATATGGAGAAGCACCATGAGGAGCAGCGTGAGGCGCGCGCCCCAGAGCGCCGCCGGCATGGCGCGTAGCAGTTTCGCGTAGCCGTTGAGTTTTTCCGGACCTTCGTAGATTTGCAGGTTGCCTGCCATGTGGGCGAGAACGAAGCCAAATAAAATGATTCCGCTCACCGCCATGACCGCCTTCTTGCCGACGGTCGTGTCATAGAAGCGGAGGCTCTTTCGGTTGGCCACCGCTACCGCGGTCGTGCTCATTCGATATTCACCTGTTTGGATGATGGCGAGTGGCGACTGCGCGAGAAAACTTGCCGCCCGCCCTCATCCAGGATAGAACCGAGGCGCGGTTGCAAACAACTCGATTGGCCGGGGTGGAGCACGCCGAAGCCGTCAGAGGCGCGGGAACCCGGTAGAATAGGCTCTGGCCCATGAACCGCCGACAGTTTCTTGCTACCTCCGCTCTGGTGGCCAATGCCGCTGCGCAGCCCACTACTCCTCCGATCAAGCTGGGCATCGATCTATTCAGCCTCCGCAACCAGAACTGGACGCCGATCCAATATCTGGACTACTGCGCAAAACAGAAGGCTCGCGTGGTGCATTTCTCCGAGACGCGGTTCCTGGGCTCGCTGGACCCGGCCAATCTCCGG
>JAKAJI010000369.1 GCA_021813825.1 Acidobacteriota bacterium | reverse complement strand
GCGGATCGCCGTCAGCGCCAGCACACTCGTGCCGAACGTCGCCGTTGCCGCTCCCTCCGCCGTCCATCCCAGCGCGGAGTTGTACACCACCCGCGGCAGGTTCACATCGAAGTGCGACGGGTTCGGTTCTACGTCCAGCACCACCCCCACCAGCTCCGGACGCGACCCGCGCACGAGGTGAAACCGCACGTTCTTCGAGCGAAGCTCCTCGCCCACTGCCCGGCACAACCCCTGCATCGCCGACGCATTCAGCTTGCGCCCCACCAACCGATGGATCCGCTCCTTCAGCGAATCGCTCACCTGCGGCGCCTTGTTCCCGGCGAAGACAATGCTCTCCACCGTGTACCGGCTGTTGACGTTATACTCGCTCGCCGCCTCAGCGTCGCTCCCCGCCCGCGCCGGCACAACCCCGGCCAGACACAGCAACACCGCCGCAGCGTGGAGCCTCTTCACCCTGCGCCATCGCTGCAATCCACGCACCACAGCTAACCAGCGGAAAACAAACGCCCCGCGTCAGCCCAATGTGTGCCGCCCCGTCACGCTGTGCGTCCCCGCTTCCCGCCTCAAAACATCAGCCGCGGTGGCGCCGCCGTCCTCTGCTCCGCGTCGTGCCGCGCCTTCGTCTCCTCCCATGCCTGCCGGATCGATTCCGGAAAATCCGTCATCATCCGCTCCAGCCGCGCTTGCATCTGTCTGACAATCTCGGGATGCTCCGGCGCGACATCGTAACTCTCATCCTGGTCTGTTTCGAGGTCGTACAACTCCGCATGACTCAATGCGATGTTCATCCGGCCGTCCTTGGGCGGCGGTATGTAGACCGGCGCGTTGAAATTCGCCGCGCGCAACTTCCACCTGCCATGCCGGACGCACTGCAGATTCTTGCTCATGAAATAGAGAATCCCGTCACGCTCCAGGGTCGACGTCTTCCCCGTCAGCAGGGGCCAGGCGTCGACGCCGTCCAGTTTCTTCTCTGGCAGTTTCGCCTGGCACAGTTTCGCCACCGTTGGAAAAATATCCATCGACGACATCAGTCCGTCGTACACCCGCCCCGTCGGCAGCCGTCCCGGCATCCGCGCGTAAAACGCCACCCGCATCCCGCCTTCGTAAGTCGATCCCTTCCGCCCGCGCAACCTCCCTGGGCTCCCCTGGTACCAGGGCCCGTGGTCGGAGGAAAACATCACCAGCGTGTTCGAATCCAGCCCCTGCTTTTTCACTGCCGCCAGAATCTCTCCCACGCTCCAGTCGATCTCCCGCACCACATCGCCATACAGCCCCTGCTCGCTCTTGCCCCGGAATCGCGCCGAAGCTCCCTGCGGAATATGCGGCATTGAATGCGGCAAATACAAAAAGAACGGCGAACTCTTCGCCTCCTCGATGAACTGCACCGCCCGCTGCGTGTACCGCTCGGTCAGCGTATCGAGCGGCGCCTCCTGCTCGATCACCTGCGTGTTGTGCATCATCACCCGCGGATGCATGTCCACCGAGTACGGAATGCCCAGATACTCGTCGAATCCGCGGCTCGTCGGCAGATACTGCGGCGCGTCGCCCAGGTGCCACTTCCCGATGCACATCGTCCGGTACCCGCGGTCCTTCAGCATGTTCGCCATCGTCGTCTCCGACAGGTCCATGCCGCTGGTCGCATGCGGGAAGAAAACGTCCAGCACGCCCATCCGCTGCCCGTACCGCCCCGTCATGTACCCGGCGCGCGAGGCCGAACATACCGGACCCGCCGTCACGTAGTTCGTGCAGCGCACCCCTTCCTGCGCCATCCGCGCCAGGTTCGGGGTCGGTACTGGACCTCCGTACGGCGCCGTGTCGCCGTAACCGAGGTCGTCACACACAATGAGAATCACGTTTGGAGGGCGGTTCGAAGCCGCCTCCACCGCCGCATTCGCCGACAGCGTGCCCGCCGCCGAGTATAAGAACTGCCTTCTATCCAATGATTGGTTCGCCATGAGTAAATCGACCCTCTACCCTGCCAGCAGCCCGCTGCGTTCCAGCAGCGCGTTCGGGTCCGGGTCCCGTCCCATGAACGCCCGGAACAATCCCGCCGGGTCCTCGCTGTCGCCCTTGGCGAGAATGTTGTCCCGGAACGAAGCTCCCGTCTCCGGGTTGAAGATCCCTTCCTTACGGAAGCGGCTGAAAGCGTCCGCATCCAGCACCTCCGCCCACTTATAGGAGTAGTAACCTGCCCCGTAACCCACCGGGTTCGCGAATAAGTGAGTAAATCCCGCTAACATCCCGTAGTTATCCGGCAGAGGCGCCGGCGTGAACCGCGCCAAGATGTTCCGCGCGTAACTTACGACGTCCCCGTCCCGCTCCGGCGAATAATGCCGGTGCAGCGCCAGGTCCACCGTCCCGAAGCCTAATTGCCGCATCTGCGCGTTCGCCGCCCGGAAATTCTTCGCCTGCTTCATCTTCGTGAACAGCTCTTCCGGAATCGCCGCGCCCGTCTCGTAGTGCCGCGCGAACAGGTCCAGCGCCTCGCGCTCCCACGTCCAGTTCTCCATGATCTGGCTCGGCAGCTCGACAAAATCCCACGCCACGTTCGTCCCCGCCAGGCTCCGGATCGGAACCCGGCTCAGGCAATGATGCATCAGGTGCCCGAACTCGTGAAAAATCGTCTCCACCTCCCTGTGCGTCAGCAGCGCCGGCTTGCCATCCACCGGCGGCGTCAGGTTCCCGCAGATCAGCCCCACGTGCGCCTCGCCCAACCGGCTCGCCGGACCGCCAGTAATCAGCGAATCCATCCACGCCCCGCCCCGCTTGTTGTCCCGCGGAAACCAGTCCGCATAAAACAGCGCCCGCAGTTTCCCGCTCTCCGGATCCTCCACGCGGTACGTCCGAACATTGGCATCCCACACCGGCACGCCCTGCTCTTCCACCACCCGTACGCCGTAGAGCCTCGTCGCGATCTCGAACAAACCCGCGATCACCCGCTCCACCGGAAAATACGGCCGCAGTTCTTCTTCGTCGAAGTCGTACAGCTTCTTTCGCAGTTTCTCGGCCCAGTAGCCTACGTCCCACGGCTGCATTTCGATCCCGGCAAACTCGCGCAGTTCCGCGTTCTCCGCCTCGAACCGTGCCTGCGTCTTCCGCGCCAGGTCTTCTAAAAACGCCTCCGCCTTCTCGCCCCGGTGCGCCATCCGGTCTTCCAGCACGAGATCGGCGAAATCTGCATAGCCCAGCAGCGCCGCCTTCTCCCGCCGCAGCTCGAGGATCCGCGAAATCCGCGGCCAGTTGTTCCGCTCCCCCGATGTCGCCCGCTGATTGTACGCCCGCCACACCGCCTCCCGGATCTCCCGCTTGTCCAGGTACGTCATCACCGCCAGATAACTCGGCGCCTGCAGCGAAAACCGCCAACCCTGTTTCCCCTTCGCCGCCGCCGAGGCCCGCGCCGCCGCCCGCGCGCTCTCCGGCAGCCCTGCCAGGTCCGCTTCGTCCGTCAGGATCAGCTCGAACTCGTTTGTAGCGTCCAAAACATTTTCGGCAAACTTTGTCGTAATCTGCGTCAGCTCGACGTCCATCGCCTCCAGCCGCTTCTTCCCCGCTTCATCAAGCAGTGCCCCGTGCCGCTTGAAGCTGTCCACCGTCTTATCGAGAAACCGCTTCCGCACCGGATCGAGCGCCTTGGCCTCCTCCGATTCCGCGCACGCCTTTACCGCTTTCCACAGCGGCTCATTCAGCGGAATCCCCGCGAAGAACGAAGCGATCTCAGGCTCCACCGCATTGTGCGCCGCCCGTAGCGCCGGCGTCGTCGCCACCGATTCCAGATGCCGCACGATCCCCGCCGCATATTCGAGCGGCTCCGTCGCCCCATCCAGCGCCCCCAGCGTGTTGGCGTAGTTATGCCCTTCGCGCCCCGCGATCTCGTCGACGGCCTGCCGCGCATCCTCGATCAACTTCCCAATCGCCGGCTCCACATGCTCGGCTCGCACCCGGTCAAACGGAATCCGGAACTGCATCTCCAAAAGAGGATTTGTCTCGCTCATGATTGAAGCCTCTAGCGTAACGCGTCCCAGCCACGCCACAGCCATAACCACGACGTAGACAACACAAAGAACTGGATGCGCTAACGGTTGACACCGCCTGATCCTGATCCGCTCAAACCGAGCCGGGACCGCAAGGGAGCATCAACCCCTGACCGCCCCCACCCCTCTCCCGCGGAACAAACCCCGCCCCCGCCCCGTATCCTCAAATTAAGAACCTCTGCGATGGACGTTTCAATCGAAACCGAAAACCTGACGAAAGTCTTCCGCGTCCGCCGCTTTCCTCACCTCGCCCCCCGCGAAGTCGCCGCCGTTGACCGCATCTCCCTCGCCGTCCCCCGCGGAACGTCCTTCGGCCTCCTCGGGCCCAACGGGGCAGGGAAGACCACCTTCGTCAAAATGCTCCTCTCCGCTGTTCACCCCACCGCCGGCGTCGCCCGCATCTTTGGCCGCGACGCGCGCACGCCCGAAGCCCGCCGCCCCGTCGGCTACCTCCCGGAAAACCACCGCTTCCCCACCTACTTCACCGGCTACGGCATGCTCGATTTCTACGCCGCCCTCAGCGGCATCTCCGCCGCCGACCGCCGCCGCCGCATCCCCGAAATGCTCGAACACGTCGGCCTCTCCGGCTGGGACTCGATGCGCATCGGCAAATACTCCAAAGGCATGCTCCAGCGCCTCGGCCTCGCCCAGGCCATGCTCCACACCCCCGACCTCCTCATCCTCGACGAACCCTCCGACGGCGTCGACCCCGTCGGCCGCCGCCAGATCCGCGAAATCCTCTCCTTGCTCGAACAGCGCGGCACAACCATCTTTCTCAACTCCCACCTCCTCGTCGAAGTCGAATTGTTTTGCCGCGAGGTCGCCATCCTCCACCGTGGCCGCGTCGCTCTCACTGGTGAAGTCAAAGCCCTCACCGCCGGCAAAGGCTACCGCCTCACCGCCTCCGATGTCCCGGACCGCCTCCGCGAAACCCTCACCGCCCGCGCCTCCGCCGTCGCCGCCAAGAACGGCCACGTCGATTTCCAGTTCCCCGATCGCGACGAAGCCAACTCCGCCCTCGACCTCCTCC
>JAKAJI010000368.1 GCA_021813825.1 Acidobacteriota bacterium | reverse complement strand
GCGCCAGTGCTCGACGGCCCAGGCGAGGAGGTCGCGCGGCGGGGCGGGGCGGAGGTCCGGCGGGGGTTGCTGGCCGAGAAAACGGAGCGCGAGCCAGAGCGCCGGGCCGGGGTTGTCGCCGGCGACAGGCGCCGCAAGAGTTTGTTTGGAGAGTTTTTCGCCGTCTGCGTTGGTCGCCGTGGGTACGTGAAGGTAGGTGGGGGTGGGGAAACCGAGCAGGCGTTGGAGGAAGAGTTGGCGAAAGGTGGAGCCGAGGAGATCTGCGCCGCGAACGATGTCGGTGATGCCGGAGGCGGCGTCGTCGACGACGACGGCGAGTTGATAGGCGATGATGCCGTCGGCGCGGCGGAGGACGAAGTCTCCTGTGGTGGATTCTAGATCAGGGGTTTCGAAGCGGCCGTGGAGGCGATCCTCGAAGGCGAGCGGGAGCGCGGATGTGCGGATTCGCCAGGCCGGTGGGCGGGGGAACGCGCTGTTCCAGTCCTGGCCGCGGCAGGCGCCGGAGTACCGCGCCTCTCCCGAGACGGGCATGCCGGCCATGGAATCGGCGATCTCGCGGCGCGAACAGGTGCAGGGGTAGAGCAAGCCGGCGGCGCGGAGTTGCGTAAGCGCCGCCTGGTAGTGTTCGATGCGCGCGCTTTGGTGGATGAGGGGGCCGTCCCAGTGGAGAGCGGCGTTGTCGAGCGTGTGGAGAATCGCGTCAACGGCGCCGGGACGGTTGCGAGGGGTATCGAGGTCTTCGATGCGCAGGAGCCAGCGGCCGCGGTGGGCGCGAGCGTCTGCAAAGCTCGCCACGGCGGCGACGAGCGAGCCGAAATGCAGCGGGCCGGTGGGGGAGGGTGCGAAGCGGCCGCAGTAGGTTGTCGTCGGGGGCGGCATCAGGCGCGGGAGCGCTCGAGTTCCGGCGTTTTCTCGATGGCCCCGGCGGGGGCGCGCCCGAAGCGCTTCACGATGGTGACGCCGAGGAGGATGATGCCGGTCGCCATGGCTTCGCGGACGCCGAAGGGTTCGCGGTAAAACAGCCAGCCGAGGAAAACGGCGACAACGGGATTGACGTAGGTGTAGATGGAAACGAGGGCGACCGGCAGGCGGTCCAGCGCATAGGCGTAGGCGCTGTAGCCGGCGATGGAGCCGAAAAAGACGAGGTAAAAGAGGGCGGAAAAGCCGCGGGTGTTGAAGTGCACGTGGCCGGGCTCAAACACGAGGGCGGGGATGAGGACCGCGATGCCGCAGGCGAGTTGCTGGATGGCGCCGGTGACGACCGGGTGAGCGCGGGTGTCGATGCGGCGGCGGAAAATGGAGCCGGCGGCCCAGCCCGCGCAACCGAATTGCATCAGTAAGAACCCGCCGATGATGGCTCCGCTATGGGGAGCTTTCAAGGCGCTTTCCCAGACGAGCAGGATGGTTCCGGTGAGTCCGACGGCCATGCCACCGATTTCGGGCAGATGGAGGCGTGTGCCGCCGGGCCAAAGCGCCTCGACGCCGGTCATCCAGAACGGAGAGGTGGAAATGAAAAGCGCGGCCATGCCGCTGGGAATCCAGGTTTCGGCGAAGATGAGCGAGCCGGTGCCGAGGCCGATGGTCATGACGCCGCTGAGGGCGATGGAGAAAAGCTCGCGGCCTCGGGGCACGTGCGCGCCGCGAAGCAGGCTGGCGGCGAGCAGTATGCCGCCGGAGAGCACGTAACGGATTCCCAGCAGGTGTCCGGGCGGAAACATTTCGAGCGCCATGCGTATGCCGAGGTAGGTTGTGCCCCAGAGGATGCAGACCGCAGAAAGTGCGAAGTAGGCCCAGAAATGAGGGTGACGCCGCAAAATTCAGGGTACCATTGAGAGTTGATTCTCACCCTAACCGTTAACCCAGCGGTCGACCACAACGTCAGCGTAGACCGCCTTGTTTTCGACGATCGCGCCTACATTCTGGCCACCGGCGACGCGGCCGGCGGGCGCGGGATTAACGCCTCGCGTGTGCTTCATGCCTATGGCGCGAAGACGCACGCACTGCTGCTATCGGGCGGGAAGAACGGGGAGAAACTGGAGCGGTTGCTGCAGGGCGCCGGGTTTCCCTTCGACGCCGTGCCGATCGCGCACGAGATTCGCACGAATCTCACCATTTCGGACCAGCAAGGGTTGACGGCGAAGTTGAACGAACTGGGTCCGCCGATATCGGAAGAGGAACTGGAACGGCTGGAGGCGGCGGTGGAGAAACGCATGGCGCGGGCGCAGTGGCTGATGCTGTGCGGCAGTATTCCTCCGACCGTGGCGGCGGATTTTTACCGGAAACTGATTGTGAAGGCGCGGGCCAAAGGGGTTCAGACGCTGCTCGATACCGACGGTGACGCGCTGCTGTACGGGATTGAGGCCGGGCCCACGGTGGTGACGCCGAACCAGCAGGAGGCCGAACGGTTGTTGAACCGTGCGTTGATTACGCGGGCGCAGTTTTTCGACGCGGCGGAGCGGATGAAGGGATTGGGCGCCGAGTCGGTATTTTTATCGCTGGGCAGCCGCGGGGCCGTGGGGGCCGATGCCACGCATCTGTTCGAGGTGCTGCCGCCTCGCATCGATGCGCTGTCACCGATCGGGGCGGGAGATGCGGCCGCGGCGGCGTTTGTGTGGGCGCGGACGAAGAAGAAAGACTTTGCCGACGCGGTGCGCTGGGGCGTGGCGGCGGGCACGGCATCGGCGCGGTTGCCCGGCACGACGTTCGCCAGCCTGGCGCAGACGAAAGAGATCTACCGGCAGACGGAAGTGCGCCAGATGCCCCGGCCGGCGTCTCACGGCTGAGCGCAAATCAGTCGTACTTTTCGAACAGGATCTGCTTGCGGTCGAAGCCGCGCTCCTTGAGCAGGGTGCGGGCTTCATCGACCATCAGTTTGAGGCCGCAGAGGTAGACGTCGAGATCGCGGCGTTCGCCGATCTCTTCGAGCATATGAGGCTGGACGTGGCCTGTGAGGCCTCCCCAGGAGGGTTCCGGACGGCTGAGGACAGGTAGGAAGCGGAAGTTCGGGCAGCGGGCGGCGAGGCCCTCGAACTCGGCGCGATAGAGGAGATTCGGCTCGTAGCGTGTGCCGAGAATCAGCGTGAGCGGCACGGTGAGCTTTGGCGCGTGGGCGAGGAGGATGGAGCGGAAAGGCGCGACGCCGGTGCCGGTGGCGACGAAGACGGACTCGCGGTCCGGGTGGCGGAGGGTGAATACGCCGAGCGGCCCTTTCATCTCGAGTTCTTCGCCGGTGCGCATGGCGAAGAGGATGGGCGAGAGGCGGCCTTCGCGGACGAGGTTGAGGCAGAGTTCGAAACGGTTGCTTCCGTTGGGCAGGGAGGCGATCGAGTAGGGGCGGATGATGTTGCGGCCCTCGATTTCCCGGACGAAGGAGACGAACTGGCCGGGCTGAAAATCCAGCCGTTCGAGTTCGGGCACTTCGAAGACGAAGTGGCGCACGTCGGGGCAGAGGTCGTGGAAGGAGACGAGTCGGGCTTTCATGCGGATTCACGGGCGCGGTCGAGCACGGCGGCCAGAAGCGCGGGGTGGCCGTCGAGAGGTGGGGCGATCGAGATGGTTAACTGGGCGAAACCGGCGGCCACATCGGCCACCAGTTGGGGCAGGTCGCGTTGCAGATGGAGACCCAGGGTGAGGAAGTAGGGGATGACGACGACCTCGGAGGCGCCGCGCCGGACCAAAAGCTCGACGGCCTGCGCGAGCGTGGGTTCGGCAAGATCGAGGAACGCCGCTTCGGCGAGGTGGCCGCCGGTGCTGCAGAACTGTTCGACGAGATCGCGGACCGCGGTGTTGGCGCTTTCGATCCGGGACCCGTGGGCGAAGATGACGTAACCTTTCATGGCGCCACGATCATGGGATTCTGCTCGGCGGGCCGGAGCTTCTCAAAATTCTCGCGGAGATAGTCGACAAAGGCGCGGCCCTTGCGGCGTCCGTTGGCGGCGTGCCAGAGGGTGCGCTGAAAGAAGACCAGCGCGCCGACGAGTTCCGCCTCCCGGTAGCTGGCGGCCTGCTGTTCGCGCCGGGCCTGTTCGTGAGCTTTCAGCCGCTCTTCGATGCCGGTCTGCAGAGCGCGCGCGATGGGATTGTCCGGACGGGTCTCGTAGTAGAGGCCGGTGTCGAGCGTGCGATGGGTACGGACCAAGGCGTCGAGCGCTTCGGCGACGTCGGAATCCACGGCTCCGTTGACCTGATAGAAAGATTCGAGGATGGCGGCGCCGAGCGTGAAGATTAAGGCCTCGTGTTCATCGAGGAAGGCTTCGGTGACGCGGACGTCGGGGCTTGGAGCGGTCTTCGGATCGTTATCGGGCAGGCGCTCATGGCGGCGGGCTTCGCGAAGGAACTCGCAGTCAAAAGGGCAGAGGATGGATTGCTCCCGTTGCTCGCCGCAGCAGGGGGCGCAGATGTCCTGGCGCAAGCCGGGGCAAAAACGGCGGGCTTTGCGCTCCTCACAAAGAGTGCATTTCATGACGCGTTGGATCCGATGATTCATCGTAGCATCGGGTGTTTGAGGGGCTATCTTGGTGAGAGGGGGCTATCGCATCCGGCTTCGATTTCAAATCCCGGTAATTTTCGCGCTCTTTTGTGTGGGCCTGAGCGGAGGCGGCGCCGAAAGCATCCAGGCGTTGTACGCGCGAGGCGGGGCGGCGTTGACCAAGGGGGATCTGCCGGAGGCGGAAGAGGCGTTCCGGAAGATTCTTTCCCTTGCTCCGGACGATGTGGGAGCGCACGCCAACCTCGGGGTGGTCTACCTGCGGGAGCGGCTTTGGGAGCGGTCGCGGGCCGAACTGGAGGCGGCGCGCAAGCTGGCTCCGCAGGTAGCGGGAATTCGTCTCAATCTCGGGCTGGTTTGGTACCGGCAGGGATATTACGGGCGCGCGATTCCCGAATTCGAGTCCGTGGTGAAGGATGAACCGGGCTCGCTTCAGGCGCGCGAGTTACTCGGGCTGGCCTATTTGTTTGTGGGGCGATATGCGGATTCGGCATCGATGCTCGACTCGATGTGGAGCGCCGGGAACGGGGATGTGAATTATCTTTATGCGTTGACGGTGGCGGCGGGCGAGGCAGGC
>JAKAJI010000367.1 GCA_021813825.1 Acidobacteriota bacterium | reverse complement strand
GTAATAGAGAAGCTGGGGCGCGTGCGGGTCCATTTCGAGGGGAGAGATGAACTCGGTGCGATCGTTCGGATCGATGCCGTAACCGGCTTGCGTTTCGTTGTAGGGGTAGGAACTCATGTTGGGCAGGTTGAAGCCGCGCCAAATGGTGAAGCCCGCGCTTGCCGATGGGAAGACGCCGTAGAACAAGGAAGGGAAACTGGAATCGACGGCGGTGTAGCCGCCATCCCCGCCGCTGATGTTGTTCCAGACGCCCGAGGATTCCAGTTGGAACCCGTTGTCCTGGGTTCCGGCCAGGACGTTATTTCCAGTCCCGGGGAAGAGCGAGAGTTGGGGGTAGAACTGGGTGAGCGACAGAGTCTGGTTCAAGTTAGAGAAGTGGACCGTACCGCCGTTTTGGATGTCGGCGCCCGGAGCGCTCCACATACCGCCATCGTTGCCGAGGTACATGATGGAGCCGTCGCCGGAAAATGCCATGCCGTGCTGATCGACGTGAACGGCGTAGAGTTCGTTGTTGCCGGGCGCCAATTCCAGGGGAAGGTTGTGGAACGTCTGTCCGTCGGTGGATAAGGCCAGCGTGACACCTCCGACAAGCACGACGTTGGGATTCTTGGGATGAACACGGATGACCAGATCGTAGTCGCACTGGCCATTGAAACCGCAGAACGGGTTGCCGGAGGAGGTGTCCTGGGGAAGCGTGGCCGTGAGTTGGTTCCAGGTGTTCCCGCCGTCGGTGGTCTTCCATACGCCCAGCAGACCGGCGGAGGGATTGGCGCCACTCAGGTGCAGAGTGCTTTGAATGACCACGTAGAGCGTAGTGGGCGTTGAGGGAGCGATGCCGATGTCGATGCGTCCGACACCACGCGTAGGAAGCGACGCTGTGCCGCTGCCGGTGAGCTGGTTCCATGTCGCGCCGCCGTCGGTTGACTTGTAGACGCCGTTCGACGACGAGCCGTAGTTGTCGCCGAGCGCCGCATATACCGTGGATGTGTTGATGGGGTCGAAGACGATCGAAGTGCCGGCGGCGTTCGACAAGATAAGCGTCCACGTGTTGCCGCCGTCGGTCGAGCGGTACACGCCCGAGTCGGCGCCGGCCAGAACGATGCTGGAACTGGCCGGACTGACGGCGATGGCGCCAATGTGCTGCGCGCCGGACGGCCCGCTGAGGAACGGCCCCTGGATGTTGGTCCAGCTATTGCCGCCATCGGTGGATTTCAGGATACCCGCGCCGTAATAGCTGTCGCCGGCGTTATTGGCTTCGCCGGTACCGACGTAAATCGTGTTGTGGTTGTTCGGGTCGATAGCAAGGGAGCCGATGGCGAGGGAGGCTTGCCCGTCGGTGAGCGCGGTCCAGGTGTTGCCGGCATCGGTGCTCTTCCAAATGCCGCCGAAGGCGCCGCCGGCGTAGACGGTATTGGGGTTTGTGGGATCGATGGCGACGGCGGTGACTCGGCCGGAGGTAGACATGTAGTTGCTGACGCTGTTGTTAAGGCTGACGTCGGCGCAGACATCGGAGGAGCAGAGCGTCGGTTGGGGACCGAGCGAGGTCCAGGTAGCCGAGGTGGAAACGGAGGTCGGGCGTGCGACGTTGGCCGCGCCGCTAAACGCGGTCCCGCGCGCCCGCGCGGCCGCGTCGATGCGGTCCATCGCCTGGACGGCTCGCATCCGGGCGCCCGCCGGGATCTTCTGGTACGGATAGGAGCGCTGGTGGTAGAACCACTGTTCGCGGGCGTGTGGATCGTCCCGGTCCTGATCGGGGTCCCGGCGCTGGCGCGTCTGCTGGCCGAAGCCGAGACTACCAACGGCGAGGGCCAGGATTAGGGCAAAGTGGAAGCGTTTCATCAATACCTCGGGAACGGCGCGGAACTTCTCACCTAAGACATTGTATCTTGCGGTCTGCTAAGCTCTGCGATGCGAGTCTGTAAATGATTGTACGGACGCGCCCGCCAAAGGGTTTCGCGAGATGGCAAGAGAACTTAATCCGCTTGAATTTCTTCAAAACTGGTACCGGACGAACTGTAACGGGGAGTGGGAAAAGGTAAAAGGCGTCACCATTGAAACTATGGAAACGCCGGGCTGGCACGTGACGATCGACCTGGCCGAAACGGCGCTATCGGGCGTAGGGATGCGGCCGGTGAAGAACGAACGCGGGCCGTCGGACTGGATCGACTGCCGCGTGGAGCACGATAAGTACGTTGGCATGGGGGACGCCGGCAAACTGCCCACCATCCTACAGACCTTCGAAAAATTCGCGAGACGTACGAAGACGGACCGGGGAGAGCTACGGGAAGGGGATGCTCCAGGTAGCTAAGCCCTGGTAGTTTTTCCCGTCGGTTTGCATGGTCACGCCGAAGTCGCCGTATTTGCGGGTGTCCAGGCTGGCGCTGAGGGTGGCGTCCGGCCGCTTCTTCTCATCGAGGACGACGCCGAGACGAAGGTTTAGCGGCCCCGGCAGGTTGCCTCCCGTAATTCCGACGCCAAGTCCGAGATCGAGCGTTTTCTTATCGGGTGAGCCGGAAGCGTCGGCGGTGATCGTGACGTTTTCGTGGGTCTTCACGACGACCTGCGTCTTGATCTGGTCGACCTTCGGACCTACGGCCACGATGCCGGCCCGGAAAGACAGATCGACCTTCTTCAGTTTCACGCCGGCCGTGAGGCTTCCGCCGGCGGTGCGCGTTGACGGCTGGAACTGACCGATCTGGACGCCGAGTTTGACGCCACCGACCTTGACGATGTCGACCTGCATGCCGTCGAGTTTACCCGCGGCGAAGTCGATGATCTTACTTTTCGGCTGGGCGACATAGAGCACGGCAGCACCACCCACGCCGATCACCGCGGCGGCAATGTAGAGCACATACTTGTGGTGGTCAATCCAGGCGCCAGCCGGGGTCGATCTTATCTTCTGCTCAAGTTCCTGGATGGACTGCTGCAGGCTCTTGTATTCGGAAGAATCCTGGATCTGTTTCAAGACGGCGTCGGAGAGTTTGCCGCCGGCTTTGTCGATCAGGGCCTGGCCGAGTTTCTGGGCATCGCCGGAGTTAAACTGCGCTTTGCCGGCGTTTTGAAGCGCGAAGCTGCTCAGCGTTTGGCGGAGCGCGTTGTCGACATCGGGCGACTGAAGGGCCTTTTCGAGGAGTTGCGGAGAGTTGGCGATCTCCGCGCCCGCCAGGTCGAAAGACAGGACAACGGTTTTGTAGAAGATATCGGCGACGCTGGTGTCGCCACCTGGGTCCGGCATCTGCTTACTTCCCCCTTCATTCTGGTGAAGCGGAAAACGCCGGCGTTACAGGGTCAACGGATTTACCACAGGAAATCGCGAGCCTGGGCGCGGCGCTCGTAGCCATCGAGGACATGAACGACGCGAAGGCGTTTGATTTTGTCGGGGGCCAAGGCGCCCATGGGCAGATAAAGGATGCGGCGGCCCATGCGCGCGGCGATCGTACGGAAAATGGAGCGGGGTGGCTTCCGGGCAACGTAGACGACGAAACGATGAACGGAATAATCGATCGCGGCCAGAAGCAAGCGCTCGGGCTTGGATTCGGCGAAGTCGTAATCCGGGTCGACCCAGACATCGAACAAGCGGCGCGGCGGCAGCGTCATCAGGAATCCTCCGTACTCGGCGCGCCCGATTCCCGGACCGACGAGGTGCTCGAAGGGTTGGGTGGAATAGAACGCCATGTCGGACTCGTTCTGGTGCTCACCGAGCCAGGTGGTCAGATACGTATACTTATCTTCCTTGTCTTCGTCGAAGATGACCACGAGCGCGCCCGTTTCTCCGGCCAGCCTGTCCAACTTACGCACCCAGATACGGCCTTGGTGCCAGTTCCGGATGGTTTCGCGGAGATCGATGCCGTCGAAGATACTCGTCAAAAACGGCTCAACGCGAACCCGCTCTTCGCTGAGCATCGTTTTCGCCTTTTTCTGGAGGAATTTGCCGTAGTTTTCGATCGCAATATCCTCGGGAGGATACGAACAGATCGCGTTCCCTCCGGTTTGGCGGGCCCATTCGCCGGGGGCGCGTTCCTTCTTCCGCGGCTTGAGCCCTCGGGGACGGAACATGCGTTTCGGGCGGGGCTCGCGGCGCCGCAGGCGAAGCTTGCGGGTGTTGAGCCAGACCTCCTCGCCGGAGAGATTCACAGTTTCGAGCGTTTCCGATTGATCCTTTTGCGCCGGGTAGCGGTTGGCGGTCTCCCATACGTCCCAGGCGAAGTTATCGTCGACGACTCCGCGCGCGGCGACCACGATGTCGAACAGGCCGGCCGACAACTCGCCCGAGATGGAGGCGAGATTCCTCGTGTAGCGCGCCATGGCGAGGCGTTGCCAGGAGGCGACGGATTCGCCGGTGTTGAGTTCATAAGCGCGCGCGGCGTCGCGGAGAAGGTCAAGTTGGACGCGGGGGCGGTCGGTGAGCGGGCCATCGGCGGGCAACAAGCGCTCGCGCTCATAACGCTCCTGCAAGTAGGGATACTCGGAGGTGATTTCGGCCAGGCAATCGGGATGAGGATTGAGCAGGCGCGGCTCGGGCAAAGCGCGCGGTGCGGGCGGCGCTTCTTGCGGTGTCTCCATGGCATCGAGCAACGGATTGAGCATATTGAGGGAGACAACCGCAGCGACCGGAGCGAATGGGTCCGCCCCTTGTAGTTTCCAAGCCATCGCCGCGGCGTGCGCCTCCATACCGGGTGTCGGGGAAGGTGGGCGCAGGCGATAGGCTTCCACGTAGCGGTCCAGACCGATATGCCGGATCGCGTAGGGGTCGGGATAGGAAGCGGCCACGTGCGGCCTGGCAACGCCCTCTGCTTCGAGAAACATGACCGGGACGCCTAATTCGAGCGAGGTGCGGATCGCTTCGACGAATGGGTCGCACGGCTCGACAGGAATGTAAATCGCGGTATCTTCGGCGGCTGAGTCCTCGTAGAGAATCACCGAAATTTCGGGCAAACGCGCGGCGGCTTCGAGATAGGCCTCTTCGAGGAACAAAGGCAGTTCAACGGCGACCGCGGCGGGGCGTTGTTCGAGAAGACGGCGGCGGACGGCGGAAGCGAATTCGAGCCGGCCGGGGACGACGG
>JAKAJI010000366.1 GCA_021813825.1 Acidobacteriota bacterium | reverse complement strand
GCGGTGGATCACGTCTTCGGTGCAGGCGGTGGCGAAGCCGTGGAGGCCCGGGCGGCCGGGGACGTTGAAGTGCATTTTGCCGAAGACGGCGGGGGCGTAGCCGCTGGCGGCGAGTTGGCGGGCGAGCGTGGGCTTGTTCTCCGCGAGAGCAGTTTCGAGGACGGTGACGCCGGCGGAGTGGGGCAACTGGCTGGTGAAGAACGACTGGCGCGAAGGGGTGCAGACGGGGGCGTTGCAGTAGTTTCGGGCGAAGCGGGTCCCAACGGATGCGAGGCGATCGATGTTCGGGGTGTGGGCGCGTGCGTTGCCGTCGCAGCCCAGGACGTAGCCGGCGTGGTCGTCGGCGAGGATATAGAGGAGGTTGGGTTTGCGGTCCCGCGCGTAGGCGGAGCGGGAAGGAAGGAAAGTGGCGGCGATGGCGCTTGCGCCGGTTTGGAGGGCCTCGCGTCGGCTGAGCATGGCGGTTAGTCTATGACCGGGGCGCGCAGGGTGTCAAACGTGGCGCTCGTCTGGGGGTGAGAACTTCGCGTCTGCCTGGCCACAGCCCTTGTGGAAACCGTGACTGTCCTTGCGCCTACTCATGAAGAAGTTTTGCACTGGCTTGCTTTGCATCTGCTGCCCGGGCTGGGCAAGCAGAAAGCCGTCCAACTGATCTCTACGTTCGGCTCGCCGGAGGCGGTGTTCCGGGCGTCGCCATCGGAGATCGAGGCGCAGGGCGTGGCCGGGGCGGTGGCGAGGAGCCTGGTGAGCGGGTGTTCGTTCGAGGAGGCGGCGGCGCAGCAACAGAAGGCGCTGGAGATGGGCGTGGCGATCGTCCCGATCACGGATCCGCGGTACCCGGCGCGGCTGCGGGATATCTTCGATCCGCCGCTGCTGCTTTACGGGCAGGGGCGGGTGGAACTGCTGGCGGATCTGCCGTTCGGGGTGGTGGGGACGCGGCGGCCCACGCCCTACGGGCAGGCGGTGGCGGCCAAGTTCGCCGCAGACCTCGCGGCGGCTGGGCTGGTGATTGTGAGCGGGATGGCGCGGGGGATCGACACGGCGGCGCATCGGGCGACGCTCGATGGCGGTGGGAACACGATTGCAGTATTCGGGTGTGGGGTGGATCACATCTACCCGGCGGAGAACCGCAAGCTGGCGGAGGAGATTGCGCAGAAGGGATTGCTGCTCAGTGAGTTTCCGCTTGGCACGGCGGCGCATCCGCAGAACTTCCCGGTGCGGAACCGGATCATCAGCGGCGTTTCGATCGGGGTGCTGATCGTGGAAGGGGCCGAGTACAGCGGGTCGGCGATTACGGCGCGATTGGCGATGGAGCAGCAGCGGGAGGTCTTCGCGGTGCCCGGAAACGTCACATCCAAAATGAGTTGGGGGCCGAACCTGCTGATCAAGCAGGGGGCGAAGCTGGTGCAGGGGTGGAACGACGTGGTGAGCGAGCTTGACCCCGAGTACCGGCAGGCGCTGGTGGGGAAGGGCCGGCAGCGGCTGTTGCCGGAAATGGCGGACAATTCCGCGAGTGGGCAGAAAGATTCCCAACCTGTTGAAATGAAGCCACTTCTGCGCGAAATCCTGAAAATCGTCCCGGTTGACCGGGTCGTCGCGCTTGACGAACTCATCGAAACTTTGGAACGCTATTCGTCATCAGAGCTAATTGCTGCGTTGTTCGAACTGGAGATGCTCGGACTCATCCGCCAGTACCCCGGCAAGAGCTTTATGAAGGTGTGGTAGCCTCGCTTACACAGCAAGCCCACCCGAGAAAAGACGGGAATCATCATGACCAAATCGCTCGTCATCGTCGAATCACCGGCGAAGGCGAAAACAATCGGTAAATATTTAGGCAAGCAGTACGTCGTGAAGGCGTCGCTCGGCCATATCAAGGATCTTCCGAAGAAGGACCTCGCGGTTGCGGTGGAACGCGACTTCGAGCCCAAGTACGAAATCATCGAAGGCAAGAAAAAGCTGATCAGTGAACTGAAGCAGGCGGCCAAGGGCGTCGACTCGATCTACCTGGCGGCCGACCCGGATCGCGAAGGGGAAGCGATCTGCTACCACCTGCAGGAGGAACTGACGCCACGGACGGGGAAGGACAAAGCGCCGCAGATTTTCCGGGTGATGTTCAACGAGATCACGGCGAACGCGGTGCGGAAGGCGTTTGAGAAGCCGGCGGCGGTGAACGTGAACCTGGTGGAGGCGCAGCAGGCGCGGAGGATCCTCGACCGGCTGGTGGGCTACAAGATCTCGCCGCTGCTGTGGGACAAGGTGCGGCGGGGGCTTTCGGCGGGACGGGTGCAGACGGTGGCGCTGCGGCTGATCGTGGACCGGGAGCGGGAGATCCGGGCCTTCGTGCCGAGGGAATACTGGACGATCGACGTGGGGCTGGCGGCGAAGAAGCCGCCGGTGCTGACGGCGCGGTTGAATAAGCGGAACGGCGAGAACCTGGAGATCGGCGACGGGACGAGTTCGCAGTCGATCGTCGAGACGCTCGACGGGGCGGCGTATGTGGTCGATTCGGTCACCACGCGGGAGAAGAAGCGGAACCCGGTTCCGCCGTTCATCACTTCGACCTTGCAGCAGGAGGCGGCGCGGAAGCTGCGGTTTTCCGTGAAGCGGACGATGGCGCTGGCGCAGCGGCTGTACGAGGGCATCGAGATCGGCAAGGAAGGCTCGGTCGGCCTCATTACTTATATGCGTACGGACTCGACGCGCGTCAGCCAGGATGCGCTGAACGAAGTGCGCGAGTTGATCGCCGGCCGGTATGGGGAAGCGTTCCGGCCCGAGACGCCGAATTTTTACAAGAGTAAGAAAGAAGCGCAGGATGCGCACGAGGCGATCCGGCCGACGTCGGCGATGCGGGCGCCGGAGGAGATCGCATCGTATTTGCAGGAAGACGAACTGAAGCTGTACCGGCTGATCTGGATGCGGTTCGTGGCGAGCCAGATGACGCCGGCGGTGTTCGACCAGACGACGATCGACGTGACGGCGAAGGGGAAGGACGGCAACACGTACA
Organism: Acidobacteriota bacterium; assembly: GCA_021813825.1. Lineage (GTDB taxonomy): Bacteria > Acidobacteriota > Terriglobia > Bryobacterales > Bryobacteraceae > JAJYKC01. The sequence goes on along the minus strand of JAKAJI010000366.1, from coordinate 2,075 downwards.
CGTTCCGCGCGACCGGGAGCGTGCCGAAGTTCAAGGGCTTCCTGGAGGTTTACGAAGAGGGCAAGGACCAGAAAGACGAGGAAGACGAGGAGCTGAAGCACCGGTTGCCGCGGGTGGAAGCGGGCGAGGAGCTGAAGTTCAAGTCGATTCTTCCGGAGCAGCACTTCACGGAGCCGCCACCGCGTTTCAACGAAGCGACGCTGGTGAAGGAACTGGAGTCCGACGGGGTGGGGCGGCCTTCGACTTACGCTTCGATTCTTTCGACGATTCAGGAGCGGGAGTATGTGAAGAAAGAGGGCGGTAAGTTCATCCCGACGGAGTTAGGGATGGTAGTTACCGACCTGTTACTGGAGAGCTTCAACGACTTATTCGACGTCCGGTACACGGCGCGGATGGAAGAAGAGCTGGACGAGATCGAGGACGGGAAGATGGAGTGGCGGGCGGCGCTGGCCGAGTTCTACGACCGGTTCCAGAAGGACCTGGAGCACGCCGAGCGCCACATGACGGACATCAAGCGGATGGAGCGGCCGACCGACTTGGTGTGCGACAAGTGCGGGAAGCCGATGGTGATCAAGTGGGGCCGGCACGGGAGTTTCATCGCTTGCACCGGATACCCGGAGTGCACGAACACGCGCGAGTTGACGGTGGATCTGCCGGACGTCGATAAGGCATCGCTGACGGAGCAGGGGGAAGAGGAGTACTGCGAGAACTGCGGGCGGCCGATGGTGCTGAAGAAAGGGCGCTTCGGGCAGTTTTATGCGTGCTCGGGGTATCCGGACTGCAAGACCACGAAGCAGATCGGCGGGGCGCAGAAGAAGCCGGACGAGCCGCTCGATGAGACGTGCCCGCAGTGCGGGAGCAAGATGGTGCGCAAGTACGGGCGGTTCGGCGAATTTGTGGCGTGCGGGAATTACCCGGCGTGCAAGTACGTCAAGCAGAAGACGATCGGCGTGCGGTGCCCGAACTGCAGCGAGGGCGAGGTGGTGGAGCGGCGGTCCAAGCGCGGGAAGACGTTTTACGGGTGCAGCCGGTACCCGGATTGCGACTTCGTGGCGTGGGGCAAGCCGATCGCGGAGAAGTGCCCGGAATGCGGATCGAGTTACTTGATTGAGAAGTATCTCAAGAGCGGGGCTGTGGCGCAGTGTCCGAATTCGGAGTGCAAGTACAAGCGGGCGCTCGAGCCGGTTCCGGCGACGGCGTAAGGGGCAGCAGTCACTCGACCGCAGGCCGAATGTCGGTGTGGGTGAAGTCGTTGCCCTTGAAGAGAAGCCGGCTTCCGGTGGCGCGCGCGAGGGCGTAGGCGAAGCAATCGCCCAAGTTGAGGCCGGCGGGGTGTCCGCTGCCTGTCCCGTAATCGCGGTACGCTTCGCGCGCAATGCGCACGTGGGTCTGGGTCACAGGTTCGATCGCAATCCCGGCCTTTGCGACAAAGTCGTCAAACTTTCGCCGAGCCACCGGATCGCGGCTTCCCTCGATGATGATGGCTGCCTCGAGGAAATTCACGGCGGACATCCGGCGTTTTCCGGCGCTCTCGATGGCATTTGCGAACGCCGCTGCCTCCGGCTCATCGCGCAGAATGGCTATGATCGCCGAGGCGTCGATGATCAACGGGGGAGTCCTTTCTCGTCATAGAGCAATTCCCCATGGTCCACGGACCGGAACGGCTCCTTCCTGTGGGCCGCGCACTCCTTGCCGATCCGCAGCAATTCTTCGGCGAGTCCGGTGTCCTGCCTGCGCCGCACGCGTTCGAGCCTCTCGCGCGGGGCCTGCGTGATCGCACCGGTGAGAGTCTCGCCCGTCCGGCGCGCCAACTCCTTGGCGAGCCGGTGCGTTTCCTCGTTCTTGATGTTGAGTCCCACGATATCTACCATTCAGTTCGTACCGTTCTACCTACCAGTGTCCGTGCGTTGTCGGGTGACGGCGGCCCGGGGGCTTTATTGGGATTGACCGGCGGGTTGCATGATCCGGAGCACGGGGTGGCCTTGCAGGTTCTCGAGCGGGAAGTAGACGAGATGGGTGGAGGGGTCGACGGCGACGGTGTGGGCGCGCGGCATGCGGAGGGCGCCGATGCGGGT
>JAKAJI010000365.1 GCA_021813825.1 Acidobacteriota bacterium | reverse complement strand
CAATACACCCTTCCGTGCGTCGATCAGAATAATCGCCAGGTTCGCGGTCGACGCTCCCGTCACCATATTACGCGTGTACTGCACATGCCCCGGGCAATCCGCGATGATGAACTTCCGCCGCGGCGTCGCAAAATACCGGTACGCCACGTCGATCGTGATCCCCTGCTCCCGCTCCGCCCGCAGTCCGTCCGTCAACAGCGCCAAGTTCACCTGCTCGTCGCCCCGCCGCTCGCTCGATAGCTTGATCGCCTCGTACTGATCGTCGAATATCGACTTACTGTCGTACAGCAGCCGGCCAATGAGCGTGCTCTTCCCGTCGTCCACGCTTCCGCAGGTCAAAAACCGCAGTAACTCCATGTCCAGATATCCGCGCGCGGCCATCTTAGAAATACCCCTCCCGCTTCCGGTCTTCCATCGCCGCCTCGGACCGTTTATCGTCCGCCCGCCCGCCGCGCTCCGTCACCCGGCTCGCCGCCACTTCCTGAATAATCTCTTCGAGCGCCGCCGCCTGCGACCGCGTCGCCCCCGTACAAGTCATATCCCCAATCGTCCGGAACCGCACTTCCATCTCCACCGGCTTCTCCCCCGGCCGCAGCATCACATAATCGGAATGAGCCAGTAATACCCCGTTACGCTCCACACACAGCCTCCGGTGCGTGAAATACAGCGATGGCATCTCGATCTTCTCCTGCAGCACATACTGCCACACGTCCATCTCCGTCCAGTTACTGATCGGAAACACGCGCATGTGCTCGCCCGGCCGCTTCCGCCCGTTGAATAAGTTCCACAACTCCGGCCGCTGATTCTTCGGATCCCACTGCCCGAACTCGTCCCGATGGCTGAAGAACCGCTCCTTCGCCCGAGCCTTCTCCTCGTCCCGCCGCCCCCCGCCCATCGCCGCGTCAAACTGAAACTCGTTGATCGCATCCAGCAGCGTCACCGTCTGCAGCGCATTCCGGCTCGCGTTCGGTCCTTTTTCTTCCACCACTCTTCCCTGGTGAATCGAGTCCTCCACGCTCCGCACAATCAGCCGCGCGCCCAGCCCCGCTATCCACTTATCCCGATACTCCAGCGTCTCCGGGAAGTTATGCCCCGTGTCGATATGCATCAAAGGAAACGGAATCGGCGCCGGCGCGAACGCCTTCCGCGCCAAATGGCTCATCACAATCGAGTCCTTCCCGCCGCTAAACAACATCACCGGCCGCTCGAACTGTGCCGCCACTTCCCGCAGCACATACACAGCCTCGGACTCCAGTTCTTTCAGGTGTTTCAGACGATACGACTTCATTGACTTGTTGGGGACTACCCGGATTGGATTCGCGCGGCCTTCCACCGGTCGCAGGCGATGTGCGGGTGCGTTCGCTAATCCTCAAAGGTACGATAGTTAGTAGATGCTGCACAACTTGCGCCTAAGCTGGGCGGTGGCGCTTGCCGCGCAAACATTGCTTGCGCAATCCGTTTCCTCGTTGCGAATCTTCCCCTTAAGCGAAGTTCGCGCCGGTCAGACCGGCGTCGGCCGCACGGTTTTTTCCGGGGACCGCATCGAGGAATTCCAGGTACACATCCTCGGAATCCTCCGCAACGCCGGCCCCAAACAGTCCATCATCCTCGCCCGTCTCTCCGGCGGACCCCTCGCCGAAACCGGCGTCCTCCAGGGCATGAGCGGCAGCCCCGTCTACATCGATGGCCGCCTCGCCGGTGCCGTCGCTCTCTCGTTCCCCAACTCCAAAGTTCCCATCGCCGGCATCCGCCCCATCGAGGACATGCTCAAGGTGGACGTGTCCCCCGCCGCCACGCCCCGCGCCGCACGCACCGCGAACTCCGAAGGCCTCCGCGAAATAGCCACCCCCATTTCCTTCAACGGCTTCACCCAGGCCGCCCTCGATCACTTCGCCCCCCAACTCGCCGCCCTCGGCCTCACCCCCTGCCAGGGCGTCTCCAGCGGCGCCGACCTCCCTTCCCGCATGGGCAACCCCGCCAGCCTCCACCCCGGCGGCATGATCAGCGTCGAACTCTTGAGCGGCGACATGAGCGCCGGAGCCGACGGCACCGTCACCGCCGTCGACGGCAATCGCATCTACGCCTTCGGCCATCCCTTCCTCTCCGGCGGCACAACCGATCTCCCCTTCGCCCGCGCCACCGTCCTCGCCCTGCTCCCCAGCATCACCTCTTCTTTCAAAATCTCCGCACCTCAGGAATGGATGGGCTCCATCACCGAAGACCGCGGCACCGCCGTCGCCGGAGTCCTCGGCCGCACCGCCTCCCTCGCCCCGCTCAACATCAAAGTCATCGGCGAACAGGGCACGCACACCTATAAAATGCGCATGGTCAGCGAACGGGCCTTCTCCCCGCTCCTCACCCAAATGGCCGTCTTCTCCGCCATCACCGCCACCGAGCGAGCCGCCGGCTCCGTCGCCTATGAACTCCGCGGCCAGGCCAATTTCGCCCCCGGCGTCCCGCCCCTCAAACTCGACAACGCCTATGCCGGCGATTTCGCCGTCGCCGCCCTCGCCGCCCTCGGCGTCGCCGCCCCACTCAACTCCGCCCTCAACTCCGGCTACGACGCTCTCCGGCTCACCAGCCTCAACCTCGAAGTACGCGCCTCGGAAAAGCACCGCATCATGGACATCGCCCAGGTCGTCGCCTCCAAAACCCAGGCCGCCCCCGGCGACGACGTCGACATTCTCATCACCTTCTCCGGCTACAACGGCGTCGAAACCCAGCGCAAGCTCCGCTACAAAATCCCCGTCGGCGCAACCCCCGGCCCCCTCCAGTTCGCCGTCTCCGACGCCGCCACCGCCAACGCCGCCGATTACCTCGCCCTGGCAACCGCCACCCCGCGCGACGCCGCCCGCGTCGTAGAACTCTTGAACGGCCTCCGCGATAACCGCAAAGCCTACGTCCGCGTCCTCCGCTCCGAAGCCTCCTTCACCGTCCGCGGCGAAACCCTCCCCGACCCTCCTCCTTCCTACGCCCTCATCCTCTCCAAAGCCCAACCCCTCCCCGGCATCGCCGGCGCCCCCTCCAAACTCGCCGAATTCCCCATCGACACCGGCGGCGACATCGTCAGCGGCGCCCAATTCGTAACCGTGCAGGTCAAACCGTGAAACATTTCCTCCCACTTCTGTTCTGCCTCCCCGCCTTCGCCGCCTCTACCGCCACCTGGGAGATGAGCTCCTACTCGGACTTCGTCAAGGGCAAATTCACCGGCGTCGCCCTCGATCCCGACGGCCGCCTCACCCTCGCCCCCCAACTCGACACTCTCCTCGCCTCCGGCGAATCCGTCCTCTGGAGCGTCGTCCAGGCCCCCGATGGCGCCGTCTACGCCGCCACCGGCCACGGCGGCAAGGTCTTCCGCATCTCCCCCAACGGCAAATCCGAAATCCTCTGGACCGCCCCGCAGCCCGAAGTCTTCTCCCTCGCCCTCGGACCCGACCGCGCCCTCTACGCCGCCTCCTCCCCCGACGGCAAAATCGTCCGCATCGAAAACGGCCGCGCCACCGAATACTTCGATCCCCACGAAAAATACATCTGGTCCCTCGCCTTCGGCCCCGACGGCGCCCTCTACGCCGGCACCGGCAACCGAGGCGTCATCTACCGCATCACCGCCGCCGAAAAAGGCGAAGTCTACTACCAGACCGGCCAGGCCCACATCACCGCCCTCGCCTTCGACAACCAGGGCCGCCTCCTCGCCGGCTCCGAACCCAACGGCATCCTCTACCGCATCTCCGCCAAAAACCAGGCCTTCGTCCTCTACGATTCCTCCCTCCCCGAAATCCGCTCCCTCGCCCTCCTCAAAGACGGCACTGTCCTCGCCGCCGCCATGGGAGGCTCCGTCATGAGCCGCGTCGGCACTTCCACCGGAGCCGTCACCACCTCCGGCGCCGCAGCCTCCGGAACCGCCGCCGTCAGCGTCACCGTCACCGACGACGGCACATCCACCCAAGCCGGACCCGACCTCAAAACCAAATCCCCCCCCCCCCCGCCCCCCCCCGCCGTCACCCAACAAGCCGCCGCCTTCACGCCGCTAATCGACATCTCCGGCGTCGAAAAATCCGCCGTCTATCGCATCCGCCCCGACAACACCGTCGAAACCCTCTGGAGCTCCAAGGACGAAAACCTCTACGACATCGCCCCCTCCGGCGCCGATATCTACCTCGCCACCGACCAGCAGGGCCGCGTCTACCGCCTCAACCCCAACCGCCAAACCGAACTCGTCCTCCAAACCGGCGAAGGCGAAGCCACCCGCCTCCTAGAAACTCCCTCCGGCCTCCTCGCCGCCACCGGCGATCTCGGCAAACTCTTCCGCATCGGCAACCAGCAAGCCGCTACCGGAACCTACGAATCCCCCATCCACGACTCCGGCGCCGTCGCCCGCTGGGGCCGCCTCTCCTGGCGCTCCCCCGACTCGAAAGCCACCGTCCGCTTCTCCACCCGCTCCGGCAACTCCCTCCGCCCCGATTCCACCTGGAGCCCCTGGTCCGCCCCCATCACCTCCCCTTCCAACAACGCCATCCAAAGCCCCAACGCCCGCTACATCCAGTGGCGCGCCGAATTGAGCCCCGGCGCCGAAGTCAGCGACGTCTCCCTCGCTTACCTCCCGCAAAACTCCCCGCCCGTCGTCCGCAGCGTCAGCGTCACCTCCGTCGCCTCCACCCGCTCCGCCTCCACCTCCACATCGTCCTCCTCCAACGCCAGTTACTCCATCACCGTCACCGACACCGGCGAATCCCCCAACCTCTCTTCCGGCACCCCCGCCCAAACCGTCGGCCGCTCCGGCGCCGGCCAGATCCAGATCTCCTGGCAGGCCGACGACCCCGACGGCGACAAACTCGTCTACGCCCTCTACTTCCGCGGCGACGGCGAACACGACTGGAAACTCCTCAAGGACCGCCTCACCGAAAACACCTTCAACCTCGACGGCGACTCCCTCGCCGACGGCCGCTACCGCTTCCGCGTCGTCGCCAGTGACCGTCCCTCCAACCCTCCTGCCGAAGCCCTCCAGTCCGAACAGGTCAGCTCCCCCGTCTGGATCGACAACACCCCACCCGCCGTCCACATCGAAAATCCTCGACGCACCCCCTCCGGCCTCGAACTCGACGTCGCCGCCGATGACGACGCC
>JAKAJI010000364.1 GCA_021813825.1 Acidobacteriota bacterium | reverse complement strand
GGTGACCAGCGCGGTGCGGACGCCTTTGCGTTCCAGCAGGGCGTTGGTGGCCACCGTTGAGCCGTGGATGACGGCGGCGTGCGCGGGCGCGGCGGCGCGGCGGAGACCGGCGAGGATGACGGAAGCGGGGTCGCGGGGGTTGGAGCGAAGCTTGAAGACTTCGAGTTTTCCGTTGTCGTGGAGGACCACGAAATCGGTGAACGTACCGCCGGAGTCGATGCCGATGCGCATGCGGAGTGGTTAGTGGCCTCCGTAGTTGAGTTCGCCGGCTTCGATCGAGATGGGCAGGCGGCTGGAGGGAGTGGGCAGCGGGCAGGTGGCGTAGGGGGTGAAGGCGCAGGGAGGGTTGTAGGCTTCGTTGAAGTCGAGGACGACGGTGTTGCCGGTGGGGATGGGGGCTTTCAGGAAGCGGCCGGCGCCGTAGGTGGTTTTGCCGGCGGTGCGGTCATGGAAGACGAAGAAGAGTGCGCCTTCGTCGATGGTCGCATCGAGGCGGAAGGTTTGGCCCTGGAGGCGGAATTCGGCGTAGCCGGGGCTGGGGGCGTCAACGCTCGTGCCGAGTACGGTGGGGATACGGAGGGTTTTCGGCGGGTTGTAGCGATGGTATTCGGCTTCGACGCGGTATTCGGGGCGGACGGGATACCAGCGGAGACCGTGGAAGTTGCGGCGGGCTTCGGCGTTGGGGTCCTTGAGGCGGATGCCGATGCGGTCGCCGCGTTCGATGACGAGCATTTGAACCTGGCCGGCCTGGACGACATCGGGGGTTTGTTCGCCGAAATCGGACTTGAGGACGGCGGTTGCGGCGGGTTTGCCGTTGATGAGGACGTGGGCGCCGGGGGCGGCGTGGAAAGTGACGCGGCGATTGTGGAGGGTGAAGACGCCGGCATGGGCGGGAGCGTCGCCGGCGGGGAGAGCGACATCGGAGTTGGGTGCGGTTCCGGCCGTGTTGGGGCCTTCTTTCAACCAGGAAAGGCCGGCGAGGGAGAGCCAGCCGTCGGGCTTGCGGAGTTCCTGCTCGCGATGGGCGCGCCACTGTTCGACCGACGCCTGGTAGGAGGGCGCGCCGGCGGCGAACAGGAGAGCGAGCAGCAGCGGAGCCATGATCCAAGGTACAACGACCGATTCGGGATTCGGCGGTACCATCCAGATGATAGGGACCGGAGCATGGCGGAAAAAATCATCAGCGATGCCAGTGGCGTGCTGGATGAGTGGTCGCATGAATCGACTTTCGCGGATCTATTCTGGAGCTACCGCTTACTGCTGCAGCGAGCGCCGGAGTTTTCAGACTAGGCGAATTACAGGAGGCGAAGCGCGACCAGGCGATTGGCCACAACATCGCCAAGGGCTGTTACGAGGTGAAGATGACCGAGTTCGTTTCGCAATTCGTTAAGCCGGGCATGAGCTGTCTCGACGTGGGCGCTAACCTCGGATATTTCTCCGTGCTGATGGGGAGGCTTGCCGGGAGCGAGGGCCGGGTGTACGCGGTGGAACCGTTTCCCGCAAACTTTCGATCTGCTGGTCCGGAACATCGAAGAAAACGGCCTGCGCGAGGTCGTGACGCCGTATAAGCTGGCGGCTTACGATAAGGGCGGTTCGGGCGAGATGTATTTTCGTGCGGATGAGCTGAACGACAACTTCGGTTCGATGTTCTTGTCCGGAGAGCCTCAGGCGAGTTATTTGTCACGCACGCCGGTAGCTCGGGCGCGGTTGGACGACGTGCTCCCTCAGGGTGCGGCGGTGGATTTCGCGAAAATCGACGTCGAGGGAGCCGAAGTGCATGGCCTGCGGGGAATGTCCCGGATTCTTGGCGCTTCGCACCCGGCTCTCGTGGTCGAGTTGGACGAACTGGGCCTTGCAAGGAACGGAAGCACGGCGGAGGAGCTTATCGGTTTGCTCGAGGGCGCCGGATACATCGTATGGGACGCGGCCAGTCAGTCTAAGTTCGTTCTGCCGGCGCGTAAGTTGCGCGACCCGTACGCAATCAAGAATCTATTTTGCCGCTATGGCGGATAGTCATGGCGGGGCACGCCCGCTTGCGCCAACGGCGCAACCGTAGAATAGGGGAGTGAGATTACGGTTCGCGGTGTGGCTGTGGGCCGCCGCTGTGTTTGGCCAGGAGTTTTCGGGCATCCAGCTCGAGAAGTTCGCCTGGGGGTTCAACTACACCGAGGGACCGGTGTGGATGGGGCAGGACGGGCTGGCATTCAGCGACGTGCCGATGAACCTGGTGTATCGCGTGAAGGCGGGCGGGACTCCGGTGGTAGTGCGGCGGGACTCAGGCGGCACGATGGGCGAGGCTCTGGACGCCAAAGGGCGGCTGTACATGTGCGAGACGACGGGCCGGCGCGTTGTGCGAATGGACAAGGACGGCAAGATCGAGGTGCTGGCGGAGCGGTGGGCGGGGAAGCGGCTGAACGCGCCGAACGACATTGTGGTGCGGCGGGACGGAAACGTGTGGTTTACGGATCCGGCGTTCGGCAGCGCGCAGGAGGCGCGCGAACTGGACTTTTACGGGGTGTTCCACATCGCGCCGTCGGGGAAGCTGGACGTGATTGCGAAGCCGAAGGGGCGGCCGAATGGCGTCGCGCTTTCCCCCGATGGGAAGACGCTGTACGTGACGAACTCGGACGAGCGCAACGTGCGGGCGTACCGGTTGGATCGGAAGGGCGATGCGGCGGGGGAGACGGTGTTGGTGCCGTTTGTCGAGGGTGTGCCGGATGGGATTTGCACGGACGAGCAGGGGAACCTGTACGTGGCGGCGCGGAAGCTGTTCATCTACTCGCCGAAGGGGCAGGTGCTGTGGGCGTTACCGCTCGAGGAGGCGCCGACGAACTGCGCGTTTGGTGATGACGACATGAAGTCGCTGTTTGTGACGACGCGTACGGCGGTGTACCGGCTGAGAGTGCCGGTGAAAGGTTGGGGCGTTGACGAGAAGCAATGATTCGCGGCAGTATCCCGAGCATCCCTACATCGGCGTAGGCGGGCTGGTGTTTGAGGCGGGCCGGGTGCTGCTGGTGGAGCGGGGGAAGGATCCGCTGAAGGGCTGGTGGTCGCTGCCGGGGGGAATTCTGGAGACGGGCGAGCGGCTGATTGAGGGCGTGAAACGGGAAGTGGCGGAGGAGACGGGGCTCGAAGTGGAGCCGTACGAGATGTTCGAGATCTTCGAACGGATTCTGCGCGATGACGAGGGGCGGGCGGAGTATCACTACGTGCTGATCGATTATTTGTGCCGTGTGACGGGGGGCGAGGCGCGGGCGGCGGACGATGCGGCGGGGTTGGCGTGGGTGAAGCGCGAGGAGTTGGGGAGCTACAGGATTACGGCGGGAACGCTCGAGGTGGTGGAGCGGGCCTTTGAGAAGTTGCGCGAGCGCGGGGAATTGGAATGAGAGAGACGAGCGGGGAGGCGCTCCAGTTCGAGGATCTGCGGGCGCTGGTGGGGCGGTATGTGAACGGTCCGCTGGGGCGGCAGGCGCTCGAGGAAGTGGCTCCGCTGAGCGAGCGGGCGGCGATCGAAGGCGCGCTCGAGTTGGCGGGCGAGGCGCTGAAGTACCTGGAAGAAGCGGCGGGAACGACGGCGGGACGCGGGCCGGTGACGCCGGTATCGTTTGGGTCGATCGACGATCCGGGCGAGGCGCTGGCGCTGCTGCGGATCGAAGGGGCGGCGCTCGAAGGGACGCAGTTCCGGCTGATTCAGAGGCTGCTCGAGCAGGCGGCGGCGATGCGCGATGCGATCGGGGATGCAAGCGCGCGATATCCGGCGCTGTGGGGAATTGCGGCCGGCATGGTGCAGTTGCGGGAGGTGGCGCGGGAGATTGCGGAGGCGATTCTGCCGGATGGGTCGCTGGCCGACGATGCGAGTCCGGCGCTCAAGAGACTACGGCGGGAGATCGGGCGGCAGAAGGGCGTGGTGCAGTCGGCGCTGGAGCGGTTTCTGCGCGATCATCACGGGGACGGGACGCTGCGCGAGGAGTTGATCACGATTCGCAACGACCGGTTCGTGGTGCCGGTGGTGGCGGGGCAGCAGCGCAAGGCCGAGGGGGTGATTCACGGGGCGAGCGGGACGGGGCAGACGCTGTTCGTGGAGCCGCTGGAAACGATCGGGCTGAACAACGAACTGGTGCGGCTGCGGGAGGAGGAGTTGGCCGAGCAGCAGCGGATTCTGCGGGAGCTGACGGCGAGACTGCGGCCTCATGCGGAGGCGATGCGGCGGACGGCGCGGGCGCTGGGGCGGCTGGATTTTCTGTTCGCGGCGGGGCGGTTCGGGCGGGATTTCGACTGCACGATTCCGCGGTTGAGCCCCGAGGGCGACGGGGAGATTGACCTCGACCAAGCGCGGCATCCGCTGCTCGAAGACGTCTTGAAGGCGGCGCGGCGGAAGGTTGTGCCGGTGTCGCTGCGGCTGGATGCGCGGAACCGGACGTTGTTGATCAGCGGTCCGAACACGGGTGGGAAGTCGGTGACGCTGAAGACGGTGGGTTTGCTGGCGCTGATGGCGCATGCGGGGCTGCCGGTGCCGGCGCGGCGGGCCGTCTTTCCCTGTTTTGACGCCGTGCTGGCGGATGTGGGGGATCATCAGTCGATTGAAGAGAGCCTGAGTTCGTTTTCGGCGCATATCGCGCACGTGGGGCGGATGCTGAACGAAGCGTCGGGGTTGACGCTGGTGCTGGTGGATGAACTGGGGCGGGCGACGGATCCGGAGGAGGCGGGGGCGCTGGGAGTGGCGATTCTCGACGCGTTCCGCGCGCGGGGGGCGTTTACGATCGCGTCGACCCATTTGCTGCCGCTGAAGGTGTACGGGGCGAACACGCCAGGCGTGGTGAACGGGTCGATGGGGTTCGACGATGAAACATTACAGCCGACTTATGTTTTAAGGCTGGGCGTGCCGGGGCGGTCGGCGGCGCTGGCGATCGCGTCGCGACTGGGGTTGCCGGAGGAGCTGCTCGAGAAGGCGCGGGCGACGATGTCGCACCAGGAACGGGACATCGCGCGGTTTCTCGATGAGCTGCAGCGGCGCGCGGAGGAGTTGCGGGCGGCGGAGGCGCGGCTGGCCGAGCGGATGCGGGAGATCGAGCGCGAGAGCAAGGCGCAGGCGGCGGAGGCGGCTCGGGCGGAGAAGGCAAAGTTGAAGGAGATCGACGAGCGGGCGGCGGAGGCG
>JAKAJI010000363.1 GCA_021813825.1 Acidobacteriota bacterium | reverse complement strand
GCTTCTCCTGCTCCCCCTGCGGATTGTCGGGATCGCGGTCGATGGCGTTCTGCATCTGATTTGGGCGCTTTTCACCTTCCCGGCGCATGTGCTCCGCCGTATTTGACCGTGGTTTTTGCTAGCTTGTAGGCTTGACCAACGGCGCGACGGAATTCGCTCTCGACTGCCCGAAATCCCTTCTGAGGGATCTCTACGACGCAGCGCGCCGGTCCCACAAAAAGTCCTACTTCTGCGGCGTTCTATTCGGCCGCCACAAGGGGCCAATCGTCCGAATTGCGGCCTGGCGAGGCGATGCAAGCAGGTCCCAAGGGGGCAGCCTGCTCGAAAATGTGGCCGGGGAGGGCGGGCGCGTCCAACGCCTGCTCTCTGAAGCCGACGGCGACAAGTCCCTCGCGGGCTTCACCCCAGTGGGCTGGTTCCTGGCGCGGCGAGAAGGCAGCCTCGTGCTCCAAGCTCCGGAAACGGAACTCTACGATCGTCTTTTCCCTGAGCCATGGCAGGTTACGTTGCTCCTCCGTCCGGACCAGGATGAAGGCAGAGCGCGGTTCTTCGGCCGCGGTGTGCAACCGGCCGACACACTGGTGCTCGATGACGGCCAAACGGGGAACGGCTCGGCCGGGAAACGGCGCACCATCACAGCCGGTTTCCTCTGGGTGCTCGCTTTGAGCGGATGGCTGCTGCTCGTGTCGCTCGGCCTCACGGCCTGGCTTCAGCCCGGCATGATGACACGGCTGCTCCCATCGTCGCGCCGGGTTCCACTCCGTCTTGCCACCGGCGCCGGCGGCCTGGAGCTAGCCTGGGATCACGATGCGGTGCGGGCTTTCGGCGTATGGCGTGCGACGCTCGACTTGCGCTCCGAGGATGACTCGAAACATTTCGAGCTGGCCAAAGACGAGATCTCCTCGGGCACCTTTCTTATTGCGGCGCCGTTGAGCGACACGGCGATGGAGATGGTGTTCTTCCCCGACACCGGCACACCGATTCACTCCTACGCGCGATTCCTTGTTCCCCTGACACCCCCCTCGCGTGGGGCGAACCCGGCGTCAGCGAACTACACCCGCGAGCGGGCTACTCGCACTCGCGTAAAGCCGCCTCTGCATACGCCCGGCGAGGTGCGCTAGCCGGCCCGCCTCGACGGCAAGTTTCATCGCTTCGGCCATCTTCTCCGAGTCTTCGGCAGCGGCGATGGCAGTGTTCATCAGAACGCCGTCAAAGCCCATCTCCATCGCCACGGCGGCATCGGAAGCGGTACCCACGCCCGCGTCCACAATCAAGGGTACATCCGTGATCATCTCGCGGAGAATTCGCAGATTCGTCATGTTTTGGATCCCGAGGCCGGATCCGATCGGCGCACCCAGCGGCATCACGGCCGCCGCGCCAGCGTCGATGAGCCGCTTGGCGTTCACCAAATCGTCATTGGTGTAGGGCAGCACGACAAAGCCTTCCTTGGCGAGAATCCGAGTCGCCTCGACGAGACCGGCATTGTCTGGAAAAAGCGTCCGTTCATCACCGATGACTTCGAGCTTCACCCAGTTCGACAGGCCCACTTCCCGAGCCAGGCGCGCCGTCCGCACCGCCTCATCCGCCGTGTAACACCCAGCCGTATTCGGCAGGATGAACAGCCGCGTCCGGTCGATGTAGTCGAGCATCGACTCCTTGGTTTTGTCGTCCAGATTGACGCGGCGTACGGCGACCGTGACCACTTCCGCGCCGCTGGCGGCATGGCATCGCGCCATCTCCTGGAAGCTGCGATATTTGCCCGTCCCTACAAGCAACCGCGAACGGAACTCGCGGCCCGCGATACGAAGTGGAGTGTCCATGAGCCGATCATAGCAACGCGCGGCGAGTGATGGCTGAAAATGCAAAAGCGGCGCTGGGGTGGTTCCCCAGCGCCGCGAGGTAAGCGAGACTAACTGGCGAAGTTTAGAACATGACCGAAGCGCTGAGTACCAGCAGGCGCTGGCCGGCGGCAACGGACGAGCCCTGGAACGAGCCGTACGGACCGGTGGTCTGCGCCGCGGTGGCCTGAATCAGGCCAAAGCCGCCGCCCGCGATGTCCTGGGCTGGGTTCATGAAGTTCGGGTGGTTCAGCACATTGTAGGCCTGCGCCCCGATCCGGAAGCTTATGCGTTCCGTAATGGCGAAAGTCTTATACATGCTCATGTCGATGTCGAACCAATCCGGGCCATAGAACGAGTTCCGGCCGACGTTGCCGAACGCGCCTTCGGTCCCGGCTGGCAGGAACTGAGAGGTCGTGAAACAGGGAATGTCGACTTGAGAAGCTCCGCACGTGTGAGCCACGGGACCGCCCAAGCCAGAGTAGCCGGCCAGAAGCGGCGCGCCGAGCGACGGGTCGATCGTCGGACCCAGCAGGCTGTCCGTGATGCTGAACGGCATGCCAGACCGCAAGAAGAACTTGCCGGCCACGGTCCACCCGCCGCCGACGGCGTTCACGATCCGGTTGTGGAACTTCCACGGCGTATCGTACGTGAGATCGCCAACCAGGTTGTGACGGAGATCGTAGTCGGAGTTGGCGTAGTTGTTAGCAAACGACGGCGTGCTGATGGAGGTGAAGCCCGTACCGGGCTGGAATGAGAAGGGCAGGCCGGTACCGCCGTTCGACAGCGTGTCGAGAGCGTGGGAGTAGGTATAGGAAACCTCCGCCTGCAGACCCGAAGAGAACGCACGCTTGTACGTGATCGACAGAGCGTTGTAGCGGGACAGACCACTGTTGGCGATCTCAGTCACCGAGTTGAACGCCGCATCCTTGGGCGAAGTTGGAAGGCCAGCGAAGGGGGCGCCGCTCGAGTTATATGCGTTCGGGAATTGCGTCATCGCAAGGAGGTTGAAACCACGATTGCCCGAATAGGTGAAGGTCAGGATGTCCTTCGAGTCCAACGGCTGTTCCACCTCGAAGCTGTACTCGAGGTATCGCGGCGATGACATATGCTGCGGAATCGAGAACACGTTCGGCGGGCTGAAGCCGCCCGGAATCGCGTTGTTCAACTGATTGTAAGTCGCACCGTTCACAAAGCCGGTGTGGAACGCTTGGTAAGATGCCAGTGCCGCAGCGGCCGCACTGGTAGGATCGTTCGCCAGGTTCACCGTCTGCCCATTGAATACCGCGACTTGGAACGGCGATGGCGGATTGCTGAAGACATTCGAGACGAGGAAGCCCGGCGCCATGTCGGAGAAGAGGCCGATGCCTGCGCGAATCACGGTCTTGTTCACACCCCGCGGACTCCACACAATGCCGAAGCGAGGATCGATGTCGACCGCGTCGACGCTATAGTATGCGTTGGACCCATCGTGCAGGATTGAGTTATACGGCGTGTCAAGACCGCCCGTGAAGGCGCTGGTCATGAACGGCGCATTGAGATTCGAGAAGCAGGTCTCCACGCAACTTGGGTTGGCCGTGCGGTCGAAACGGACGCCGAAAGTGAGCTTGAGGTTCGGCTTGGCCGCCCATTCGTCCTGGATGTAGGCGCCCAGGTCGTAGAACCGGATGTGGGCAACCGTGATGGACGGGAAGCTCTGGAAATAGTAACTTCCGTTGTTCAGCGTGCCGTTGACGAAGTCGGTCAGCGGCGAGAAGAAATACGAACCGATGACGCCCGTGTTCAGCCCATGATCGGAGACGTCGTTCTTGCGGTAATTCGCGCCGATCTTGATGGTGTGATTTCCCTTGGTGATCGAAAGGTCATCGATCAATTGTCCCTGGCCGACATTGCGCCCTTGCGGGAAAGCGGCCCAAAAGTCGCCCATCCCCGTAAAGGCGCCCGAGTTGGTGCCGCCTTCCGAAAACCCAAAGTAGCTCGGGAACAGGTTTGAGGCAGCAGACACGTTAGCAGGTCCGAAGATCGCGCTGTACCACAGGACGGAACCGATGAAGTTGTTCACGATCGTCGGCGAAATCACCGTCGTGTAATTGACCTGGCCCTCGTACTGGGGCTGGATGCTCTGCTCGTTCAGCACCGGGGTCAAAAGGCTTGTGCCGGTGGGCTGGAAGCCGGTATCGTGCTTGAACCGGAAGTTGAGCTTGTTGTTGTCGTTGATGTTGTAATCAATACGCGTGGTAAGCAGCCATTCGCGGTTCTGGTTCGGGGCCGCCGTGGCAAAGGCCTGGCCACAAGGCACTGTTTGTCCGAAGATGCCGCCACCCGGCGCCGGAGTGTTGGTACCTGCAAAAGAAGGACCGCAGCCAAGCGTCCCGCTGGCGTCCTGTGTCGCGCCGCTGCCTGTGGTGATCGGAACGGCATGCGAGGCGCCCGGAGCACCCTGCCAGATCGAGAAGGCCTTGTTATACAGGGCGTCCTGAGCCGGATTGATCGTGCTCAGAATGTACTGCTGCAGTTGCTGGGAAGGGTAGGACACGACGCCGGTGGCCGCGATAGTGTAATACAGACCCTCGTTGTCAACATAGAAGAAGAGCTTGTTCTTGATGATTGCGCCGCCAAGCGAATCGGCCCACTGGTTGGAAATCGTGCCGGGGCGCGGAATGCCATCGCGGTTGTTGAAAAAGCTATTGGCGTCAAGTGTCGTACCGTTCCAGTTCCAGAGCGCGTTGCCGTGCCAGGTGTTCGATCCAGACTTGGTCACGTAGTTCACCTGCGCACCGGCCTGCCGGCCGTATTGCACGCTGTATGCGTTTGAGATCACCGCGGCTTCCTGAATTTCGTTCTGCCCGAGCAGGTTGTTGCTGGCGCCCGAGTTGTTCAGGTTCAGGTAAGGATCGTTGTAATCGTTGCCGTTGATGGTGAACAAGTTGGACGTCCCCGGCAGGCCATGGGTGCTGAAGTTGCCGTAGCCCATACCGGTGCTCATCACCACGCCCGGAGCCGTGTAAGCGATCGTCGTCAGGTCGCCGCCCGGGGCCGGGAGCTCCGCCATCTGGCGGGAAGAGAAGGTTTCGCTCAGGTTCGCATTTTCCGTGTTCAGCGGCGGAGCGGCGCCGGTGACCTCAATCACTTCCTGCGTCGCCTGCACCTTCGCCACCAGGTCCACCGACGGCGCCTGACCGACGTCAATCCGAACCTTTACGACGTCAGTCTGCAAGCCGGGCACTTTCGCCGAAACTTGGTAGTTTCCGGGCTTCACGAATGTAAACCGGTATCCGCCCGACTCATTCGTCTGCACAACACGCGTATCACCCGTGTCGGAGTTTTTCAGCGTCA
>JAKAJI010000362.1 GCA_021813825.1 Acidobacteriota bacterium | reverse complement strand
AGGATCTCCATCTCCCGCGCCAGCTCAACAACTTCCTTCGTGTTGTAGCCGCCGGCCCCGGCAAGAATCGGCACCTTCCCCTTGGCTTCTTCGATCGTGATCGCCACTACGCGGATATGCTCATCGCGCGTCAGCGTCGGGTTCTCGCCCGTCGTCCCGCAGGGGACCAGAAAGTCGATGCCCTCGAGTAACTGCCGCCGGATGAGCAAGCGCAGCGTCGCTTCGTCTAGTGACCCATCAGCCGAAAATGGCGTGACCAGCGCGGTCCCGCAGCCGTGAAATTGGTGATCGCCCATGCGCTACCTCCCAAACAGGACTTCGGAGAATTCGTGGCACCCCGTGCGCCCGATAATCCATTGTGCCGCTTTAAGCGCGCCGCTCGCGAATCCCTCACGCCCCCGCGCCGCATGACGCAGCGTGATCGTGTCGGCCAAAGAATCAAACCCGATCTCGTGCGTCCCCGGATGCGCCCCCGCCCGGTTTGAAGCCGTGTCGACCGGGCGATCGAATCCGGCGCGCTTCATCGCCTGCACCAGCTTCAGCAGCGTGCCCGACGGCGCATCCTTCTTCGTCGAGTGATGAATCTCCCACGCCCAGGCGCCGTATGCGGGCTCGGTGGCCAGCAGCCGCGCCGCCTCGCTCACCAGCCGCTCGAAGACGTTCACGCCAATCGAAAAATTCGGACTCCAAACCAGCGCCGAGCCGTGCCGCGTCACGATGTCGCGCACGTGATCGAGTTGGTCATACCATCCCGTCGTGCCCACAACAACCGGAATCCTCCGGTGCGCCAGCCACTCGATATTGGCCACCGCCGAAGCCGGCGTCGAGAACTCGATCGCCACATCCACACCCTTCAGCGGCGCCGCGCCGGCCGTCGGCGCGTCCACCCGCAGCACCACGTGAAAGCCGTACTGCTCCGCCATCTGGTCGATCAGATGGCCCATCTTGCCGTAGCCTACGATCGCCAGCCGCTTCAGCGCGGTTTCAGGCATCGAACACCTCCGGATCCAGTGTGCTGAAAAACTCGTTGTGCAGCGCTTCCACCGCCGGGCGCAGGTCCTCGCCCCGAACCACGAATCCCAGGTTCAGCGATGACGCGCCCTGGCTCACCATCCTCACGTTGATCTTTTCGAGCGCACGGAAAATGCGCGCGCCAATCCCCGGCGTGTCTTTGATGTTTTGCCCCACCAGGCAAACGATCGCCTGGTCGCGGTCCACCGTCACCTCGGCAAAATCCGACAGCGCCGCGATGATCGCATCGAGATGCGAATCGTCGTCCATCGTCAGCGACACGCTCACTTCCGACGTCGAAATCATGTCCACGCTCGTCTCCTCGCGGTCGAAGATCTCGAAAATCCGCCGCAGGAATCCGTGCGCCATGAACATCCGCGTCGAGTGGACGTTCAGCACCGTCACCCGCTTCTTGCACGCGATCGACTTAATGACGTTCTTACTCGGTACAGCCTCGGAGGTGATCCACGTCCCTTCCACCTCCGGCCGCATCGAGTTCAAAATGCGCACCGGGATGTTTCTTTCAATCGCCGGCAGCACCGTCGCCGGATGCAGCACCTTCGCGCCGAAGTATGCCAGCTCCGCCGCTTCCGCGAAGGAGATGCGCCGCACCCGGTGCCCGCCCGGAAGAACCGTCGGGTCGCAGGTCAGCATGCCGTCGACATCGGTCCAGATCTGTATCTCCGCCGCGCCGATGCCCGCCCCGGCAATCGACGCCGTGAAGTCGCTGCCGCCGCGCCCGAGCGTGCTCGTGACACCCTCTTCGGTCGCGCCGATGAACCCGCCCATCACCACCACCGCTTTTTCGGCCAACGGCGGAATCGTCGCGGCAAGCCGTTTGTAGGTTTCCTCGTAGATCGGCCCGGCGTGCGTGTGCCGGTTGTCGGTGACGATCAGCTTCCGCGCGTCGGCGTGCACGGCGGGAATGCCGAGCCGTTCGAACCACTTCGTCACAATGAGGCTGCTCAGCCGCTCACCCAGGCTCGACACCGCGTCGATCGAACGCGGCGTCAGTTCCCCCAGCGCGGCCAGCCCCCGCGCCATGTCGGCCAGTTCTTGAAAATGCTCCTCCACCGTGCGCTCCATCCCGCTTTCGGCGAGATGGAAATCGCGCAGTTCATAGAGCAGCGTCATCGCTCCATCGCGGTCTCCCTGCGAGGCGCGCCGGGCGATCTCCAGCAGCTTATTCGTCGTCTTCCCCATCGCCGACACCACCACGACGGGATGGAACTCCCGCCGCGCGCCGACAATGCTTGCCACACGCTCGATCGCCTTGGCGGAGGCGACCGAGGTGCCGCCGAACTTCATGACAATCATGAGTCGAGTAGCCCGATCGCCCGCATCAGTTCCGCGTTGAGCACCGCTGCGCCGGCCGCGCCGCGGATCGTGTTGTGACCCAGGGCCAGGAACTTCCAGTCGAGCACCGGACACGGACGCAGCCGCCCGGTGAACACCACCATCCCGTTCTCCCGTCCGGCGTCGCGCCGCGGTTGCGGCCGGTCCGGAGCATCCAGATAAATGACGGGCCGCGCCGGTGCGCTCGGAAGTTGATAAGCCTGCAGCGCGCCTTTGTACTTCCGGAACGCGTCCAGAATGGCGGCTTGATCCGGCTTCGCCCCCAACTCAACCGACACGGCCACCGTGTGACCGTCCACAACCGGTACGCGGTTGCAGTGCGCGCTGACCCGCGCCGCCAGCGGCGCAAACCCGTCGTCGCGCAGATCCCCGAGGATCTTCTGCGTCTCCTGCTGCATCTTCTCTTCTTCGCCGCCGATGAACGGGATCACATTCGCCGTGATGTCCATCGAAGGCACGCCGGGGTAACCGGCGCCGGAGATCGCCTGCATCGTCGTCGCCACCACGCGCGTAATGCCGAACGGCTTCAGCGGGCCCAGCCCGAGCGTCAGCGCGACGGTGGAGCAGTTCGGATTCGTAACGATCAGCCCCTTCCAGCCGCGCCGCTCGCGCTGCTTCGCCGCGATGCCCAGGTGGTCGGCATTCACTTCCGGCACCAGCAGCGGTACGTCGGGCTCCATGCGGTGGTTCTTCGAGTTGGAAACCACGACGTGTCCGGCCTTGGCGAAAGCCTGCTCGATCTCCGTCGCCACCGAGGCGTCCATCGCCGAGAAAACAAGCTTCGGCGCGTTACCCGGTTTCGATTCTTCCACCGTGAGCCGCGAAACGCGCTCGGGCATTTCGCCATCGAGCCGCCACGCCGTGGCTTGCTCCATCTTCTTGCCCGCCGAACGGTCGCTCGCCCCCGCCCAAGTCAGGTTAAACCAGGGATGGTTTTCCAGGAAGCGAATGAAATGCTGGCCGACCATGCCGGTGGCGCCGAGAACTCCACACTCGATACGTTGCATGTGCTGTGCTTATTGCCTGCCTAACTGAAGAGTCATTTGTTTGTAGATTTCCACTGCGTTGTGTAAGTCGCGCTTGGCGACACGCTCGGCATCGGTGTGGGCGACGTGAATCGACCCCGGACCGAGTAAGTACGGCGTGCCCCAGGCGCCGTTCAAGGCGGGAATGTCGGTGGTGAAAGCCACCACCGTGGTCTCTAAGCCCGGCAGCGTGCCCAGCCGCAGCGCGGGAATGCAGAGCACTTCCCTCACTTCGGCCTCCGGCGAGGCAGCCTCGCGGAGCAGCGTGCGGGTCGAGGAGCCGTCATCCACCAGCCGGATCAGCAACTCGGCGTGCGCTTGGTCGGCGATCACGTTCGGGGCCCGGCCGCCGCCGATCAGCCCGATGTTCAGTGTGCTCGGCCCCAGCACAGGGTCGGTGGGAAGCCGGAGCGCGCGCACGCGAGCCAGGGCGTCGAGCAGTTTCTCGATCGCCGACTCGCCCAACTCCGGGTAAGCCGAGTGCGCCATGCGGCCGCGCGCGGCGACCTCGCATCGCAGCGCCCCCTTCGAGCCGATGGCGAGCTTGTTCTCCGTCGGCTCGCCGTTGATCAAAAATTTCGACCCACGCGGGTGCTTGGCCGCATGAAACGCTCCCGCGCTGTTGCGTTCTTCGCCGACCAGCGCAAGCAGTCCGAAGTTGCGGTGCCCTTCGGCCAGCAAAGATTCGAGCGCACAGCTCATCGCGGCGAGAATGCCCTTGGCGTCGCACGAGCCCCGGCCGTAAACAAACTCATCGTCCTCGCGCGGGGGCAAAAACGGCGGCACCGTGTCGATATGCGAGCTGAGCGTGACCACCGGCTCGCCCCAGTGCGCGAACACGTTGAAGCGGTCCGGCTCGACCTCCATCCGCTCGACGCGCCCGCCGTAGCGCGCCGCCAGTGCTTCCAGGTGCGAGGCCAGATACTGGGCCGCGGCGCACTCGTTCCCCGTGATCGACTCGATGCCGGTGAGCGCGCCTGTGAGTTGAACGACGTCCATAAGTGGCCGGGAGGCTTTGCTTGAAAGGACCGTGCGAGGACGTGCAAGTCCTAAGTTCACAGAATAGCAAATGCCGGTTGCGCGGCCCCTTTTAGGGCTTTGCCGCCGGATAAGTGCCCAGCACGCGGAGGAAACCGGCGAGTTCTCCCAAATGGCGGAGTGCGTTCGAGATCGGCGGGGCGTCCTCGCGGCCGATCAGTTCGAGATAGAAAAGATACTCCCACGGCTTGCCGCGCAGCGGGCGGGACTCGATCTTGGTGAGGTTCACGTCGCGCAGCGCCAGCGCGCTCAGCGCCCGGAACAACGAACCCGGAGTGTTGCCGGTGTTGAAGACCACCGACGTCTTCCAGACCTTGACTTGCCGGCTGCGCTTCACCGGTTCGCCGCCGCGGTGGATCTCGAAGAACCGGGTGAAATTCTGGCGGTCGTCCTCGATGGAGGCCTTCAGGATCTCGCCGTGGTAGATGCCGGCGGCGACCGAGGAGGCGATGGCGGCAGCGTCCCGCCGGTTTTCTTCGAGGATCATCTTCACGCTGCCCGCGGTGTCATAAAAGGGTACTTTCTCGAGCCTCGGGTAGCGCGCGAAAAACTTCAGGCACTGGTTCAGAGCCACCGGGTGCGAGTAAACGGATTTGACGTCGCGAAACCGGACACCGGGAGCGGCGATCAGATTGTGTACGATCCGGACGTTGGTCTCGCCGACGATGCGCACGCCGAAGCGCACCAGGTGATCGTAGTTCTCATGCACGGAGCCATGCAGCGTGTTTTCGATTGGGATCACGGCGGAGTCGACG
>JAKAJI010000361.1 GCA_021813825.1 Acidobacteriota bacterium | reverse complement strand
TTTCATAGAGTTACGTATTGGCATGGTAACTGCGTGTAAAGGGGTGATGTTGCGGAGGACGCATATGAAGCGCAGGCTTGGTTCCAGACTTTATCCGCTGATTCTGGCGGCTGTGGCGAGCGTGGCTTTGGCGGCGGGGCAGGATGGGCAGCAGCCGCAGGGACCAGCGCCGGGCGGCCCCGAGGATGCGCAGCATGGTGTGGCGCGCATCAGCCTGATGAATGGCGACGTTTCGGTGCGGCGCGGGGACACGGGCGAGGTGACGGCGGCGGCGATCAACGCTCCGCTGATGACGCAGGACAGTTTGCTGACGAGTTCGGAGTCGCGGGCGGAGGTGCAGTTTGACGGGGCGAACGTGGCGCGGCTGGGGTCGAACACGGAGTTGCGGATGAGCGACCTGGAGCACCGGAAGTTCGTTGTAGGACTGGCGACGGGGACGGTGACGTACCGGGTGATGCGGCGTTCGGACTCGCTGGCCGAGATTGATACGCCGAGCGTTGCGGTGCGGCCGACGCAGCCGGGCAGCTACCGGGTGACGGTGATGGACGACGGGACTTCGCAGATTACGGTGCGAGAGGGGGAAGCCGAGATTTACAGCCCGCAGGGTTCGCAGCCGCTGCAGGCGGGGCAGACGATGCTGGCGCGGGGTTCGGCGTCGAATCCGGAGTTTCAGGTGACGCAGGCGATACCGCAGGACGATTGGGACCGGTGGAACGCGGACCGGGACCAGCAGATGGAGCGGAGCCGGAGCTATAGCTACGTGAGCGGGGACATACCGGGCGCGGACGATCTGGACAACTACGGGACGTGGCAGGAAGACGAGCCGTACGGGCAGGTTTGGGTGCCGTCGGTGGCGCCGGGTTGGGCGCCGTATCAGCAGGGGATGTGGGGCTGGAACGATTATTACGGGTGGAACTGGATGAGTTACGACCCGTGGGGCTGGGCGCCATATCACTACGGGCGTTGGTTCATGGGGCCGATGGGATGGGCGTGGTGGCCGGGAGCGATGTATACGCCGTATTACTATAGCCCGGCGTTGGTTGGGTTTTTCGGGTTTGGTGGCGGCGGATTCGGCGTGGGAGTTGGGTTTGGATTTGGTGGATTCGGGTTTGCCAACATTGGCTGGTGCCCGCTGGCGCCGTTTGAGG
The DNA here is from genome assembly GCA_021813825.1 of Acidobacteriota bacterium. GTDB lineage: Bacteria > Acidobacteriota > Terriglobia > Bryobacterales > Bryobacteraceae > JAJYKC01. The sequence goes on along the minus strand of JAKAJI010000361.1, from coordinate 4,037 downwards.
CGTTCCATCCGTGGTGGGGCGGCGGGTTCGGATATGGCCGCGGGTTTGGTGGCTATGGCGGCTACGGCGGCTATAACAATGTGAACATCAACCGGACCAACATCGTGAACAACACGAACATCACGAACATCTACCGGAACGCGCGGTATGCCAACGGGGTGACGGGGATGAGCGCGCAGAACTTCGGGCGTACGGCGACGACGGGGAACATGGTGCGGGTGGGACAGAGCCAACTGCGATCGGCGGGACTGGTGCGCGGGCAGGTGCCTTTGGCGCCGACGGCGGCGAGCACACGGTATAGCAACCGGCAGGTGAACCCGAGGAACTTCCCGCAGACGGGGAACCGGCAGTTGTATTCGCACACGCGGGTGAACCCGGTGCAGCGGACGCCGTTCAGCCAGCAGCAGAGGAGTTTGCAGCAGGCGTTTTCGCGGAACGGATCGGGGACGGCGGCGGGGCGGAACGGTGGATTCAACCGTGCCCAGACGGGGCGCACCGGCGTGGCGCAGAATGGCGGGTTCAACCGCGGGACGGCAACACAGAACGGTGGGTTCAACCGCGGGGCGGCGACGCAGAACGGCGGAGTGAACCGCGGATCGACGGCACAGAATGGCGGCTGGCGGAGCGCCGCGAACGGGACGTACGGCCGGAATGCGGGTAGCTTTTCGGGCGGCCAGCGGACGCCGCTGGGCGGAGGGCAGAACGCGGGACGAACGGCTGGCGGATCGAGCGGATGGAGCCGGTTTGGTGGGCAGACCAGCGGGGCGGCGCCGCGTGCATCGGGCAACACGATGGCCGGCACGAGCGGTTTCCGGAATAATGGGTCCGGCGGATGGTCGCGATTTGGGCAGTCTGGGACTGCGCAGTCGGGCGCGGCACGTTCCGGGGCGGCGGGGCGTCCTTCTTATTCCTACCAGGCGCCGAGCAATCGGGCTTCGAGCGGATGGAGCCGGTTTGGGCAGTCTTCGCCGCAAGGCTATCGCGGCGGACAAGGCAATGGTGCGATCCGGATCAATCCGTCGATTGTGCAGAATCGGCCGTCGTCGGGGTCTTCGGGGGGATGGGGATCGAGCGGCAGGTATAGCGCGCCATCCACCATTTACTCTCGTCCGTCGAGCGGTTACGGGAGCGGGGGCGGGTATAGCCGGCCGTCGAGCGGTTACAGCGGAGGGTACAGCCGGCCGTCGAGCGGATGGGGTAACAGCGGCGGGTACAGCCGGCCATCGGGCAGTTACGGTGGTGGCGGCGGCTACAGCCGTCCGTCGGGGAGTTTTGGTGGTGGCGGGTACAGCCGGCCCTCAGGTGGAGGCGGAGGTTTCAGCCGGCCCTCCGGAGGTGGCGGCGGCTTCCGTGGCGGCGGCGGTGGTGGCTTCCACGGTGGGGGCGGCGGCTTCCATGGTGGCGGCGGACGCCGTTGACGGCGGTCCGGATTTCCGCGGTTTGGCTTTCCTTGGTGTAGTAGTTTTTCCCTCTTGGCCCGGGGTGAGGCTCGCCCCGGGTCTTTCTTTATTTCGTGGGGCCGGCGGCGCAAGCGTTTGCGCAGGGTCGAAATCGTGCCGATGGTAGACTGGAGGTTAATCCCCCGAACCAGCCGTTCTGGCCGGCTCATCGAAGAGAGTAAGAATGTCCGAACACCCTGCCGGGCCAAACCTTGCGTTTGACCTTCGATTTGAAGACCTGTACTCGCGGGAGGGTTTGCTCCGCGTGGACGATGCGTTCCTGGCCTACCTTGCGGCGGAAGATCCGTCGCTTGAGGAAAAGCTGGCGGCGGGCCGCTCCGACCCGGCTTCGGTGGAGGGCAAGACGTTGTCGGACCTGCTGGTTGCGCTGGCGCCGCACGTTGAACATTTCATCGGGGAATTGTTTGGGATTGCCGGGGACGTGGGCGGCCTGGAGGACAAGCACGGGACGCTGGCGCCGCTTTATTCCATAAAACGCCGGTTCGTACAGAAGCGCGCGTTGACGAACATGACGGCAGCGCTGGCGGAAGAGATCGACGGCGAGGCGCTGGCGCGGGAGATCGAGACGCTGGCCGGGGAACCATTTCGCGAGACGGTGTTCGCGCGGATGGTGAGCGGGTGGCTGGAGGATGAGGCCGGCCACGCGCGCGAGATCGAGATTGCGGCGCGCTATTCGGCGTGGGCGGTGCTGAGCGAAGCCGGGCGGAAAAAACATCACAGCGGTATTCTGTTCCGGTTTCCACACAAGCTGGAGATGGAACGGCTGGTTCCGGTGGAGACGTTCGAGCGCGACGGTTTGGTGCAACTCGGGCTGGGCGAAGACCGGTTGCGGCACCGCGAGGGGTTCGAGTTGACCGACCGGGGCATGGGCCTGATGGCGGCGCTCGACCAGGCCAACTACTGCATCAAGTGCCACAACCAGCGGAAGGACTCCTGCCGGACGGGCCTCAAAGAAAAAACCGGCGAGTTCAAGAAGAGCCAGTTTGGCGTGACGCTGGCCGGCTGCCCGCTCGAAGAGAAGATCTCGGAGATGAACCTGGTGAAGGGGCAGGGATTCAGCATCGGGGCGCTGGCGATCGCCACGGTGGACAATCCGATGGCGGCCGGCACCGGGCACCGGATTTGCAACGACTGCATGAAGGCCTGCATTTACCAGAAGCAGGAGCCGGTGGACATACCGCAGGTTGAAACAAGAACGCTGAAGGATGTTTTGAAGCTGCCGTGGGGCTTCGAGATTTACTCGCTGCTGACGCGGTGGAATCCGCTGAACCTGGCGCGGCCGGTGCCGCGGGAGGAGAGCGGGTACAAGGTGCTGGTGGTGGGGCTGGGTCCGGCGGGCTTCACGCTGGCGCATCATCTGCTGAACGAAGGGCACGCGGTGGCGGCGGTGGACGGGCTCAAAATTGAGCCTCTGCCGCCGGATTTCTCGGGCGTGGATGCCTCAGGCAACCGCGTGCCGTTCCGGGCGATCCGGGACATTCACGAAATCAACGAATCGCTCGACGACCGTGTGATGGCGGGTTTTGGCGGCGTAGCCGAATACGGCATCACGGTGCGGTGGGACAAGAATTTCCTGAAGGTGATCCGCCTGCTGCTCGAGCGGCGCGCCGCGTTTCAGATGTACGGCGGCGTTCGTTTCGGCGGCACGCTGACCATCGACAGCGCGTTTGAGCTGGGCTTTGATCACATCGCGCTTTGCGCAGGAGCGGGCCGGCCGACGGTGCTGTCGATGGAGAACGGACTGGCGCGCGGGGTGCGGCAGGCCTCGGACTTTCTCATGGCGCTGCAGCTTACGGGCGCGGCGAAGAAATCGTCGGTGGCGAACCTGCAGATCCGTATGCCGATCGTGGTGATCGGGGGCGGTCTCACGGCGATCGACACGGCGACCGAATCACTGGCTTATTATCCGGTGCAGGTGGAGAAATTCCTGGCGCGGTACGAGACGCTGTGCCAGGAGTCGGGCGAGGAGGATGTCCGCGCGCTCTGGAACGAGGAAGAGCGGCAGATTGCGGATGAGTTTCTTGAACACGCGCGGGCGATTCGGGCCGAGCGCGAGGCGGCCGCCCGGGAAGGCCGGGAGCCGGATCTGCTGAAGCTGCTCAACTCGTGGGGCGGCGTGACCATCGCTTACCGCCGCAGGCTGATCGACTCACCCAGCTACACGCTGAACCACGAAGAAGTCGCGCTGGGAATGCAGGAGGGCATTCGCTTCGCCGAAGGTCTGACTCCGGTGCGGGTGGAGGTGGACGCGTTCGGCCACGCAGCCGCGCTCGATGTCCGGACGGCGCTAGGCACGGTTCAGCGTATGCCGGCGCGGTCCATTCTGGTGGCGGCGGGCACGCATCCGAATACGGTGCTGCAGCGCGAAGATCCGGTGAATATGTTTCTTGACGGGCGCTATTTCCAGGCGCTCGATGAAGAAGGCAACGCGGTGCAACCGGAGCGCATCGCCAAGCCCTCGGCGGCGCGCGTGCTCACCTCGCTGCGTAGCGACGGCCGGGGCATCTCCTTTTTCGGCGATCTGCATCCGTCGTTTGCGGGCAACGTGGTCAAGGCGATGGCGAGCGCGAAGCTCGG
>JAKAJI010000360.1 GCA_021813825.1 Acidobacteriota bacterium | reverse complement strand
GATGCCCGCGCCGGAGCCGGGACCGTTAGACGGCATGTTGGACTTGGCGAGGGGATCGCCGAGCACGCTCATGTTGACTTTCGGGACGGGGGCGTCGGGCTGGATGTTCAGGGTCGGCTCCATGACGAGTTTCGGATTGTCGTTATGGACGACGGCCATGGGGGGAACGAACTGCTTGGGGGAAAACCTGGGCAGCTTGCCTTTGCTGGGGGGTGTGGGGGAACGGTCGCCACCGCCGCCGCCGCCGCCCATCAGATCTTTCTTGGTGGGCATGGGCTTGTAGGGGGCGATGTCGGGGGCGATGAGGGTGATTTCCTGCTTGACGACTTCCTGGACTTTTTTGTTGGTGCCGATGAGGGCGAGCAGGAGGATGACGCTGACGTGGATCGCCATGGACATCAGGCCGGCGCGTTTTTCCTGGCCGCCGTAGAAGCCCCAAATGTCCTTGACGGGGACGGGTTTGGAAGTGATTTCGAGCGGTGGGAGCTTGGGCGGGCGGATGATGTCGTGGATGCCCTGATACAGCGACCGGTACCACGGCACCGTTTCGGTGGCCGCAAGGAGGCGCTGGACTAAAACATCGGGATCGTCCGCCGTGTTGTCTATGCGGGGCGGCTCTTGCGTGGTCATTGGGCGCTGCTCGGCTTCTGGTCTTGCTGTAGTCGGCACAGGGATTCCGTCATTGTATTTGACGCGTCACTGTCGCAATGGTTGCAAAACCGCTTCATAATTCTAGCACCATCGCGGACGATGGCAACCCTGTTCACATTATGCGGGAAAACGGGGATTTGGTGGGGCGGTAGAGAGGGAGATTGAAGCAGGGGGACGGCGTGGGTTTGGAGGAGGCGTTGAAGGGGTGGGGGAGGACCGCTCCCTCGGTCGCGGCGCGGTTTGGCGCGGAGCGGTAGCTGGACGGGCTTCGGCAAAGTTGCGGGGATGGGTTACCTTGGACGTTCGGCGGACATCTTCTCCTCTTTGCCTTTCTCATGCGTTTTTTCATACTAGTGGCATTACTGACCTTGACGGCCGCGACAGCGGCGGCGCAGGACAACTACGAGATTCAGGTTTATGGTTCGGACACGGTGGCGCCGGGCGACACGATGGTGGAGTTGCACAGCAACTTTACGATCGAGGGCAGCAAGACGATCATCGACGGGATGCTGCCGACCGAGCATGCGCTGCATGAGACGGTGGAGATCACGCACGGGTGGAACGACTGGTTTGAGACAGGGTTCTATTTTTTCACGAGCGCGGACCAGGCGTATGGGTGGAACTGGGTGGGGGACCATATCCGGCCGCGGGTGCGTGTGCCGGATTCCTGGCACTGGCCGGTGGGGGTGAGCCTATCGGCGGAGTTCGGCTACCAGCGGGCGGCGTATTCGGTGGACACGTGGACGCTGGAGATCCGCCCGATTATCGATAAGCAAGTCGGGAAGTGGTACTTGTCGTTCAATCCGACTCTGGACCGGTCGTTCCACGGCTACAGCGTGCCGCAGGGTTTGGTATTTTCGCCGAACTTCAAGGTGGGCTACGACATTACGAAGGTGGTGAACGCGGGGTTTGAGTATTACGGGTCGCTAGGGCCGATCATCGGGTTCGATCCGCTGTACGAGCAGCAGCAGCAGATTGTGCCGTGCATCGATTTGAATTTCAGTCCGAACTGGGAGTTCAACTTCGGGATCGGGGTGGGGGCGACGCGGAGCACAGACCATCTGCTGATCAAGATGATCTTGGGGCGGCGGTTTAACTGGCCGGGACACCGGCACGCGATGGAGGAACTAAATTGAGGCGAGGGGGAGCCAGCGATCGAGCTTGGCTTTGAGGAGTTCGGAGCGGACGGGTTTGATCATGTAGTCGTCCATGCCGGCGAGTTCGCAGCGTTCGCGGTCTTCGCGCTGGGCGTTGGCGGTGAGGGCGATGATGACGGAGTGGTGGCCGGGCTTTTCGAGCTGGCGGATGCGGCGGGTGGCTTCGAGGCCGTCGAGTTCGGGCATCTGGCAGTCCATGAGAACGATGGGGTAGTGGCCCCGCTTCCAGGATTCGATGGCGGCGATGCCGTCGGAGGCGACGTCGACGTCGTAGCCGAGTTTTTGGAGCATGAGGGTGGCGACGCGCTGGTTGACGAGGTTGTCTTCGGCGAGGAGGATGCGCGCGGGGCGGGCCGGGAGATGGGTTGGTTCGGCGGGAGCGTGGGCTGGTTTGCGTGGGTGTTCGAGGCCGAGGGCGCGGGCGACGGCGTCGCGGAGCGCGGCGGGACGGATGGGCTTGGCGATGACGGCCTGGACGCCGGGTGGGAGGGTTTCGGCAAGGCTGACGCGGTTTTCGCGGGTGGCCATGAGGATGATGGGGGGGTAGCCGGGGGGCGAGGAGTTGAGTGCGGCGCAGAGTTCGTAGCCGCCGGCGTTGGGGAGTTCGAAATCGACGACGGCGAAGGTGGGGGAGCTCCGTTTTAGCAGGCCGCAAGCCTGGTCGAAGGAGAGGGCTTCCTCGACGCGGCAGCCGAGGAACTCGAGTTGTTCGCGGATGGTCTGGCGGGCAGCGTCGTTGTCCTCGACGAGGAGGGCGGAGGAGCCGGACAAGGTGAAGGGCGGGGCGGCGGCGGGAGCGGCGACGGTGGTGGGGACTTCGAAGCGGAATTGGGAGCCAAGGCCGAGTACGCTTTCGGCGCCGATGTATCCGCCCATGCAATCGACGATTTGTTTGGCGATGGCAAGGCCGAGGCCGGTGCCGCCGAAGCGGCGGGTGGTGGAAGAGTCGGCCTGGACGAAGGGTTCGAAGATGCGCGGGAGGGTTTCGCGGGCGATGCCGATGCCGGTGTCGGAGACCTCGACGAAGAGGGTGTCCTGGCCGGCGCGGCCGCGGGGCTCGGCGCGGAGGAGGACGTGGCCGGCGGAGGTGAATTTGACGGCGTTGCCGACGAGGTTGACGAGGACCTGGCGGAGGCGTCCGGGGTCGCCGCAGAGGCGGGTTGGGAGGGAGGGGTGAAGGCTGAGGACGATTTCGACGCCTTTGGAGAAGGCGGCGCCGGCGAGGAGTTCGGCGGTTTGTTCGAGGATGGCGCGGGGTTCGAATTCGACGGAATCGAGTTCGAGGCGGCCGGCTTCGATTTTGGAGAAGTCGAGGATATCGGCGATCAAGGCGAGGAGGGTTTCGCCGGAGCCGCGGATGGTTTCGACGAACTCTTTCTGGTGGCGGTCGAGGGAGGTTTCGGCGAGGAGGCCGGCCATGCCGACGATGGCGTTGATGGGGGTTCGGATTTCGTGGCTGATGGTGGCGAGGAAGGCGCTTTTGGCGCGGGTGGCGGCTTCGGCTTTATCGCGGGCTTCGGCGAGCCACTGGGCCTGGAGGCGGAGGGCGACTTCGTCGCGTTTGCGGGCGGTGATGTCGCTGAGCGAACCGGCGACGCGGAGGGGGTTGCCGGAGGAGTCGCGGCGGGAGGAGGCGCGGGAGCGGAGCCAGCGGAGGGAGCCATCGGGGTCTTCGACGCGGAACTCGACGTCGAGGGTAGGGGCGAGGCCGGTGAGAAAGAGTTCGAGGGCGGATTCGACGGTGGGCCGGTCATTGATGTGCATGGAGGGGAACCAGGACATCATGTGGCCGGAGGGTTTGGAGTAGGGCTCGCCGAGGATTTCGGCGCAGCGCGGGGAGACGAAGACATCGCCGGTGGCGACGGACCAATCGAAGACGCCGTCGTTGTGGGCGGCGCAGGCCATTTCCCAGCGTTCCTTTTCAGTTGCCGCGGCATGAGTTGGGGGAAGGCCGCGTTCGATTTCGAGGGCGGCGAGGGCGGCGAGATCGGCGAGGGCGGCGGCGTCGGGTTCGGAGAAGGATGGGTTGGGGGCGGGGTCAAACAGACAAAATGCGCCGATGTTAGAGGCGTGGACGGCGAGTGGGGCGGCGGCGAAGAAGCGTACGGCGGGCGGGCCGGCGACGAGCGGGTTGGATTGGAAGAGCGGATCGGCGGAGGCGTCGGGAACGGCGAAGGGATGGGAGGAGGCTACGGCGTGGGAGAACAAGGGGAGGCCGGGGACGAGCGAGTCTTCTTCGATGCCGAGACGGGCGGCGAAGCCCACGCCGCGTTCGCCGAGGAGAGCGATGGCGACGATGGGGACGCGGAAGCGGGACTGCGCGAGGCGGGCGATACGGGCGAGCGGCTCCTCGTAGGACGTGCCGGGAGTGTTGCGGCCGCGATGGACCTGGCGCCGCGGGGCTTCATCGGGCGGCAGAGGAGACGGCATGTTGTGATTGCGGCTGCGAATCGAGGCAGCGTAGGTTTATTTTGGCACGGCGGCAGGGATGTTGGACATCCGGAGGAGCCCATACCGGATAATGACAGAGGAGTCAGAGCAGCTATTCTTCTCATTTTTCATGCGGAATACTAAGATTGTTGCGACACTTGGCCCGGCGACGGATTCGCCTCAAGTGCTGCGGGCGCTGTTTGAGCTGGGTGTGAATGTTTTCCGGCTGAACGCGTCGCACGGCACGCAGGAGGATCACGCGGGGCGGATTGAGCGGGTGCGTTCCCTTGCTACGGAGACGGGAGCGCGCAGCGCGATATTGCTGGATCTGCAGGGTCCGAAGATCCGGTTGGGGCGGTTCGAGGGCGGCGGTTGCCTGCTCGAGACGGGTTCGACGTTTTCCATCACAACGAAAGAGACGCTGGGAAATGCGAGCCTGGCGTCGACGGTGTACCCGGCGTTTGCGCGGGATGTGCGGGCGGGCGACTGTGTGAAGTTGGCGGATGGGAGCATTGAGTTGCAGGTGCTGGGCACGGACGGTGTGACGGCGCGTTGCCTGGTAGTGAACGGGGGGCCGATCAGTGACTGTAAGGGCATCAACCTGCCGGGCGTGAAGGTGAGTGCGCCGTCGATGACGACGAAGGACCTGGCCGATTTGGAGTTTGGAGTCAGCGCGGGCGTCGATTTTGTTGCGCTGTCGTTTGTGCGGTCGGCAGAGGATCCACTGCGGCTTCGGGGATTGTTGAAGGAGAGGGGCGCGGAGATCCCGATCATTTCGAAGATTGAGAAGCCGGAGGCGTTTGACCACCTCGAGGCGATTCTGGCGGCGTCGGACGGGGTGATGGTGGCGCGCGGGGATCTGGGCGTGGAAGTGGCGCTCGAGAAGGTGCCACACATTCAGAAGACGGTGATCGACCGGGCGCGGCATCACGGCAAGATTGTGATTACG
>JAKAJI010000359.1 GCA_021813825.1 Acidobacteriota bacterium | reverse complement strand
GTTCGCGGCAACGTGAACTGGATGGCGGCGCGTGAGAGTGTGCTTAGCTCTTCGCTGTTTGGGGCCGATATGGCGAAGCTGATGCCGATCATCACGCCGGGCGGCAGCGACTCGGCCTCACTCGACAACGCCGTCGAACTGCTCACCCTTTCCGGGCGCAGCCTGCCTCATGTGATGGCGATGCTGATTCCCGAGGCCTGGGACGGTAATCCGGCGATGGACGCGGGCAAACGGGCATTTTACGAGTACCACGCCTCGCTGATGGAACCATGGGACGGCCCGGCGGCGGTTGCATTCACCGACGGCCGCGTGATCGGCGCCACGCTCGACCGCAACGGTCTGCGCCCCGCGCGCTACCTGGTGACCGAGGACAACTTGCTCATCATGGCGTCGGAGACCGGCGTGCTGCCGATTCCGGCCGAGCAGGTCCGTTACAAGGGCCGGTTGCAGCCCGGACGCATGCTGCTGGTCGACACGGTCGAGCGGCGCATTGTGCCGGACGAAGAAATCAAGGGCAAACTTGCCGCGCGCCAGCCTTATGCGGAATGGCTGAAGGATCACCAGATCACGCTGGACACGCTGCCGGAGCCGCCGCGCGTTTATGAGCCCGACGAAGGTACGCTGTTGGCGCGCCAGCGGGCTTTCGGCTACACAGAAGAAGACCTGCGCATTCTGCTTGCGCCGATGGCCGCGACCGGCCAGGAACCGGTGGGCTCGATGGGCACCGACACACCGCTGGCGTGCCTTTCCGACCGCCCCCAGCTTCTCTTCCATTATTTCAAGCAGCTTTTCGCGCAGGTGACGAATCCGGCGATCGATCCGATCCGGGAAGAGCTTGTCATGTCGCTCACCAGCTACATCGGCACCGAGCGCAACATCCTGGCCGAAACGCCGCAGCACTGCCACACGCTGAAGCTGCCGCACCCGCTGCTCACCAATCGCGATCTCGAGAAGCTACGCCGCGTCTCCTGGGGCGACTTCCTCGCCACCACGCTCCCCATGCTGTTCCGCGTGGGGGAGGACGCTTCGATTGCGAGGTCTCTCGAAGAAGCCTTGGACGGCCTTTGCCGCCGCGCCTCGCTCGCGATCAAGAGCGGCTATACGCTGCTGATCCTCTCCGACCGCGGTGTGGACCGCGACTGGGCTCCGATCCCGAGCCTGCTCGCGCTTTCGGCTGTGCATCATCACCTTGTGCGCGAAGGCACACGGACGCAGGTCGCCTTGATCATCGAAAGCGGCGAGCCGCGCGAGGTGATGCACTTCTGCCTCCTGATCGGCTATGGCGCCAGCGCGGTCAACCCGTACCTGGCCATTGAAACGCTGGAGGACCAGGCGCGGAAAGGGCTCCTGCCCGATGGGGTGAGCTTTGAGACCGCGCTGAAGAACTACAAGAAGGCCATCAACAAGGGTCTGCTGAAGGTCTTCTCGAAGATGGGCATCTCGACGCTGCAGAGCTACCGCGGCGCGCAGGTGTTCGAAGCCATTGGCCTGAACCGATCGCTGGTGGACCGCTATTTCACGGGCACGCCTTCGCGGATAGACGGCGTCGGCCTCGACGTCATCGCGCGCGAGGCGAAGATGCGGCACGACTTCTCCCGTGAGACGGCGGGCGATTCCACGACCGCGCTCGACATCGGCGGGGCGTACCAATTCCGCGTGAACGGCGAATATCACCTGTTCAACCCGCAGACGGTCAGCAAGCTGCAGCACGCCGTCCGGCAGAACAGTTTTGCGACGTTCCGCGAATATACGAGCCTCATCGACAACCAGAGCAAGCAGTTCTGCACGCTTCGCGGCCTGATGAAACTGCGGACGGCGAGCCATCCGGTACCGATCGAGGAAGTCGAGCCGGCGAGCGAAATCGTCAAGCGCTTCGCCACCGGCGCGATGAGCTTCGGCTCCATCAGCAAGGAAGCCCACGAGACGCTGGCCATCGCGATGAACCGCATCGGCGGCAAGTCCAACACGGGCGAGGGCGGGGAAGACGAGGCGCGCTACGCGCGCGATGAGAACGGCGACTGGCGGCGCAGCGCGATCAAGCAGGTGGCCAGCGGCCGTTTCGGCGTCACGACGCATTACCTGGTCAACGCCGACGAACTGCAGATCAAGATCGCGCAAGGCGCGAAGCCGGGCGAGGGCGGCCAGTTGCCCGGCCATAAGGTCGATGCCGAGATTGCGCGTGTGCGCCACTCGATTCCGGGCGTGGGGCTCGTTTCGCCGCCGCCGCATCACGATATTTACTCGATCGAAGATCTCGCGCAGTTGATCTACGATCTGAAGAACGTCAATCCAAAGGCACGCATCTCGGTCAAGCTCGTCGCTGAAGTTGGCGTCGGGACGGTTGCTGCGGGCGTGGCCAAAGCGCATGCCGATGTCGTGCTGATCAGCGGCTATGACGGCGGCACCGGCGCCAGCCCGCTTACCTCCATCAAGCACGCCGGCATTCCGTGGGAACTCGGCCTGGCCGAAACCCAACAGGTGTTGGTGATGAACGACCTGCGCAGCCGCATCCGTGTGCAGACCGACGGCAAGCTCCAGACCGGACGCGACGTCGTCATCGCGGCGCTGCTCGGCGCCGAAGAATTCGGTTTTTCGACCGCGCCGCTCGTCTCGATGGGCTGCATCATGATGCGCAAGTGCCACCTGAACACTTGTCCGGTGGGCATCGCGACGCAGGACCCGGCGCTGCGGAAGAAGTTCCAGGGCGCTCCCGAGCACGTCATCAATTTCTTCTTCTACATCGCCGAAGAAGTCCGCCAACTGATGTCCTCGCTCGGCATCCGCAAGATGGACGAGATGATCGGCCGCGTCGACCTCATCGAAATGGACGACGCCATCGCCCATTGGAAAGCCCGCGGTCTCGATTTCACGACGATTCTCTACAACCCACAGGTACCGGGGCGCGTGGGCCGGCGCTGCGTGATCAGCCAGGATCACGGCATCGAGCAGGCGCTCGACTATAAGCTGATCGACCACGCCAAGGGCGCGCTCGAAAACGGAGAGCGTGTCGACTTCAAGCTTCCGATTCGCAACGTCCACCGCACGGTTGGCGCGATGCTGAGCGGCGAAGTGGCCCGGCGCTACGGTTCCGAGGGACTGCCCGACGAAACGATCCGTTTCCAGTTTTACGGCTCGGCCGGACAGAGTTTCGGCGCGTTTCTGGCTAAGGGCGTCACGATGGAACTGGAAGGCGACGCCAACGATTACACCGGCAAAGGCCTTTCCGGCGGGCGACTCATCGTCTATCCGCCGCGGACTTCCACGTTTCTGCCCGAAGAGAACATCCTCATCGGGAACACGTCGTTATACGGAGCCACATCCGGCGAGGCGTTCTTCAACGGCATGGCCGGCGAGCGGTTCGCGGTCCGCAACTCCGGCGCCACGGCTGTTGTTGAGGGGGTCGGCGACCACGGCTGCGAATACATGACCAAGGGCCTGGTCGTCTGCCTGGGCAAGACCGGCCGCAACTTCGCGGCGGGCATGTCGGGCGGCATCGCTTTCGTGCTCGATGAGACCGGCGAGTTCGATTCGCTGCTCTGCAATAAGTCCGGCGTCGACCTGATGCCGGTTACCGAAGAGGCCGACCTGCAGGGACTGCATCAACTCATCGTGCGTCACGCGGAGTTGACCGGCAGCCCGCGCGCGCGATGGATTCTCGAAAACTGGGGGGAAATGCTGCCGAAGTTCTGGAAAGTGTTCCCGCATGAGTACCAGCGGGTGCTCGGCGTGCGGCGATTGCCCGCGCCTCCGCCGAAAGAGGAAGTGCGGGTGAGGGAGGCGGCCCGTGGGTAAGGTCACCGGTTTTCTGGAGTACACGCGCGAAACGCCGTCGCGGCGTCCGGTGCCCGAACGGATCAACGACTGGTTCGAAGTCTACCAGGAGTTCAGCGAAGACAAGGTGCGCACGCAGGGGGCGCGCTGCATGGACTGCGGCGTTCCGTTTTGCCACACGGGCTGTCCGGTCAACAACCTCATCCCTGACTGGAACGACCTGGTGTTCCGCGACCGCTGGCGCGACGCCGTCCGTGTTCTTCACTCGACCAATAATTTCCCGGAGTTCACCGGACGCATCTGCCCGGCGCCGTGTGAAGCGGCTTGCGTGCTTGGCATCAACGAGCCGCCGGTGGCGATCAAGACCATCGAGAAGACCATCATCGAGCACGCTTTCCATGAAGGGTGGATCCGGCCGGAACTGCCTCCGGTGCGTACGGGAAAGCGCGTGGCCGTCGTCGGGTCCGGTCCGGCGGGCCTCGCCGCCGCGCAACAGTTGACGCGCGCCGGCCACACGGTGGTCGTGTTTGAAAAGGCCGACAAGCCCGGGGGGCTTCTTCGTTACGGCATCCCGGAATTCAAGATGGAAAAGTGGGTGCTCGACCGGCGCCTTGAACAAATGGAAGCCGAGGGCGTCGAGTTCCGCTGCAACGTGAACGTCGGAGAAGGGGTGACGGGGGAAGAACTCGTCCGCACCTTCGACGCGGTTCTGCTCGCCATCGGCGCCGAACAGCCCCGGGACCTTCGCGTGCCCGGCCGTGAACTGGAAGGCGTGCACTTCGCCATGGAATATCTGCCGCAGGGCAACCGTGCGTCGCTCGGCGAGCATGTGCCGAACCAGATTCTCGCCACCGGAAAGCACGTCGTCATCATCGGTGGCGGCGACACGGGTGCGGACTGCCTGGGTACCGCGCATCGGCAGAAAGCCGCTTCCGTGCGGCAGTGGGAAATCATGCCCACCCCTCCGCCGGAGCGCGCCGCTCACACGCCGTGGCCGCTGTGGCCGCTCATGATGCGGGTGGAGAGCGCGCACGAGGAAGGCGGGCTGCGCGACTGGAGTATCGCGACGACGCGTCTGGAAGGAGACGCGGCGGGTCATGTCCGCAAACTCCACGCGATTCGCGTTGGGCCTCCGCCCAATTTCCAGCCGATTGCGGGCAGTGAATTCAGCGTCGACGCCGATCTTGTCCTTCTCGCGATGGGCTTCACGGGCCCAGTGCGCACTGGTCTGATCGAACAACTCGGGCTGGAGGCCGACGCGCGCGGCAATGTGAAGACCGGCGCGGACTACGCCTCGTCCCATCCGGGTGTGTTCGCCGCAGGCGATGCGCGGCGCGGGCAGTCGCTGGTGGTTTGGGCCATCGCCGAAGGGCGTCACGCTGCCGCGGGCATCGACGCCTACCTTCGCAAGTAAGCCG
>JAKAJI010000034.1 GCA_021813825.1 Acidobacteriota bacterium | reverse complement strand
CGATGTGAGGCGCATCGAAGCGTCGCTCGAAGAGGCTCGGGCGCATAACGCGAAAGAACGCTCGCGGCGGTTCGAATCTTCTCCGGTCCACGCGTCTCCGATGGCGGCGTTACGGCACGTGGAAGAACGCAGCGAACACCTCGCAGAGCCGCGGCCGGAGTATGGGCATTGCACGAATGCCGTCTGTATTGTGGGGCGGCGCAGCCTGACGCGCGGCCTGTTTTTGGACCGGCGGGCGTTTCTCACTTCGTATGACGCCTCCCAGGATCCGGACGACCGGAATCTCGCGGCGGTGCTGGCGGCGGCGATTCCTGTGTGCGCCGGCATTAACCTCGAATACTATTTCTCCTTCGTCGACAACGATCGCTATGGGTGCGGCACGAAACTGCCTCACAACGTGACGGGCCTGGTCGGCGTGATGGACGGCCACGCGAGCGACCTGCGAACCGGGCTTCCGTGGCAGATGGTGGAAATCCACGAACCCGTACGAATGCTGTTCGTCATTGAGACGACGCCGGAGCGTCTGATGCATGTGTTGGACGCAAGTGCGTCTCTGAAGCGACTGGTGGAGAATCGCTGGATCCGCGTGGCGACGATCGACCCGGATCGGGGCCGCGTTCACGTGTGGAGGGATAAGGGGTTCGAAGAGTTCGGCCAACCGCTGGAGCGGCTGCCGGTGGTGTTTTCTTCGGCCGAGTGGTACGAAGGAAAGCTCGAGCACTTGCCGATGGCGTGGATTCAGCCCGGAGAGGGAGCGCGGTAGATGGACTTTGCGCAGGCCATGCTGGTGTTCGTGGTGCTGGCGCCGGGCCTCGTGTCGGCGGGTTTCGCTTTGGCGTGGCTGGCCGGCTGGGTTCCGAGGGAGCGTGTTGTTTCCGGCATCACGGGGGTGACGTTTTCCGCGTCGGTGGCGGCGCTGGCGGTGGTGGTGTGGCGGCTCTTTTCGGCGCAGGCCGTGACGGTGACTTTCGGCAACTGGTTCAGCGTGCGCGACTATCACTTTCCGATGGTGCTGCTGGCGGACCGGCTGTCGGTGGTTTTGCTGGGAATGACCGTGGTGCTGGTGGGGCTCATTGGCCGGTTCTCGGTGACGTATCTGCATCGCGAGCCGGGCTTTTTCCGGTTCTTTCTACTGCTTCATCTGTTTGCGTTCGGATCGCTGATTGCGTTTGCGGCGGGTTCGTTCGAGCTTCTGGCGGGCGGGTGGGAGATTGTGGGCATCACGTCCGTGCTTCTGATTGCGTTCTTTCAACTGCGCACGCCCCCAGTGGAAAACGCGCTCCGCGTGTTCGCTATTTACCGCGCCTGCGATATCGGGTTGCTGGTGGGGGTATTTGCGATGCATCATTGGGCCGGAACCGCGTCTTTCGCTGGCGGCCTTCCGAGTTTGGAGGGAAGCCGCGCTACGACGGTTGGGCTGTTGCTGCTGCTGGCAGCGGCGGGGAAAGCGGCGCAGGTTCCGTTCTCGGGGTGGCTGCCGCGGGCGATGGAGGGGCCGACGCCATCGAGCGCGATTTTCTACGGCGCCATTTCGATTCACGCGGGCGCATATTTGCTGCTTCGCGCGCAGCCGATGCTCGCCCAGTCCGGCCTCGCTTCGGCGATGGTGATGATGGTTGGTCTGGCCACCGCCGTTTACGGCACGATCTCCGGCCGGCCGAGCGCCGATGCCAAGACGTCGCTGGCATTCGCATCGCTGACTCAGGTGGGCGTGGTGTTCACGGAAATCGGACTAGGCCTGAAATGGATTGCGGTGATCCACATCCTGGGGCACGCCACGGTCCGGACGCTGCAATTCCTGCGGTCTCCCTCGATGCTTCACGACTATCACCAGATGCATGCGGCGATCGGTAGCGAAGAGGAGTCCGCGGAAAATTGGATCGAGGATGTGCTGCCGGCGCGGGCGCAGTTGTGGCTTTACCGCTGGGCGCTTGACCGCGGCCATGTCGACACGATCCTGGATCGATTCGTGATTCACCCGCTGATGGGGCTCGCGAAGCTTTTCGCGAGGCTGGACCGCATCGGCTTATCACAGACGCCCGGCAGGCGCGAGCAGCCGATTGCTTCCTTCGGCGCGGCCGCGCGGGAGCGTGCCGGATGACATACCAGGCAGGCCTGACGGCACTGGCCATCGGCGTTCCGTGGTGTGCCGCCGTCGTCACCGTCGTAATCCGGCGGCAGTTGCGCGCCATTGCGTTTTGGGCGTCGCTCGTTTCCGTGCTGGCCAGTGTGCTGCTGCTGCGCGCGGCGCCGTCGAACCAGTCCTTGCCGGAAGCGTTGATGGTGCTTTACTCGTGCCTGACAGCGGGCGCGACGCTCGCGCTTCCGCTGCGCGACTGCCGCAGCGGCACAATCAGCGGGATTCTATTCTTGCTCGGTTCGACGCTGCTGGCCTATTCGTCGGACCATCTGGTCGTGCTTCTGGGCGCGTGGATCGCCTCGACGATTCCTTTTCTGTTTGGGCGGTGGTTGGGTGCGCGCACGTGGCGGCCGCGGATGGCGCTGCTCGCTTCGAGTGGAATCCTCGCGGCCGTGATCTTCCTCATTGCCTGGAGCGGCCACACCCTGTCGATTGGCGGTTTAGCGCGGCAAAGCCCCGGCGGCATGGCGGTCTTTGGGCTCCTGGTGGCGGCGGTGGTGTTCCGCAAGGGCATTTGCCCGCTTCACGCGTGGGTGGGAGACGCTGCCGAGGACGGGGATGCGATTGCCACGGCTCTCTTGCTCAACGGTCATTTCGGGGCAATGCTCGTAGCCAGGCTGATTGTGCCGTTGTTTCCCGACACGGCGCGCGATTTGTTCCCGCTGCTTTCTCATCTGGCGCTGGCGACCGCACTGTACGTCGCGATCCGGGCGCTGACCGAGAACTCACCCCGCCGGTTGATCGCGTATCTCGCTCTCAGCCAGTCGGCATGTATTCTGGCGGGCCTGGAAAGCCGGACGATGGAGGGAGTCACGGGCGCGCTGGTGCATTGGTGCGTAGTGACAACCTCCACGATGGGTCTGTTTGCCATCCTGCGGCTCTTGGAAGTGCGGTTCGGCGAGAACCTGACCGCGGGAGAGTACCTCGGCCTGGCGCAGCACGCGCCGAGGCTGGCGGTTTTCTTTCTTGTCCTCGGCCTGGCGTTGGCCGGATTGCCGGGAACGCTGAGCTTTTGCTCGCAAGACCTGTTGATTCATGGGACGTTGGTTTCCCATCCGCTGACAGGTCTGTTGCTTCCGGCCGCCACGGCGATGAATGCGGTAACGGTGTTCCGGTTGTTCACACGGCTCTTCCTTGGCAAGCGAAGGACGGGATTCACGATCCTCGCGGATGCGCTGCCGCGCGAGAGGTGGGTCCTGACCGCGGCCGTGCTGTTCGTGGTGGTGGGGGGATTGTTCCCCAACGCGATTGTCGCGCGGTGGACGGGTCCGGCTGAGGCGGTTCAGCAAGCGGTGTACGGGACAACGCACCTTGCCGCCCGGTACAAGCATGGGCACTGAGTTACTCTCTCGCGGCCGTGGATGCGGCGTGAGTTAGTCTTCGGCGACGCCTAGCTTTGTAAGGACCGGCTTTGGACATCCGGTCCAATTCTGCCGCGGCTCGTTTCCGACATAGGGTAAGTCCCTCAGGCCGGTTTCGCTGGTGTAGAAGCCGCTGAGCACAAGATCCCGAAAGTGATTGAAGAAAACGACGGCATGGCGGTCTTCCGGGGCGGCCTTTGCCGGGTACGCGATACGGTCCAGGAGCGCCTTTTTCTGGGTATCCGTGCACGCGATGAAGTCACCTCCGAAGCGGCGGTTCGATTCGAGATCGAGCCACGTGAGGCCGCCGCGGATCTCATCGAGTACTGCGCCACGCTCGAGGTCGAGCCAGTCGTCAATGAACGCGGGGACGCCCGCGGCCGTGGCGCTGCCGGAGCGATCGTCGGCCGGGATAACCAAGTCACAAAGAACCGACACTGTTTCCCACTCATGGGGGGCGAGCGCTTTAGGCTGTCCGGATGAGGCGACGGTGTTGGCGCCGGCAGTCTCAGGGGTAGTTTGAGCCGCAAGCACTGCTCCGGCGGGGATGGATGTGAGAATTTTCAGGATGTTCCGGCGCCGGAGCGGCGCCTGGAGCCCGGGAGAGTTACTAAGTTCCATCGTCAGTTCCTTCGAGGAGCATATTCACTCAGAGATTGCGTTTGCTTACCTGGTCGGCAATGTATTCCGAGGTTCGCAAGGCCAGCGACATGATCGTGAGAGTGGGATTTTTGTCGGCGCTGCTGACGAATGGCGCTCCGTCGGCTACGAAAAGGTTCTTGCAATCCCATGCCTGGCAATAGGGATTCAGAACGGAGTTTCGCGGGTCGTTCCCCATGCGGGCGCCGCCGACCTCGTGGATGCATTCGCCGCCGCGAGAGATGCCCCAGCGCGATTCCGGCCCGGCGGATTGCATGACCTCGCCGCCGGCGGCCGTGACGATCTCACGGAACGTTTGTTGCATGTGACGAGCCATGAGGAGTTCATCCTCGCCCCATTGGAAGTGAAACCGCAAGACCGGAATGCCCCACTGATCGACGAGGCCGGGATCGATTTCGCAATAACTTTCCCGGTTCGGAATCATCTCGCCGCGGCCATGAAATCCGATGAACGAGCCGTATAACTTACGGCAGCCTTGCTTGAGCTCGATTCCGTACCCCCCGCCGAGGACACGTTCGGAACCATCCAGGAAGCCGGGCTCCGGCATGCCGCGGCGGCCTCCGCTGAATTCGATGTGGTAACCGCGAGAGAACGGGAGTTCGCGGCGCGATTGTTTCTTGTAGTTCCACCAGGGCATGAAAAGATGCATGCCTCCGACGCCATCCTCGTTGTGGGCGGGCAGGTCCATGAGGCTGGGCATGAAGGCGGTGACGTCGGACATCACCGAGTCCATGATGTATTTGCCCACAAGCCCGCTGGAATTCGCCAGGCCGTTGGGGAACCGCGAACTGCGTGAATTCAACAACAGGCGCGCGGTTTCGCACGAACTGGCGGCAAGAACGATGGCCTTTCCGCGGACCTGTACTTCTTTGCGGGTTTTCTTGTCGATGTAGGAGACGCCGGCGGCCTTGCCTTCGGATGAAACAAGAATTTCGCGCGCCATCGCGCCGCAGCGGATTTCAAGGCGTCCGGTGGCGAGGGCCGGATTCAGCAATACGGTGGGCGAGGAGAAGTTTGACGAAAGACGGCAGGAGCGGTTGCACTGGGAAACGTAGTGGCAGGCAGGCCGGCCGTTGAGGGAGCGCGTCAGGATGGCGAGGCGCGATGGTACGCAGGGGATCCCTAGTTTGTCGCAGGCTTTCCGGACGAGTAACTCATAGCAGCGCGGAGCGGGCGGAGGCAGGAAGTTACCGTCGGGATAGTTCTCGAGGTTCTCACTCGAACCGAAGACGCCGATTAGTTGCTCGACGCGGCCGTAGTATGGGGCGAGGTCGCTGTAGCGGATCGGCCAGTCGAAGCCTTTCCCATCGCGGCTGTAGGGCTGAAAGTCATAGGGACCGTTGCGAAGCGAGATGCGCCCCCATGCATTCGTTCGTCCTCCCAGCATGCGGGAACGGAACCAGCGGAAATCGGTGCCGGGAGCCGAAGTATAGGGTTCGCCGTCGACGCGCCAACCACCGGCGGCGGCGGTGAAGTAACCATAGGGATGATCCGGAGTTCGTGCGGCGCGATGAGGCGCGTCATAGCACCACTCCAGCCAGTGGGAGTCGCGCGCCGCGTCATACCAGCCGCCCGCCTCCAACACAAGGCACTTGGCGCCGGCGTTGGTTAGAGTGTAAGCCGCCATGCCGCCGCCAGCTCCGGAACCGACGACGATTACGTCATAGACATTCGATGATAGATCTGGCATGGAGATTTCTCATTCCCGGCTCGTGGGTAGGCGAACCGGCACGAGACGTAGGGGCTGTTGATTGTTGCCCTGGTTGTCAAAAGAAATGACACCGGAAGCGCCGGAGTAGGCGGTCACTTCAGCGAGACGGTCGCGGAGGCGAGCGCGGTTTGGGCCGGCTTTTTGCAAGCCGTCGCAGATGAGACCGACCGCGTCGAAGGCTGCGAGTGCCGCCGGGCCCGGGTTCGCCTGCGTTTTCGCGCGATAGCGTTCCGCGAAGTGGCGGGCCGGGACGAACCCGTTCGGGCGAGAGGCGACGGTCCAGGCCTGGGAACCAAAGATCTCATCGGCAGCCTGCGGGAAGGGTGCGTCCGGCTCCTCGTAGCCGTCGACGGTGGCTTGCGAGAGGTAGAGCGCAACGCCTGGGGCAGGTGAGTGCATCCGGCTTCGGAGCGCATTCGCGATAGAGGCGCTGGTCCAAAATACGACGGCTTGGGGGGATGCGTGTTTCAACGCAGCCGGCCATGCATCGAGGTCAGGCTTTTGAGGGTCGACAGTGAAGGTGGATGGAGCGGGTGCTCCGGCGTTGCGAACCGCGGCCAGAAACTCGCTGGCGCCAACGCGGCCGTCGTGGTCGCGCGCGGTAACAAGAAGAACCCGGGTGAAACGCCGCTTGGAGTAAATGTCGTCCACGAAGGTCCGCGCCTGCGCGGCGTCACTGGGAGCCAGGCGAAAGAGCCAGCGCAGGTTGATCTCGGTAGTGGTGGCGTCGGTGGCGAGAGTAAGCACCGGCACTCCAATGCGGTTTCCGACTTGCTCGCTAAGATGAGCCACGGCGCCGCTTTCCGATGTGATGATGGCGATGACTTGATCGTCCATCACGAGGTGAATCAGAGCGTCGGCGGTGGGTCCCCAAGGGGAGGCGGTTTCGTCGCCGATGGCGAGCGAGACACCGCGGACTGTTGACTCTTCCAGGGCGATGCGAGCCGCCGCCAGGATGGCTTCGCCCTCGGGCTTGCGCGGTCCGGTGAGCGGAACGAGGAGGCCGATCCGGACGTCGCCCGCCGGAAGATCGTCCTGGTGGCCGCGGCCCGGGCCGGGATAGGTGACGTGGCTGGAAGGGATGGCGGCGTACGGGGTGACGCTCTGCGCGGCGGCGATTTGGGAGTTCGCAGCCAGGGACGCGAGAGCGGCGAAGAGGACGGCAAGCGGTTTCGAGTAAGCGGAGGACATGAATCAGACGTGCTGTCAGGGTTGCACGTGAGTGGGCGCGGGGACGAGGGCGGCCGAGGCCGACTTATCCCAATCCGTGCGGTGTTCGGGCCAGTAAATGAAGCGGCCGCCGCGCACCTCGACCATGGTGAGTGGCGCGATGTTATTCAATGTGTAGTCGAAGAACACTGAGCCGCTGACCCCCTGGTAGGCGCTCATCTGGTGGGCGCGCAATGCATCCATGATGCGGCCGCGATTCAGGCCGGCCGATCGAATGGCGGCGATCAGTATGTTCATGCCGTCGTAGGCGTAGGAGGCGTAGGCGTCGGGCTCGGCGTGGAAGCGAGTGCGGAACCTTTCGCGGAAGGCAAGCCAGCCGGCGTCCGTGCGGGTGGGGTCGAACGGGGACACTGCGACCAGGCCTTCGGCGGCGGACCCGGCGGAGCCGAGTAACTCGGGATAAACAACGCGGCTCGAAGCGAACACGGGTTGCTTCATCCCGGCGTCGCGCATCTGTTTCAGAATGAGCGCGGCTTGGCGGGCATTACTCCACAGGACAAGCGCATCGATGCCGGTGCTTTCTAGAAGGCGCAGTTGCGACGAAAAATCCCTCTCAGACGGTTCGAATTTCGCTTCGAGAAGCGGCTGCCGGCCGAGGCGGCGAGCGGCCGTGAAAAAGATCTCGTCCCCTTTGCGGCCATAGCGGTCCGTGGAGCGGAGTATCGCGACACGGCGCAGCTTCTTCTGATTGAAGATGTAGTCGGCGAGTGCGTAACCCTGCTGGCGGTCGTCGGGGAAATTGTGCAGGAGCCACGGGATGCGCGTCTCGGTGACGGTCGGGTCGCTCGTCCCGGTATCGACGATAGGGATCTCCAGCTTAAGAGTTGCGCGGAGGGCGATGTGGGTGGAGGAGGAATCGATGGAGCCGAGCATCGCCCAGACATGCTCATTGAAATCCATCTTCACGATTTCCATGGCGGAAGCGCCCCAGAGCGGAAGGTCGTCGTGAACCTTGAGTGCGAACGGCGTGCCGTGGTAGCCTCCCGAAGCGTTGGCTTCTTCCATCGCCAATTGCGCGCCGTGGAGCATGGCGATGCCATAGAGCGACTCCGGATTGTTGGTGTCCAACGGTCCGAGAAGACCGATGTCCACCGTGTGGAGACCTGCTGCATCGCCATCCGAGGCCAGACGCGCGGCGCCGTAGTAGGCAAGCGTGTCAGGGGAGAGGAACCACTGTTGGTAGGGCTTCCGGAATTCCCGGAACGGGACCGCGTCCGGGGGCATGTTGGCGTAGCGCAGTTCCTGCGGCGCGGACTGCGACATCCCCGGCGTCGCCAGGAGTACCGCGATAACGAACAGGTGAATCAGGATGCGCATGGCCGGCGCGAACTTGTCAGGCGGTCACCGCATTCGACTCGAAAATCGCCATGGCCTCGATTTCGACCAGTAAGTCCGGACGGCACAAGATTGCCTGGATTCCGGTTGAGGCGGGCAAGGGATCCAAGCCCATTTCGGCGAAGAACGCGGTGCGGATTTCGTTGAACGCCGCATAGTCCCGCTCGATGTCGCGAAGATAGCATGTGGTCCGGACGATGTCTTTCCACGTAGCGCCCTCGGAAGCGAGCAAGGCCGTGATGTTCTCGTACGTACGCCACAATTGGGCGCGGAAATCACCGGGATAGAGCGTCTCGCCCTGATCGCCGATGCTCGCGGTGCCGGAAATCAGGAGAAACGTGACGCCCTTGATGTTTAGCCGTAGCCCGCGGGAGAACGACGACGGCTTCGCGTAGTGGTAGGCCTCATTCAGGACGGTGGGAGCGGTGATCGCCTTCTTTTCAATCGGCGTGTGTCCCTCCGCCCCGGAAGCGGGCATCTGTATCTCGGTATTTAGTTGATTCATCATTGCACTCCTATTGTGTAAGTTGGCATATGCCGTGGCTAAGTCCGTTTCCCGTGGCAACCCATACGTCGTCTCCTTGAAAATCAAGATTCAAGGTGTAGCTATGAGCAAGCGCCGAAGGGGTCACTGTTTTGCTTTTGTGGCCTTCGGGCCCGGTAATCTCAATCTCTCCGCGGCCGTCCGTTCCGAGCCTCCGGTAGGTTGTCCAGACGTTTGATTTATAGTTCAGGCAACTGAGCCCTTTGTCCGTACACGCCCATACCAGGTCGCCTCTCGACTGGACGGCATTGATGAAGTCGGAGGCAAGACCGCTGTCCTTCGTGAGATAGTTGTGCCAGTTCCGGCCGTCGTAACCGCTCAGGCCGAAGTAAGTCGAGGCCCAGAACATGCCGGTGCTCTCGTTGTAGGCCACGCTGCTGACGATGTTATGAATTAAGCCCTGGTTTCGATACAACACGATTTCCATTTCGCCGTCAGGGTCGGTGTAGGGCCGCCACGAGCGCGTGGCCGGGTTGTAGACGATGACGCCGCCGCCCCATACGCCCATGTAGACATTTCCGTCGCCGAAGGCAATGGAATAGGACCAGGGTTCTTCGAAAGGACCATTCTTCTCGTTGAAAATGGACCAGGACTCCGTACGCGTGTCGAAGCGATTTACCCCCGCCGCCGTCGCTACCCATACTTCCCCGTTCTTGACAGCGACGCTGTAAACGAGGTCGTTCGCCAGTCCGCTCGAAAGATTCGTGTAGGTCTTGAACTGTCCGCCGGAGTAACGGCTGAGACCTCCGAAGGCGCCGATCCAGAGGTCGCCCGTCTGGGGGTCGACCGCGATGGACATGACGGCGCGGCCGGCGAGGCCGTCGGCGGGCGTGAAAACGCGCTTGACCTGTCCGTGCTCAATCAGCACGAGACCGTGTCCGGTTCCGGCCCAGACACGGTCGCCGTCCACCCTGACGCAGTAGACTTTGCCTGGCGGGAATCCGTTTGCCGCGGTGTAGTTAGTCCACTTGGTATAGAGCGGTGACGAGGCCGGGATTGCGATCGCTCCGCCGGCGGAGAAGAATGGCCCGAGGCCGGTGGCAAGGCAGAGCCAGCATGGCAGTTTGGTCATAGAGTCTTCAAGAACTCGATAAGATCGTTCAACTGAACCTTATCCATGTCGGAAGTGATTCCGTGTTTGTCTTCGGGACTGTACTTCGTCCAAATTTCTTCGAGCGTCACGGCCTCGCCGTTGTGCAGGTAAGGAGCGCGCATGTAGAGGCCTTCGAGCTGAGGGATATCGAAGGAGGCACTGGTGTCATAGGGCGTCTTCGTTCCAACGTCCATGTGTACGCGGGCGGTGTAGTGCGTCTGGGGCGGATGGCAGAAGTAGCAGCGCTTTTCGGGCGGGATGATTTCTCCGGCATTCGTGGTCGTGCGGAAGAAGATTTGCCGGCCCCGTTCCTGCGCTTCGTTGAGTGCCGCGTTCGCCTTCCGGCGGGGATTTGGCGGCAAGGTGAGCGAACGAATGAAAGTAGTCAGGTCGCGGACCTGTGAGTCGCTAAAGCCTTGAGAGCGGAAGATGTACATCGCGGTTCGCGGGCCGGCTTGCGTTTCAAGGTCCGGATTGTTGCCATTCCACTTGAATGGGCCGGTCTCCGAGATGGCGCGCAGCGTTCGGTTCTCGACGACGTCCCGGCCGAGTTCGGGCGTTTCGAGGCTCCAGGCAAGTCCGTCGGAGAGACCCTGATGCGGATGACAGGTGGCGCAGGCCATCTGGTGCTCGAAGCAGTAAGTTGCGTCGTAGAACAACTGCTGTCCGTGACGCTCGGGTGTAACTTGCCGCGGGCCGCCGAGGTCGATCGTGGTGGCGACGGCTTGGCGGTGGAGATCAATGACGGTGATGGTGTCGTCCATGCGGTTGGCGATGTAGGCTAGGGAGTCGCCCGGAGCGATCACGACGGAAGTTGGATTCTTGCCGGTCGCCAGACGGGCGGTGACAAACCGGCGGGCGGAGTCGAGCCGGTCGGCGAGCGCTTCGGGGTTGCCCGGCGGCACTGCTTGAAGAAGACGGTCGAGCTTACGGGTGTCGAGCATCGAAACCGTGTCGCAGCCGGAGGCTGTCACCAGGGCCAGCGTGCCATCGCTCGTTGCCGCCGCGCCGAAACCATCGGCGAAGTAACGGTCAACGTCATCGAGCAGAACTTCGTCGACGCGGCTGGTCCCGGAATCGCCTCGACGAGAGGCGGGCGTCCGGATGACAGCGACTCCATGCGTGAGGTACCACCCTTGTTCGATTTGCACCAGTGGGTTCAGGTTTTTCGGACGCAGGAACGGGACGAGCAGGTAAGCTCCGTCCGCCATTCGGACTTGCGCAATATGGCGGAGCTGGATTACCCCGGGAATCGGGATCCGTTCGGCAATCTGGTTTGACTCGGCATCGATTACCGTCATCTCTGAGACGGGGGGCTGATCGAAGCGGCCGAGCGTGGCCAGGAGGTTAGATACGTAGACTCGCGCGCCGTCCGGAGAGACGGCGAGGTATTCGGGAAACGTTCCGGCAGGCAGGCTTCGCAGGTTCCGGCCGGTGGCCGCCTCAACAACGGAGACGTCATTGCCCAACGTGTTTGCGATGTACAGGGTGTTCCCGTGGCGGCCTGCGGCAACACCGGCCGGGCCCCATCCGGCGCCGAACGTCCGGCGAACTTTAAGCGAGGCCGCATCGATCTCACTTACGGAGTTATCGAGTTCGTTCGACACGTAAATCGTGTTTCCGTCAGGCGACAAGGCGATTGCTTTCGGCTGCCGGCCGACGGCGATGCGTTCGATAACTCGGTTCGAGCGGGTGTCGACGGCGAGCACCAGATTGGCGTCTTCACACACGACATAGAGTCGGGTTCCGTTCGGCGAAATGGCCAGATCGACGGGACTCAGATACCTGCGTCCGGGATCGGACGTGTCTTGTACAACGGCGCCGTGTAAGGCGAGGGGCAAAAAAACCGCGAGCAGGATGGACGAGGTCCGAAGTGGGCGGCGGATGAGCGAAGCGGCCATCTCAGTGTGCGCTGGAAGATGCTGTGCCGGCTTGCGTGTGCGTGGCGGCGGGTTCTCTCACCGTCAGCACCTGGTCCGCCGGTACGTGATGGAGCGTCTGCAGCCCTCCGTCGGGCCAATGGATGATGAGCGTGTCAACCTGCGTGTGTTGCGCAAGTCCGAAGTGCGTCCGGGGATCATTCTGCGAAAGGTAGCCGCTGGCCGATGTTGTTTGCACGTATTGGTGCAGGTCGCCCGCTATGGCTTCTACGGTTGCTCCGTAGGCGTCGCGGTTACTGTGCGTACCGACAAGACGGATCGTCAGCCAATGATTCCGCTGCCCGGCCGGGGGATTGTTGTGAAGGAGAATTCCCTTGCCGCCGAGTACGACGATGAAGGCATCGATGTAGCCGTCGTTGTCGTAGTCGGCAAAGCAAGCGCCGCGGCTGACATGGCGCGTTTTGAAGAAGGCGCCCGCGGCGTTGGAGACGTCGGTAAATTTTCCGTTGCCGTTGTTGTGCAGCAGCGTATCCTCCATTGGGATCAGCCAACTCAGGCCGCCGTTGACGATGAAAAGGTCCTTCCAGCCGTCGTTGTCGAAATCGAAGAAACCGTCACCCCAGCCGACGTACTGCGCGGAGGGCGCTCCCACTCCTGCGCCATCGGTCGCATCGGCGAAGTAGTAATCGCCGGACTTGCCGGAGTTGTGGATCATGTTGTGCATCAGGCGGTGGTAACGGGCGTCGGAGACGAACAGGTCCTGCCAGCCATCGTTATCGAAATCGCCGAAGACCGGTCCCATCGCGGTCGTCGCCTCGCCATTTTGTCCGTAAGCGGCGTTAACCTCCTCCGCAATGTTGGTGAATGTGCCGTCGCGGTTGTTGTGGTATAGGTAGCTCGCCATCGTGTCGTTGGCAACGTAGATATCCGGCCAGCCGTCATTGTCGAAGTCGCCGGTGGCGACTCCCATGGCGCGGCCGGGCACGGCTGCGATTCCCGCCCGGCGGGATACGTCGGTAAACGTGCCGTCGCCATTGTTGTGTAAGAGCCGATTCACTTGGGGGCCGTAGTCCAGCGGCCCGGGGTAGTGGTTGGCTGAGTAGAAGTGCCGGTAGGAGGGATCGTATTGCAGGTAGTTGCCGACGAAGAGATCCAGGCGGCCGTCACGGTCGTAATCGAGGAAGGCGGCGCCGGTGCCGAAGAACGGATTCCCCGCATGTGCCGCGGCGGTTACGTCGGTAAAAGTTCCATTGCCGTTGTTGTGATAAAGAATCGACGAGTTGTAGTTAGTGACATAGATATCTTCGTTGCCATCGTTGTCGAAGTCGCCGATGGTCAGCCCCATGGCGAAACCATTTCCTTCGAGGCCCGCCTTGGCTGTCACGTCGGTAAAGGTGCCGTCGCCGTTGTTCCGGTACAGGTGATTCGTGGCGGGGGTGTGGACCGGCGATGAGATGTCGGTCAGCCCATCGACGTGACGGCCGCTTAGGACATAGAGATCGAGCAGGCCGTCGTTGTTGTAGTCAAGCCAGCCGCAGCCCGAACCGGTCGCCTCGACAATGGAGCTAAGTTCCTTTTCGCCGAAGGAGTGCTGAAAGTCAATGCCGGCCTTCGTGGTGACATCTTCGAACTGAGGCAAGGCATGGGACTGCGATCCACCGGGAGATTGAGCCGCAAGGCGGAAGACAGCCGGCACGCAGAAGGCGAGGATTAGACTGAGAACGAGTTTGAATGGAATGCGCATCCTGGTCTGTTCAGTGAAGAGTCTTTTGGGGCGGAAGCCCGATCCGGGCCGGCATCCCAGGCATGCTGAGGGCCAAGGGCCAGTGGTTTTGCGGCGACTCGGCTTTGTCCTCGTGACAGCCGATGCAGCCTCGGTCTTCTCCCGGACGCACCCAGATCCAACTTTTCTGCGAGGCTACTAAGTCGCCGTTTGCCGCGACCAGATCGAATCGAACGGGGCGGTCGGCCGGCGCCGCAATGTAGAAGGACCCGTCCGCGGCGACCGGGGCTTGGCCGAGGAGTCGCTCGCCGCCTTTGTCGTCTTTTTGAAGGAAGACCCGCACTTGGGCGATGGCGGCGGACAACGTGCCGCCCTTAGCGTCGCGTGCACGGCGGGCATTGAGGCAGATGAAGCGTCCGCTGGTTCGCTCCAGATGCAGAATGGACCGGTAAGCCGCTGCGGCAGGGTGGGGACGCAGCGGAACCGCTTGGACGACGGAGGCCAAAGGATCCCGGTAGATCAGCCGGAGAGGCGCGCCCCCGGATAAGTCCAGATCATAAGCTGAGTAATGGGCGGATGAGGAGGCGGAGTCCTGCCGGGAAACCAGTACGTGGCCGCCGCTGAACTCGTGGACGGACTGCACCAGGGGCTGTTCTGAGTTACAGGTCGTAACGCCCAGCGACCCGGGGCGGACGAATGCAAGCACGCCCCCCGGTTCTGAGTTTCTTGCCGGTTCCCGTTGCGTGAAGACGACCGTTCCATCGTCAAGCTCCGAGGCAGCGCTCTGGCTCAAAGGCGTTGGCCGGTTGTCGCCGAATGAAGTAAGGCCTGAACCGTCGGGACGCATTGTAAAGAGGGCGCGAGGCTGCGGACCACCGCCGGTTGGAGAGAGCGAGCGTTCGGCGGAAGCGAGGAGGCGCCCGTCTTGAAGTACGGTTTCCAGTTGGAAACGGCCGGGGCCGAACGTGATTCGATGGGAACCCGAGCCATCGATACGAGCGACGCACAGGAACGACTCACGGTCTGACGCGGAGACGCGGGTGTAGACGAACTGATTTTCTGGGAGGTAGGCAGCCTTCAGGCAGTTGTCCGGGCAATGCGTGAGTTGATGCTGTGCCGTGCCGTTGGAGTTCATCTCCCAGACTTGCCAAGGCGAGTCAAGGGCAGTTTTGGCGGAGAAAAGTATCTTTTCGCCGGAGGGGGAAACGTCAGGGTCCGCGGCGGCGAAGAAACGGGGAGCGAGATTGACCGCGGTATTCGCCGGTTGGCCCGGTTGCCACGATACCAGGCGGCTGCCTTTGGGAAAGCGCTGCGTGATCGGGGCTGCGTTCGTGACGGGCGCTTCGACGAATAAGAGGGCCGGGGTGAGGTTGGCAGAGGGGAAGCCCGTATGGAGGTCGCCGCTTAACCGGGACGGCGCCGACACAAGTAACGGCAGGACGATGGCGATGGGAACGCCGCGGGAGATTCCCCGCGCCAACCGAGTTGCGGAGGTTCCGCCAGACCGGAATAAAACATCAGCAAATCGCAACTCGACACACGTCGACTTGCTTGATCGAAGCACAGACAATGGCGTTCCCCTATGTCTGAATCCGCATCGAGCCAACTTTCGGAAAAAGCTACCTGTCCCCGTGCGGGCCAGCTGCGACGGAATTCAGAGACGTGTCTTAGTGAAACTATCTGATCGTGTAAGTACGGTCAATACGGGAAAAAGACTATCGAAGACGCACTCGTACGACTAACCCACGTGGACAGAAATAGATAGCGATGAAGCCTGAGGACTACTCGCTCGGACGCGCTCAAACCGCTTCCGGCTCGGCAGGGAGCACGGTGATTGTGACTTCCTGCGGCTTGAGGTGTTGGAGTTCTGCTCTCAGTCGGATAATTCCGCCGGTTTGTTGCGCCCGGACCCAGATAGCCCCGACTCCGCCACTCAACGCGAATGGGTTGTTGCCGATGATTTCGCCCGGGCCTTCGAGGTGAAAGCTTACTGCTCCGCTGGACATTCGGCGGGGGTTGCCAAACTCATCCGTCAAGCGCAGGACAACGCGCGTGCAGTCGCGGCCATCGGCGACAAGTTCCTGGTCGTCGGGCAAAACTTGTAGCGCCGCGTCAACGCCGCGGCCCGAAAGCGTCACGGTTTTTACTAACTTGCCGGCTATGTAGCCCTCGATCTTCAGATCTCCCCATGCCGGCCGGTCGGTGATTCTGACCAGGAACGGAGGATACTTCAGATGGCCGTAAGTGGTTCGATCCGGATCGGCTTCCGTGTGCAGCCGATCGGCCACATAGATCTTCAGATGATCGCAGTTAGAGCAGATGGGGACCGTGCCGACTCCGCCTGCCGTCGAGTGGTCGCCTTGCGACCAGAAGAACCCGGGTTCAATCACGATTTCTTCTTCCGGGTCGCACTGGGATTTATAAAAGCCCGCTGCCGCCTTGGGTATCCGGAAGATATCACTTACGCCGTGGTAACAGATGCGGTCGCCGGAGCCGAAGTTCGCATGGGTGTTGTAGTCGAACGCGCACCAGCCGATGCCCCCGGCGTAGCGCGGGTCCGAGGCAAGTTGGTTGTGGACGCGCGCGTGGCGCAGCGTGTGCTCGGCGACCCGTTCCACCTGGTCGAAGCTCTTGGTCGAGAACATGTGGCCGTTGAACTCCGTGTTGAGGTACAGGGGGTGGTTCGGCGGACGAAGGGGGAAGCCGAAGTCGTTCATGGTGAATACGTCTTCGAGCAGTTCGGAGTTGTAGAGATAGCGGATCCCCCCGGTTTGCCGGGAGTCGTCTAGCGAATGGGCGACTTGGTTCGTCCGCGTGTAGAAGATGTGGTCGTCCTGCGACTCGTTGATGCGCACGCCCCAGAGGATGATGGAGGGGTGATTCCAATCCCGGCGGATCATGTCACCCACGTTGCGGACCGAGAGATCCTGCCAGTCCTGCTCGCCGATGTGCTGCCAGCCGGGAATTTCTTCGAGCACCAGGAGTCCGATTTCGTCGCAGCGGTCCAGGAATGCGGGAGATTGAGGATAGTGCGACGTCCGGACGAGATTGATTTTCAGTTGCTTGCGCAGGATGTCGGCATCGCGGCGCTGCGCGCGGGCAGGCATCGCGCCGCCGACGAACGGGAAGGTCTGATGCCGGTTCAGGCCGCGCAATTTCAGATGCTGGCCATTGAGCATGAAGCCTTCAGGCGTGAACCGCGCCTCCCGGAATCCGATGCGGGTTGTGTAGGTGTGCTGGGAACCGTCGGCGTTTGTGAGCCGGACGTTCACGTCGTAGAGTTTGGGATTGGTCAGATCCCAAAGTTTCACGTCGCCAACCCGGTCGATGACGAGTTCCTGATAGTCGGTCCGGCTGGGGTCGGCCGCGGCTTCGGTTGAAGCGAGCGTGGACCCGTTGTCGCTCAGGTCGACCCGCAGCCGGGTTGCCGGGGAAACCGGACCGTCGATCCAGCAACGAACCCGAAGGCTGCGACCGGCCTCGAGAACGTGCACGGGCTCGGCGAAAACATTGGCGATAAATGTCTTCGGCACGACTTGCAGGCGCACGTCGCGGTAAATTCCGCCAAAGGTGAGGTAATCGATGTTTCCGCCGAACGGTGGAATATCGGACCGCTCGGTGGAATCGAGGCGCACGGCCAGCACGTTATCGCTCTCCCAGGCCAGATGGCTCGTCAACTCAAAAGAAAACGGAGTGTAGCCCCCGCGGAACTCGGGGAAAACGTGCCCGTTGATCGCCACGGTGGATGCGGTCATGGCGCCGTCGAAACATGCCAAAACGCGGTAGCCGCGCCAAGCGGCGGGTGGGCGAAAGTGGCGGCGATAAACGGAGATGAATTCGTAGGAGCGGTCGTCGAAGCTGTGCCAGGGCAACCGGACGTTGGCGTGGGGGATTGTCACGCGCTGCCAGGTGGAATCGTCGAAGCCGGGTTGAAGGGCGGCATCTCCTGCGCGTGGCTGGAACAGCCAGTTCCGGCAAATTTCGTAGCTGCCCGGACCGGCTGCCTGGGTGGCTGCGCGGTCGTTCTGGGGTCCGGCCTGGACGGCACCGCCCACGACAGCCAGCGCGCCGCCGGCAAGAAATGCCCGGCGATCCATGTTCACAGGTGACATACCGGCCTCAACTTAGCACAACGTGAAAAAACTTGTTGGTTTTTGCTAACGGGTGTACGCTGTCTGGAAAAGGGGACAATCATGCTGCGAAGGACGCTCCTCCGGCTGCTCGGTTTAGGGCTCGCTCGCCGCTTCGCTTTGGCGCAGACCGCGGAGCCGGCCTCGCGCAGCTCCCCGAAGCTGGTGCTTGTAACTACCGGAGGAATTCGCCGCCAGGAAAGCTTTTCCGAACAGGGCGTCGGCAACATTCCTCACCTGGCGGGCGAACTTTTCCCGCAGGCGCTTTTTTATCCTTACGTGTGGAACGAGGGGACCACCGCCCACTTCAATACAATCAGTAGCATCTTGACCGGTGTCTGGCAGCACGTCGACGACTGGGGCAAGGATCGGCCTGCCAATCCGACTCTATTCCAGTATCTTCAGGCTCAGCGCAAGGTGGGCGCCAACGAGACCTGGTTAGTTACAAGTAACAAGGCGCTCACCGCCAAGATCGGCGTCGACGCCAATGTGATTCTCGCCAAGCAGTTATTGATCGAATCTGTCGAGCGCATCATCATGGGCCACAGCCCGCATCATAAGCTCCAGCGCGATGTGCTGCTCGACGAACTCACCACGATTATGCAGGACGATTATGAGCGGATCGGATGGAGCATCCCGTCGGAATCTTCCATTCTGGATCCGGAGCTGAAACAGGTGTTCCTTGCGGCTCTGGCGGATTTCATCAACGGACCCAATAGTCCCACGAGCGGCGATGAACTGACCTGGTTCGTGGCGAGCGAGGTATTGCGGCGAGTGTCCCCGACCATTCTGGTGATGAATTTCTCAGACGTCGAGGTGGCGCACTCGGGCACTTATTCGCTGCACTTAGCGGGAATTCGCAACAATGATGCACTGGTGTGGCGTCTTTGGAATTACCTTCAGACGCTGCCGGCTTACCGCAATAACGTGACGATGGTGGTGATGCCGGAGTTCGGACGGGATCCCGACGGCACAAGCACGAACGGATTTTTCAATCACCGCAGCGACAGCAGCTCGAACCGGATGTCGTGGGCGATGATTCTGGGCAGCGGGGTCCCCAAGCCGGCTGTCGTCTCGCGGGAAGTGCGGCAGATCGACTTTGCGCCTTCCCTCGGCGCACTGCTCGGCGTCAACTGCTCGCAGGCGGCAGGACGTGTTCTGCCGGAATTGGGGGTGTAAAGTGGCCAACCCGGTCGACCCCGCTCTCCTCGCAAAATTGCCCCGTAGCTTTGTGCCTGCGCTGAATGAGCAGCTCCAGACGTGGGATCTGTTATTCCCCTCCGAGCGGCGGGCCATCCAATGGCAGATGGAGTGGCTGGCGCGGTTGCCCGACGCCAGCTTCCGGGCTCTGTTCCAGCCGATAGTCGCTCTCGAACAGAAGATGGAGCTTCCGGACTGGAAACTGAGCACGGAGCGGATGTCGGTTCGGGACACCGGCATTCTCGTGCGCTCGCCCTATTATCCGCAGTGGCGCGCTGAAGTAGAGAAGGTTTTCGAGAAAATCGGCGCGGCTCGCGAGGCCGAAGAGGGACAAAGGCAGCGCCGGAGACTCATCGTTTGCACGATGCCGGGCGGGGCGCAGGTTCCCTCCGGTCCCGTCTGGAAATCGCTCGAGCCTCAAGGACACTGGCTTCTCCTCCAATCGCCGTTCGCCGAGGTTCTGCCAAAGCTCTTTCGCGCCGTTGCCGGGCGGCAGCGGCAGCCGGACGTAGAACCCGTGGAACGAACCTGGGTTCTCGAGTACGACGAAATGCTTTCGCTCATGCGCGTGGACGGGGCCGTGACCGGGCTTTGCTTCAACGGCTTGGGACCGGTGCGCCGTGAGTTTCTCCTTCGTCTCAATTCCATTGACCGGAATCTGAAGACCGTCGACCGGACGTATGACAGCCTGCGCCACATCGATCTGGACGCGATGATGAAGCGGGCGTACCAACCGGACGTTCGGGAATTTGTCCGCAATGTTTTCCTGAGCGGCAATGGTGCGCTGTTGTTCGGGAACTCGTTCGTGCAATGGGGCGCTTCGGAAGCCTTCCGGCGCGCCGCGCCTCAGGCCACGTTCTGCCGTTTCGGAGTTCGTCCCAAATTGAAGCCGTTCAGCAGCGTGGTGTTATTCGAGGACCAGCACCGCGCAAACCCCGTGCCGGACCGGCCGGACCCCGAGGGGTCTTTCATTGACGCCCAGGTACTGGTAGAGTACGTGTACTTATCGGCGATGCGCGAGCCTGAATATACGGGCCGGACTTTGTTTCTTGTGGCCATGCCCGACGACAATTGCGCACTCGCGCTGGGATCTGCTGAATTCCTAACTCCGCTTACGAAGGGCAGTGTTCCGCTTTCAACGCCTCAACTTACATCGGCGGTAACGGATTGGTTAGCGGCGTGAGTTGACACTTACCGTTCCGCGTGTGGCGACGGGCGAGAATCAGATTTTGGCGCTGCCTCGCCGCCGTGGCCCGGCGTGCCAGTATGAAAGGAGTTGCTCGATCCACAGCTTTCCGCTTGTACCTATGACTATGACCGACGATCTCACCGTTATTGCCCGCCAGGAATCCCAGCTCATTTTCGAGAAATTCGACGAAACAACCGCCTGGAATCTCGGCTCACGCCTTCGCGATCTAGGTGTCGCGCGCGGTTACCCGCTTGTCGTCGATGTGCGCCGGTTCGGGCAGCAGCTTTTTTGTTGCGCGCTCTCCGGCGCGGTGCCCGATCAGGCCGAGTGGGTGCGCCGCAAGGTCAACGTCGTCGCGCGCTTTCATCGCAGTTCCTACGGCGTTGGAAGGGAACTGGCCCGTAGTAACTCGTCTTTAGAAGAAAAATATGGACTGCCCACGATTGACTACGCGGCACACGGGGGCTGCTTCCCGATTCGCACAGCCGGAGCAGGCATCATCGGCTGCGTCACCGTTTCCGGCCTGCCGCAGCGCACGGATCACGAGCTTGTCGTCGAAGCCATCTGCCTGGAACTCGGCAGGAATTTCGAGGAATTCCGGCTGCCCGCGGCGCCCACTCCGTAGCATTGAGTCCTGTTATTCCGCCGCGAATGCCACGAAGCTGTGTGGTTGCACGGTGAGGCGGAATTCGGTGGCGGGAGGCTGCGGCATCGGGCGCACGAACGGGGTCTTGATGGGAGGCGGCTGCTGGCCGGCGAGCGTTTGTCCGGTGACGAGATTGCGAAGATGGTGATCCGTGCCCGCGAGGGAGATGGTAACGGCCGCGGGATGGTCCAGGAAGGACTCTGTCACAAACGTGTTGTTGTCGTAGAGAAAGAGACTGACCTGGCTGGGCGCATTGAACTGTACCGGGAAGCCGCGGAGGAGGAAGCGGCGAAGCGAGGTGAGGACCGGCTGGGGGAGGTCATACAGGTCGAAGGGATTGTCAGGAACGTCGAGGACGTAAAGAAGGCCGTTGGCGTAGCGGTCCTGCAGAAGCAGCGGCGCACCGTTTCCGTTGGCGGTGAGGCGCACCTCGGGCCAGGTGTCGTTGGTCTGGAAGGATATCTGAGGCAGCAGGATGTTGTGCGGGAGCGCACCGCCGGGCATGCCGAAGAAGCCCTGGTAATGATCGGCGCTGAGCTGGCTGCCGGTGAGACCGATCTCAGCGACTTGGCCAAGTTGGTTGGGGCCGTTGCCCTGGAGGGCTTTGAGAAGCCCACTGGTGATGATGACGGTTCCGCCCTGCAGCAGATGCGCCTTGATCTTGCTTACGATCTGTTGGTCGAATTTGGCGTCCTCGGTGAGCAGGATGGTTTTCGCTTTGGTGGGGAACTCGGGGTACATCTCAATTGGGATGCCGATCATGCCGAGGTAGTTGGGTAAGAAGTCTTCGCCGGTGGACTGATAGGGCTTGTAGTTGGCGATGGCGACGGGGTCGCCGAGCTTGCCCACGACGTCATTGACCTTAGCGAGCGAGTAGCCGGCAACAGCTGCGTAACTGGGTTGGCCGGTTGCGCCGCCGCGTGCGCTCCACTTGTCGAGTTCGGCCATCTTAAAGGTCGTGTCGAGATTGCTCCATGCTTTTCTGTCGCCGGCCTGGGCGGCACGGAGCAGATCGCTGTACTGGAAGAGCATGATCTGTGGGGTTTTGGCCAGCATGGTGTCCCATAGCTGCTCGGCATAGCGGTCGAGATAGCGGCAGCCGTAGGTATCGACCCAGCCGCCGCCATTGCGTCCGGGGGCGATGTTATCGAAGTAACGGATGATTTCGTAGCTTTCGTACTGCTGGAGATGCTGATCGTTGTAAACGGGATCGCGGGTTTCCGTGCCGGTGTAGATGCCGTCGAAGATTTGCGGTTCCTGGTCGAGGTCGTAGCCGTTGGCCTGGAAGTGCTCGTACCAGTTGGGGAACTTGATGATGACCTTGACTTTGGGGTTGACGGAGCGGGCCGCGCCGACGACGAGGTCGCGGGAAACGTCATCCATCATGGCCAAGCGAAAGCTGGTCCAGCTTTGGCCACCCTTGGCGGCGATGTCGGAGGCGGTCTTGGTGTTGTAGAAGAAGAAGTCGTCGAGGATGATCTCGTCGAAGTGGCGCGCGGTGAGCTCGGCGAGATGCTTGACGAGTTCCCGCTGGGCGGGGTCGGTGTAGCACAGGGAGATGAACTGGCCGGGTTCGACCTTTTGGGTGACCTTGAAGTTGCTGACGCGCCCCGCGTTATCGCCACCGCCGACATAGGCGATGCCGCCGGCGGCCTCGATGCCTTGATCGACGAAGAACTTCTTGACGGAATCGATGAGGGCATCATCGGCGACCAGCCCGCTGCGATAGGTTTCGATGTAGACCTTGTCGACTTTGACCTGACTGGAGATTTCGTTCCAGGTTTTCCGGAGCCAGGCGGGATCTTTCATCTGCTCCACCGCGCCCACGGGGATGTATACGGCGACGTGGAACTGATCGTGGGCGGGAGGCGGCGCCGCGCCTGATGGAAGGCAAGAGAGAGCGACCAGAACCGGCAAGAGCGTATGGATGCGATGAGCCACCTTCGAGAGTCTCCTTTGTTGGCTGCCGTGTGGATCGATCCGGGAATGAGACAGCATCGGGATCGTCCACAGCCGGCGCGGGGAAAGCATACGGCTTGCCCCACCCTTCCCGGTCGATCGCAAGTTGGAAGGTCCGAAGTCATTGTACTGCCGCTCAGCCCCGCGGCCGGCGCGGGATCGCCACGGAGCCACTGGAGAATCGGCCGTTCTCTCCGATGAGGATGTAGGGGGGCGTACCTTGAGAACGCAATGAGAAGTCGCACGGCGATGGTTGAGGGCCGGAGGCTTTCTTTGTGTTGCGGCGGCGATGTTTGGGGCTCGCGCGCAAAGCGTTTTTCACGACCCACAGGAACGCTTTTCGTTCCATACGCCGCGGGGTTGGACAGTGACGCCGATGAACGCGAACTGCGTCCAGTTATCCGAGGGATCAGACTACATCACGCTGCTCGTGTTCGAAGGGGGCGAGCCGGGTCTGTTCCTGAACTCGATTGCCGCTCAGACAGCGCGGTAGTGGCGAAGCTTCACGAAACTGGGGTCGGGAACGACGGATTTTGGCGGGTATCAGGCGATTTACGCGACTTACTCGGGATTGAATCCGAAGGGAGTAGAAGCCAAGTTTGAAATGATCGTAGCGGGCAGCGTGCCGTGGACCTATGTGCTGATGATGTCCGCGCCTTTGTCCGAGTTTTCGCGGGTTATGACGGCGGCCGGCGGCATGGGGCGCAGCTTTGTTCCGGCGCCGCACATCGCCGATTCCCACCGCGAGGCGCCGTCCCGGCCTGCGCCGCCGGGCACGGACTCAAGAGAGGCGAAGGCCGGAAATTACTGGAAGGTGAGGCGGGCCGACGTAGTGGATGAACGCGGTTTCGAGCGGCCCATTCGCGCATTGAGTCTGTTGTTGCCGGTGGACTGGCGTCTTCAGAGCGGCATCGAGTACGCGCACGCCGCGGGTTGCCCGGCGAACCTGGTGCAACTGGGGTTTCAGGCGGCGAGCCCGGATGGAAGCCTGGGACGGGAGATGTTGCCGGGTTCGGTGTGGCAGTGGGCGGCGGATCCAAACGCCGTGCAGATGATGCGGATGAACAACGCCCAAATGTCGCGGTACGGGTTGCAGGGCTGTCCGGTGATGCCCGCCACGACGACCGCAGAGTATCTGCGACGAGTGGTGATTCCGCAAGCCCGGCCGGG
>JAKAJI010000358.1 GCA_021813825.1 Acidobacteriota bacterium | reverse complement strand
GGCGAAGCCGCCCGCCTCGCCCTCTTGCCCTTCGATCACGGCGCCGCCGGCGAAAATCCGTACCAGATCCAATACGAAATCCAGGAGTGCATGCAGAGCCTCGTCGGCATCGTCCGCACCGAAAGCGAAATGCGCGAGGCCCTCGGCCGCCTCGAACATCTCGCCGCCCGCGCCGCCCAAGCCGGTGTCCCCGGCCACCGCCAATACAACAACGGCTGGCACACCGCGCTCGATCTCCCCCACTTACTCACCGTCAGCGAGGCAATTACTCGCGCCGCCTTGCTCCGCAAGGAAAGCCGCGGCGCCCAGTTCCGCGACGACTTCCCCGCCAAAGACCCCGAGTGGGGCAATTTCAACATCACTGTCCGCTGCGGATCCTCCGGCGAAATGCTGGTCGACCGGCGCGCCGTCCAACCCATGCCCGACGAGTTACGAAAAATCATCGAGGAGATGAAATAAATGCCCGGCAACGCCTTGTTTCGCATCTGGCGCGGCGACGCGCAGGGCGGCAAATTCCAGGACTTCTCCACCCCCATCAGCCCCGGCATGGTCGTCCTCGACGCCGTGCACAAGATCCAGGCCGAGCAGGCCCCCGACCTCGCCGTCCGCTGGAATTGCAAAGCCGGCAAATGCGGCTCCTGCTCCGCCGAAATCAACGGCATGCCCAAACTCATGTGCATGACGCGCCTCTCCGACCTCAACCTCGACATACCCGTCGTTCTCGAGCCCATGCGCACCTTCCCCTCCATCCGCGACCTCGTCACCGACGTCTCCTGGAATTTCCGCGTGAAGAAAACCATCCCGAAGTTCACGCCCCGCAAACCCGACGCCCCCGACGGCGCCTGGCGCATCGCCCAGGCCGACGCCGACCGCGTCCAGGAGTTCCGCAAGTGCATCGAGTGCTTCCTCTGCCAGGACGTCTGCCACGTCCTGCGCGAACACCACAAGCACGACGAATTCATCGGCCCACGCTTCTTCGTCTACGCCGCCGCCCTCGAAATGCACCCCCTCGACACCGCGGACCGCATCGCCGACCTCCGGCATAAGTTCAGCATCGGCTACTGCAACATCACCACCTGCTGCCGCCAGGTCTGCCCCGAGTCGATCACCATCACCGAGAACGCCATCATCCCGCTGAAAGAGCGCGTCGTCGATCGCTATTTCGACCCCCTCAAGCGCTTTTTCCGTATTCTATAAGTGCACGGAGGCAAAGCCAGTGTTTGAGCGAAAACCTCTCTCTCACGAAAGCGTCGCCGGCGCCCTGCAGAAGGCCGAACGCTACCGCCTGCTCAACGAAGCGTCCGAAGCCGAAAGCATCTGCCGCGACATCCTCGATATCGAACCCGGCAACCAACAGGCGCAGATCAGCCTGACGTTGTCCCTCACCGACCAGATCGCGGAAAACCCCAACGCCTTCCCCCATGCCCTCGCCGCGGCCGCCGAGATCAAAGGAGACTACGAGCGCGCCTACTACACCGGCATCGCCTGGGAGCGCCGCGCCAAGGCCCGCTACCACGCCGGCGGCCACGGCACGCGCCACACCGTCTATGAGTGGATCGCCAAGGCGCTCAAGGCCTTCTCCGAGGCCGAAAAACTCCGCCCGCCCGGCAACGACGACGCCATCCTCCGCTGGAACACCTGCGTCCGCTTCCTCGAACGCCATCCCGAACTTGCTCCCTCGGCCGAGGAAGAAGCGCCGTCGATTCTATCGGAGTAACATCACTTACTGCGCCGCCGGCGCCAGCACCATCAGAAGGTCCTTCGCCTCCACCTTCTCGCCGACGCTCACCAACTTCTTCATCACCTTCCCCGCGATCGGCGCGTAGATCGTCGATTGCATCTTCATCGCTTCCATCACCAGCAGCCGCTCGCCCTTCTCCACCGTCTGCCCGACTTCCACCGCGATCGAAGAAATCGCCCCCGGAATCGGAGCGCCCACCTGCCCCGCCTCTGCCGGATCGGCCTTCTCCCGCGCCGCTTCCACCGCCCGCAGCGCCTTGTCCCGCACCGTCACTTCCCTCGGCTGTCCATTCAGCTCAAAGAAAATCGTCCGCGTCCCGTCCGGCTGCGGCTCGCTCACCGTCAGGAATTTCACCACCAGCGTTTTCCCGGGCTCCAGTTCCACCGCCGCTTCCTCGCCGCGCTCCAGCCCATAGAAAAACTGCGGCGTCGGCAATACCTCAATGCTCCCGTACGCCGACCGCGCCTTGGCAAACTTCACGAACACGTCCGGATACATCAGGTAACTCATCAGGTCCGAATGCGTCAGCTTCGTCCCGCTCTTCTTCTCCGCGGTAGCCAGCGCCTGCTCGAAGTCCACCGGCGGCAGATGCTCGCCCGGCCGTCCCGGCTTCGACTTCCCTCCCCGCAGAATCACCGTCTGTAAGTGCTCCGGCCACCCGCCTTCCGGCTCGCCCAACGCGCCCGAGAACATCTCCACCACCGAGTTCGGCAGTGTCAGGTTATGGTCCGGTCCCAGCCGCTCCAGTTCCGCGATGCTGATGTCGTGCGACACCAGAAACAGCGCCATGTCGCCCACCACCTTGCTCGACGGCGTTACTTTCACAATGTCGCCAAACGCCCGGTTCACGTCCGCGTACGCCCGCGCGATCTCCGGCCACTTCGCCCCCAGCCCCATCGACTCGGCCTGCGCCCGCAGGTTCGTGTACTGCCCACCCGGCATCTCGTGCAGATACACCTCCGCGGTCCCGGCCGGCGGCGCGTCGTCAAACGGCTTGTACCAGGTCCGCACCGTCTCCCAGTAATCGGCGCACGTGTTCAGCGCTTCCAGGTCCAGCCCCGTATCGCGCGGCGTGTTCTGCAACGCCGCCACAATCGAGTTCAGGTTCGGCTGGCTCGTCGTCCCGCTCATCGAAGCGATCGCCGCGTCCGCCACGTGCACGCCGGCGTCCGACGCCTTCAAAATCGACGCCGCGTTCACCCCGCTCGTATCGTGCGTGTGGAAGTGAACCGGCACGCCGATTTCCTCCCGCAGGGCCCGCACCAGCCTCTCCGCCGCGTACGGCTTGCACAACCCCGCCATGTCCTTGATGGCGATCATGTGCGCGCCCATCTTCTCGAGTTCCCGCGCCAGCCGCACGTAATAGTGGAGCGAATACTTCTCCCGCTTCGGATCGAGAATGTCCCCCGTGTAGCAGATCGCCGCCTCGCACACCCGCCCCGTCTTCCGCACCGCCTCCATCGGCAGCTTCATGTTCGGCAGCCAGTTCAGCGAGTCGAACACACGGAAAATATCCATCCCGTTCTTCGCCGCTTCGTCGATGAACGCTTCCACCACGTTGTCCGGGTACGCGGAATATCCCACCGCGTTCGAGGCGCGCAGCAGCATCTGGAAACAGATGTTCGGAATCAGCTCCCGCAGCCGCCGCAGCCGCATCCACGGGTCTTCGTGCAGGAACCGCATCGACACGTCGAACGTCGCCCCGCCCCACATCTCCAGGCTGAACAAGTTACTCAGCCGGTGGCTCACGTAATTCGCAATCGCCGCCATGTCGTAAGTCCGCACCCTCGTCGCCATCAGCGATTGGTGCGCATCGCGGAACGTCGTGTCCGTGATCAGTAACTTATCCTGGTCCAGAATCCACTTCGTGAATCCATCCGCTCCCAGCTTGTCGAGTAACTGCCGGGTCCCCGCCGGCGGTTCGGCCGCATCGTGCGGAGGTATTCTCGCCGGCCGGATCTGCGCCGGTTTCGGCTTCCCCGCCACTTCCGGATTCCCGTTGACAATCACCTCACCCAGGTAACTCAGTACCTTCGTCGCCCGGTCCCGCCGCGGCGTGAACTTAAACAACGCCGGCGTGTCGTCAATGAACGAGGTAGTTACTTCTCCCGCCTGAAACCGCGGATGGTTCACCACGTTCTCCAGGAACGGGATGTTCGTCTTCACGCCCCGGATCCGGAACTCGCGCAAACACCGGTCCATCCGCTGGCACGCCACGCGGAACTCCCGCCCCCACGCCGTCACCTTCACCAGCAGCGAATCGTAGTACGGCGTGATCACCGCCCCGCCATACGCCGACGCGCCGTCCAGCCGGATGCCGAAGCCCGCCGGCGACCGGTACGTGTGGATCTTGCCGTAGTCCGGTACAAACCCGTTCGCCGCGTCCTCGGTCGTCACGCGGCACTGCATCGCAAAGCCGTGTAACTCCACCTTGTCCTGCTGCGGCAGGTTCATCTCTTCCCCGTGCAGCGACAGCCCCTGCGCAATCTGAATCTGCGCCCGTACAATGTCGATGCCCGTCACCATCTCGGTCACCGTGTGCTCCACCTGCACGCGCGGATTCACTTCGATGAAGTACCACTCCCCCGTATCCGCGTCTACCAGAAACTCCACCGTCGCCGCGTTGTAATACCCCGCCTCCCGCGCCAGTTTCACCGCGGCCTGCGTCAACCCATGCCGGATCGCCGGATCCAGGTTCACCGCCGGCGCCACCTCCACCACCTTCTGGTTTCGCCTCTGCACCGAGCAGTCGCGCTCATACAGGTGCAGCACGTTGCCGTGCCGGTCCGCCAATATCTGCACCTCGATGTGCTTCGCCCGCCGGATGTAGCGCTCCAGAAACACCGCATCGTTGCCGAACGCCGCGCCCGCCTCCTGCCGCGCTTCTTCTAACCGCGCCACCAACTCGCCCGGCTCATTCACCACCCGCATCCCGCGTCCACCGCCGCCGAACGCCGCCTTCACAATCAGCGGAAATCCGATCTTCGACGCAATCCCCACCGCATCGTCCTCGCGCGTCACCGGCTCCCGCGTCCCCGGCACCACCGGAATGTTCGCCCGCTGCGCAAGTTGCCGCGCCGCCGTCTTGTCGCCCAGCAGATCCAGCAAATCCGCGCTCGGCCCGATGAACGTAATCCCCGCCCGCTCGCACGCCCGCGGCAATTCCGGATTCTCGGAAAGAAAGCCGTACCCCGGATGAATCGCGTCCACACCCTTCTCATGCGCCAGCGCTACGATGCCTTCAAAATCCAGGTACGCCTGCACCGGGCCTTTCCCTTCACCGATCAGATACGCCTCGTCGGCCTTAAAGCGATGCAAACTCAGCCGGTCCTCTTGCGAGTACACGGCCACCGTGCGAAGCCCAAGTTCATTGGCGGCGCGGAGAATGCGGATGGCAATCTCTCCGCGGTTCAAAGCAAGGAGTTTTTTCATTCGGTTTACGGCAGGCTCGCGGCGCAAGCCAC
>JAKAJI010000357.1 GCA_021813825.1 Acidobacteriota bacterium | reverse complement strand
TCCAGCGCGCCATGAGGGAACTCCAGAAACAGCGGCCGGTTGATCGGCAACCCCGTCCGGCTCATCTCCTCGGCCGTCGTATAGAGATAGGGCATCAGCCGATAGCGCTCCTCGATGTAGCGGCGTCGCAGCGCCAGGTCTTCCGCCGTGCCGTCCTCCCACGGCTCCTGCGCGTAGGTCCCGATGGCTGTGTGGTCGCGGTCGATGGGTTGAAACGCGGCCACCTCAAGCCAGCGCGTCAGCAATTCCGGCTGCGGAGAACCGGCAAACCCGCCCACATCCGCCCCAGCCATTGCAAACCCGCTCAGTCCAAGATTCAGCAGTTGCGGAACCGTCTGCCGCAGATGATTCCACGTGCTGGAGTTGTCGCCGGTCCACGTGACCGCGTAGCGTTGCCCGCCCGCAAAGCTCGCACGCGTCATCACAAAGGGCCGCGTGTTCGACGCAAGCTTCAGCAGGCCTTCGTAGGTCCCGCGGCTGTTCTGCATGCCAAAAATGTTGTGGACCTCAAGATGGCTTGCCGTGCGCGTGGCAAAGCCCGGCTCCTCGATGCGGTGCTGCACATTGTCCGGCATCGTCTTCGAGGGCACGTCGAAAATCGCCGGCTCGTTCATGTCGTTCCAGAAGCCCGCCACGCCCTTGCTCACGAAGTCCTTGTAGAGCGTGCCCCACCACGCGCGCGAGGCCTGCTGCGTAAAGTCCGGAAACACCGCTTTGCCCGGCCACACCACGCCCACATACGTTGAGCCGTCGGGATTCTTCACAAAGTGGTCGCCCGCAGCGCCCTCGTCATACGGCTTGTAGCCCGCATTGGGCAGATCGGCAATGTGCAGGTCGGTAATGAGGATGGTCTTCAGATGCTCGGCCTTCAAATCCTTGATCATCTGGTCGAAATGCGGAAAGCGTTCAGGGTCAACCGTGAACGGCCGATTCTTCAACTGATAGTCGATGTCCAGCCAGATGACGTCCGCCGGAATCCGCTCGCTGCGCAACCTGCTGGCAATGCGCCGAACCTCCGCCTCGGGATAGTAGCTGTACCGTGACTGCTGAAATCCCAGCGACCACAGCGGCGGAATCGGCGTCTTGCCCGTGAGCCACGCCCAGGTCTCCACCACATGCTTCGGCTCGGGACCGTACAGGATGTAAAAATCCAGCGGCCCACCCTCCG
Source organism: Acidobacteriota bacterium (assembly GCA_021813825.1). GTDB lineage: Bacteria > Acidobacteriota > Terriglobia > Bryobacterales > Bryobacteraceae > JAJYKC01. The sequence goes on along the minus strand of JAKAJI010000357.1, from coordinate 4,042 downwards.
AGCCAAACGAGTAGCCGTCGCGATACTCCTTGTTGAAGTCGAAGCTCGCGCACCACGTGTTGTCCAGAAAAATCCCCGCCGAGACGCCTCTGCGAAACGTCATGAAGTAGGGAATCGACTTGTAAATCGGATCGCTCGACTCCTGCCAGCCGAACGCATCGGTATTCCAGTCCGTAAAGGCCTCGTTGCGGCGGTCCAGCGGGCCGGGCTTGTCGCCCAGGCCAAAGTAGTGCTCGTCCTCCGGCGATTGCATGTACACGCGGAAGCTCGCGCCGTGATACTCGATGGGCCGCTCCGGCATCTCCGCCGCAATCACGTGGCCCTGCATGTCCGTAACAGTCAATTGCAGCGGGTTCTTTTGAACCGCCACATGCAACTTCGCCGTCTTGAAGCCCACAGCTGCGGCTGTCGATTCCGGCGTCACAGCCGCTGAGCCAGTGCGCGAGTCCGCCAGCACGGCCCACGACGCATCTTCCGGCAGTCGCCCGGCTGGTCCCACGCGCACGCGCAGCACATCGTCGCGCAGGGCCGTTATCTGCATCACGGCAGTTCCCGAGCGGATTTCAATTCCATTGGTGATTGCCCGGGAAGCGGTGACCCGGTCCAGCCGGACAAAGCCCGATTGCTGCTGGGCCTTATCGGTTGTTTGCGCTTGTGACGTTGCGGCGAAAAACAAAACTGCAAATACAACAAACAGGAAACGTCCTGCCTTCTGCACTCAGCACCTCATGGGAGCCAAATTGATTGTTGTCAGCAAGAATAATTCCTTGCCGTCTCCATGGGGAACCGGCGAGGCATATTTTCGCCTTGCGAGTTCGATCAGCCCTGCGCTCTCAGATCGGCTGCGCGCTTCCGCGTCTCGTTCACAAAGGCTTCGTCTTCCGGCGCTTCCGGTTTGATCGAGTCGAGGTTGATCGCAACATTCGCCAGCGCGCCTTCCAGAGCCGCCTTTGCCAGCGCAATCGCCGTTGTCAGATCGGAGCTCATGTTCGGATTGGTGATAGCCCTGAGCCCGGCGGCAATCCGCGCAACCTCCACCGCTCCCTCGGCCACGCTCAACGGCACGCTTGTCGCCTGCCGAAGCGCAGCATTGATCGCCCGTCCGCCATCCGCAGATTCCTTCGCGGCTTTGTAAGCCTTCATCACAACGTTGTACGACTCGGCATCGGCGTCGATGGCCGCTTTCAATTCCTCGCGATGCTGCGCGAGCCTTGCGATGGCTTCGCTCAACTGGCTTTCGTATTGCAGATACGCCTTCTTGCCGCGCGACATGGATGCAACCATCCCCGCCAGCCCCGCTGCCATTGCGCCGCTGGCTGCGGCTGCGCTGCCGCCTCCCGGCGTCGCGGTCGGCGCGGCCAGCTGCTCGATAAACGGCTCTACACCGGCGCGCAGACCACCCACCGCCATCTTGCCGCTCATCACCGCGGCCAGGCGATTCTCCAGGATCAGCGACGAGTCGAAGTTCTCCACCTGCAGGAACCACTCCGCGGCCTGTTCCAGCGCCAGCTTGGGAATCAGCCCGACAATCTCACTTGAAACAGGAACCACGCCGTAGCGGGCCGCTTCCCGTTTCACTAGCTCAAATACGCGGTGAATCGGCGTCTGCTCAAAGTCGGTCAGGTTCATGGAAACCTGTGCCATGCCGCGCACCAGAAAGCCCGCTCCCTTCACAAAGCGCAACCCGCCGGAGGAAAAGCGCACGGCCTTGGCAATCTTCTTCGCAATGTCGACATCAGCCGTATTCAGGAACACGTTGTAGGCGATCAGCGCCTTGCGCGCGCCCACCACCGTCGCTCCCGCTGTCGGATGAACGCGCGGCTCGCCAAAATCCGGCCTGCGCGCGGGGTTCGTCGCAATCTCGTCGCGAATCCCCTCGAACTGCCCTCGCCGGACGTTCTCCAGGTTCTGCCGTTCCGGCGTCGTCGCGGCTGCCTCGTAAAGATAGACCGGAATCTCGAAGCGCTTCGCGATCTCGGCTCCCACGTGCCTGGCCATGGCGACGCAGTCCTCCAGCGTCACGCCGTCAATCGGAATAAAGGGAATCACATCGGCTGCGCCCATGCGCGGGTGCGCGCCCTGATGTACGGTGAGGTCGATCAACTCGGCTGCCTTGCCCACCCCGCGAATCGCCGCTTCCTGAATGGCTTCGCGGTCGCCCACCAGCGTAATCACGCAGCGGTTGTGGTCGGCATCCATCTCCCGGTCCAGCAGATAGACGCCGGGAATCTTCATGGCTTCAACGATCGCATCGACCTTGCCTGCGTCGCGGCCCTCTGAGAAATTGGGAACGCATTCAACTAAAGTATTCGGCACGCGAAGAAGAATAAACGATCAATGGATCGATTCCGCGATGGACTCATTCAAGTTCCCGCCTTTTCTCCGTGGAATCGTCTTCCAAAAGTCGTGTTCGAAGGGGATTCAGTGTTTGTGGCATAAGATTGCCTGCGATTAGGGCTTAATCCGAGAGGTGTTCGCGGATACTATCCTGAAGAGCGACGATTGGGGATTGGAATACGTCGCCTCGCGCTTCAGGAGGGACCAATGACCACCACCGCAGCAGCTCCCATTATCCGTGCTCCGCGCGGCGCAAGCCTGCGCTGCAAGGGCTGGCAGCAGGAGGCGGCCCTCCGCTGCCTCATGAACAACCTCGATCCTGAAGTCGCCGAACGCCCCGCCGATCTTGTCGTCTATGGCGGCATCGGCAAGGCCGCGCGCAACTGGGATTGCTTCCACGCCATCGTCCGGGAGCTGGAACAACTGGGCAACGAAGAAACTCTGCTTGTCCAGTCCGGCAAGCCGGTCGCCGTCTTTCCCACGCACGACATGGCCCCGCGCGTCATCATCGCCAACTCCAACCTCGTGGGCAAATGGGCCACCTGGGAGCATTTCCACGAACTCGACCGCAAGGGCCTGATGATGTACGGCCAGATGACCGCCGGAAGCTGGATCTACATCGGCACGCAGGGCATTTTGCAAGGCACCTTCCAGACCTTTGCCGCGATGGCGGAGCAGCACTTCGGCGGGTCGCTCCAGGGCAAGTTGGTTGTCACCGGCGGCATGGGCGGCATGGGCGGCGCGCAGCCGCTCTCCGTCACTCTCAACGGCGGCGTCATCCTCGCCATTGACGTGGACCGCACCCGCATTCAGCGCCGCGTAGACACGCGCTACTGCGACACCGTCACCGAGGATCTCGACGAGGCCCTCGCGCTCTGCGAATCCGCCCGCCGCGAAGGCCGCGCTCTCTCCGTCGGCCTGGTCGGCAACTGCGCCGACGTGCTGCCGGAGATTGTGCGCCGCGGCGTTCACGTGGACGCCGTCACGGACCAGACCAGCGCGCACGATCCGCTCAACGGCTATATCCCGCAGGGACTCACGCTCGCCCAGGCCGCCGATCTGCGCCAGCGCGATCCGCAGGAATACGTGCGCCGCTCCACCGCCTCCATGGTTGTCCACGTCAACGCCATGCTCGCCTTGCAGCGCGCGGGAGCAGTCGCATTCGACTACGGCAACAACATCCGCCGCTTCGCCTTCGAAGCGGGTTGCGCAGACGCCTTCCTCATTCCCGGCTTTGTCCCCGAATACATCCGCCCGCTTTTCTGTACCGGCCAGGGTCCGTTCCGCTGGGTTGCCCTCTCCGGCGACCCGCGCGACATCGACCGCACCGACAGGCTCGCGCTCGAGCTGTTCCCGGACAACGAAATCCTCACCCGCTGGCTGAGCCTCGCGCGCGGCCGCTTCGCTTTTCAGGGCCTGCCTTCCCGCATCTGCTGGCTGGGCTATGGCGAGCGCGCCCGCATGGGCGAGGCCATCAATCACCTGGTCCGCAAGGGCGAACTCTCCGCGCCCATCGCCATGGGCCGTGACCATCTCGATACAGGCTCCGTCGCCAGTCCCTACCGCGAGACGGAGAAAATGCTCGACGGCTCGGATGCAATTGCAGACTGGCCAATTCTGAATGCTCTGCTGAATACGGCTTCAGGGGCCACATGGGTCAGCTTCCATCACGGCGGAGGTGTGGGCATGGGATACTCCCTGCATG
>JAKAJI010000356.1 GCA_021813825.1 Acidobacteriota bacterium | reverse complement strand
AGACAGAAATACGCCCGCCGCAAACAACAGCGCCACCGCGTACGGTCCCAGCCCGTCGTCCCCCTGCTTGCTCATCTCCACCAGCGGATAAAACGAACCCATCAAAACTCCGCTGACCAGGCTCAGCACGATCCCCTTCTTCCCGCCCGGGCCCTGCTTCATCTCCTTGCTGTGCAGCGCATGCGCCCGCGCGCTGGCCAGAATCGCCGCCAGCACCAACGCCACGCCGCCAAACAACAGCGCCGGGTTCGACTGCGGATTCAGGACATAACTCCACACCACGCCAATCACCAGAGCCAGCCCGATGGCCACCGGAAACGCCACCGACATGCCGGCCAGCGTGATCGCAGCCACCAGCAGCAGATTCGCCAGATTGAAAACGCCGCCTGAGATCACCGCAATCAGTTCCTTCATCTTTCCCGTGATCAGCAGGTTGTCGGTCACCGACAGCCCGTCGCCCGCCGATCCCAACGTGAAGGCCGCCGCCACCGCCACCAACGCCACACCAAACGTGTAATCGAAATAGTAAAGCTCAAACCGCCACTTCCCCGCCGCCTTCAGCGTGTTCGCCCACGAACCCCAGCAAACCATCGACAACAGCGCGCACAACAACGCAACTGCAAATGTCGATGGGACGATCACGCGTGCCTCTTTCCCTTCACCGAACCGCTGTCTCCCCCGCCCGACCACTCACCCTCGAGCGTGTCCCCCTTCACCGTCACCTTCACCGCGTAATCCTGATCGTTCAGCGTGGCCACAAAGCTGAGTTGATCCCCGTTCATCGTCACGTTGGTCAGGGGAATCTGGCCCTCGTCACTCCCCGCCGTAGCGGTCAGCTTTCCGCCATCCTCCTTCACGGTCAGCGTAAACGGGAATTCCCCGCCGTCCGGCGTCGCGCTCACGCAATCCCACACGCCGTCGGCCGCGCTCGCCTCCGCAAACGCCTTCCCGGCGCCCGCCGTCATCATCAATGCGGCCACCGCACCTGCCAGGATTATTCCGGCAACCAGATTCCTTGCTTGCCTGCGCATATGAACCTCCTCTCGCTTCCGCACCTCAACCCAATAGGTCCTTACGGCCAGATTATACCGGCCTTGATACCCGGACGCTTGCCGGCCCTCGACATCCCCCTCTTCAGCCGGCTGGTAATCTTTACCGGATTCACCGCCCAGCCGCCCACGGCAGCCACTCGGATCTCATTGAATTGTATAGCTTCCGGCCATCTGGCTGCCTATATGCACCACGAGACCCAGGAAAGCGCAACGCGCGCGGCATCGGCGACGTAACAAAACTAGCTCTGTCTTTGTGTCGCCTCGCGCGGCGGAAATTATCACGAAAGGGAACTGTCGCATGAAACCACTCGCTCCCATTCTTCTCTTCGGCCTCTTAACCGTCCCCAGCCTCCTTTGGGCTCAATCCGCGCCCGTGCCGCTTTACCGGGTCACCGTTTCCTCCCAATCGACTCCCGCCTTCAATTACGGCGGCAGCGACGCAATCCCCACGCGCGTCGGATTCCGCGGCACGGTCCTCCTGCCCGGCGGCAAAGGCGAAGCAGGCATCTCCCGTCTCGGCAGTGCCGTCGAAATCGACGCTCACTTCAACGGCCTCGGCTCACCGCAGCGGTTCGGATTGAACTACCTCACCTACGTCATGTGGGCGATTACGCCGGACGGCCGCGCGCAGAATCTTGGCGAGATTCCCGCAAATCATGCCAACAAAGGTAGACTCCGCACCGCCACCAGCCTCCAGGCTTTCGCCCTGGTGGTCACCGCCGAACCGTATTACTCGGTCACCCATCCGAGCGGCGTCATGGTTCTCGAAAACTACGCCCTGCCCGACACGCGCGCCAAGGCGGAATCGGTACGCGCCAACGAAACGCTCCTCCCAACGCAACCGTTCAACTACGACCTCCAGGCCGGCCAGCAACGTCTGAACGAACGCGGCCCGAAGGTCTCCGCCAAACAGTATGAATCTCTCCAGGCGCTCTATCAGGCCCTCAACGCGATCCAACTCGCTTCGGCTCATGGCGCCGATCAATCGGCACCCGCGGTAATGCAAAAGGCGCGCGCCCTCTATGAGCAGGCTCGCTCGGCCCAAATGGCCGGCTCCAGCTCTGCCACGGTCGTCGCGGCCGCCCGCGAGGCCGTCCAGACCGCAGAGGACGCGCGCCTCATCGGCTCAAACCAACACGAGCCGACAGCCCCCAATGGCTCACCCAACCCGTAAACCCACCAATCTCAAATGAAGCGCACCGGGCCGCGGGCGTTCCACCCCGTTGCCTCCCGCTGCGCTATCCCTGGCAGAAGGACCTCAATTGACCGACAAATGCTGGCCCTGCTCCCAAACCATGTAGAGAACCCGCGCCAGCACCACCACCCCGTAAATCACCGCGATCGCCGTCACCGCCTTGCCCCAGCGGTCCAACACCTCAAGCTTGTGCGCCACAGCTACCTGCCGGTTCACCAACGATGCCTCGGCATCCCGAACATGCAGCATCTCGTCGTCGTTTCCCGCTACTCGCTTTCGCGCTATTGCCAGTGCGAGAACTGCAGCGAAAAGAATCCCCAAAATCGTCAATTCAATTGTCAGTTGCATTTGGCCTCGCTTTCTACTGGCCGGGCGGCCACCGAGGATCAGTGCAATCGCGTTTCCACGCCCCCACACGCGGCAAACAAAGCACTTAGCTCCTGCCGCCGTCTCGTTTCCGTGCTTCAACGCAAACCCGCTGCGCCAAAACGCTCAAACGGCGCTAAGATTTGGCAGCCTCGTTCGAGGGTTCAACCAGAAAATGACGAAGGGAAAATTGGTGGGCCTGACAGAACTCGAATCTGTGACCTCTACCGTGTCAAGGTAGCGCTCTAACCAACTGAGCTACAGGCCCTCGTGCGGAGTAATCTTCAGCGTATCATGCTGCGGCCAGACTTTACAGCAGTTCCGCCGTGCTGAAAAAGAAAGGAATCTCCACCGCCGCCGTTTCCGGGGCGTCCGAGCCGTGTACCGCGTTGCGTTCGATGCTTTCCGCGAACCGCTTGCGAATCGTACCCTCGGCCGCGTTCGCCGGGTTCGTTGCGCCCATCGTCTCCCGCCAGGCGCGGATCGCGTCTTCGCGTTCGAGCACCATTACCACCACCGGCCCCTCGGTCATGAAATTCACCAGGCTCGCGTAAAACGGCCGCTCCCGGTGCACCGCGTAAAACGCCTCGGCCTGCGTCCGGCTCAACCGCGTCATCTTCAGCCCGCCAATCTTGAATCCGGCCCGCTCCACCATCTCGAGTATGGCTCCGGCCTTCCCCGCCGCCACCGCGTCGGGCTTGATCATTCCAAACGTTCTTTCCATATTTTGTTTTTTTGAAATTTCCCCGCTACAACACTTCCCGGATCGCCGCGCCGATATCGGCCGGCGAGTCACACACATGGATCCCCGCCTTGCGCATCGCGGCGATCTTGTCGCTCGCCTTGCCGCTCCCGCCGGAAATGATTGCTCCCGCGTGCCCCATCCGCCGTCCCGGCGGCGCCGTCTGCCCGGCTATGAATCCCACCACCGGCTTCCGCACATGCTCGTGGATGTAGCCTGCCGCGGTCTCCTCCGCGTTGCCGCCGATCTCGCCGATCATCACAATCGCCGCCGTGTCCGCGTCCTCGTTAAACATCCGGATCGCGTCCGTAAAACTCGTTCCAATGATCGGATCCCCGCCGATCCCGATGCAGGTCGACTGCCCGATCCCCAACCGCGTCAACTGCCCCACCGCTTCGTAGGTCAACGTCCCCGAGCGCGATACCACGCCCACGTTTCCCTCCAGGTGGATGTGCCCCGGCATGATCCCGATCTTGCACTTGCCCGGCGAGATCACCCCCGGACAGTTCGGCCCGATCAACCGCGTCTGCTTGCCCTTCATCGCCGACCACACCCGCACCATGTCGGTCGCCGGTATCCCTTCCGTGATGCAAACCACCAGCGGCACCCCGGCATCCACCGCCTCTAAAATCGCATCCGCGGCGAACGGCGGCGGCACGAAGATCACCGACGCGTTGGCCCCGGTCTCGCGCACCGCCTGCGACACCGTGTCAAACACTGGACGGTCCAAATGTTTTTTCCCGCCCTTGCCCGGCGTCACCCCGCCGACCACGTTCGTACCGTATTCAATCGCCGTCTGCGCGTGAAATGTCCCTTCCTTGCCGGTAAAGCCCTGCACCAGCAGCCGTGTGCCTCGTCCAACCAGTACGCTCATGCTAGTTCGCTCCTCCGGCCAGCGCCACCACCTTCTCCGCCGCGTCCTTCATCCCGTCGGCCACCGTGAAATTGAAACCCGATTCGCTCAAAATCTGCCGTCCCAACTCCACGTTCGTCCCTTCCATCCGGATCACCACCGGCGCCTTGATCTGCAACTCCCGGGCCGCGTTCACCACCCCCGTGGCCAGCGTGTCGCAGCGCAGAATGCCGCCGAAAATGTTAATCAGCACCGCCTTCACGCTCCGGTCCATCAACAAAATCCGGAACGCATTCCGGATCTGCTCCGCGTTGGCGCCCCCGCCCACGTCAAGAAAGTTCGCCGGACTCCCGCCCGCGTGCTTCACGATGTCCATCGTCGCCATCGCCAAACCCGCTCCGTTCACCATGCAGGCGATCGTTCCGTCCAGCTTGATGTAGTTCAGCCCAAACCGCGATGCTTCTACTTCGAGCGGATCCTCTTCGTTCAAATCCCGCAACTCCAGCAGGTCCTTGTGCCGGTAAAGCGCGTTGTCGTCCAGGTTGATCTTCGCATCGAGCGCGTACACTTTCCCGTCGCGCGTCAGCACGAACGGGTTGATCTCCGCGAGCGACGCATCCGACGCCTCCACCGCCTTCGCCAGCGCCACCATCGCCGATACCGCCCCATTCGCGCTCGCCCCGGGAACCCCAATGCCGAATGCCAGTTTGCGCGCCTGGTAAGCCTGCAACCCCATCCCCGGCTCAATCGTTTCCTTCAGAATCAATTCCGGCGTCTTCGCCGCCACCTCTTCAATCTCCATGCCGCCCGCCGCCGACGCCATGAACACGTTCTTCCCAATGTTGCGGTCGAGCACAATGCCCAGGTAAAGCTCCCGCTCGATCGGCAGCGTCTCTTCCACCAGCAGCCTCTGCACCAGCCGTCCCTCCGGCCCCGTCTGGTGCGTCACCAGCGTCATGCCAATCATCTTTTTGGCGATCTCGGCCGCTTCGTCCGAATTCTTCGCCACCTTCACGCCGCCGCCAGAT
>JAKAJI010000355.1 GCA_021813825.1 Acidobacteriota bacterium | reverse complement strand
TGGGCTGGTGCTCCCGCGGCCCCCTCGTCCGCTGCTCCTCGAACGAAACGATATACGCCGAAGTCACCCCTGCTGATGCGCCCGCTCTCGTCAGCGGCGACCCAAGCCCCTTCGATGGCCGCGCCCTCACCGCCGAACACCCCTTCTACGCCGGCCAGCACCGTCTCATCCTTCGTAACTCCGGCCACTCCGACCCCGAACGCATCGCCGACTACATCACCCAGGGCGGCTATCAGGGCCTGTTCAAGGCCGTCACCGCCATGTCGCCGCCCGATATCGTCACCGAAGTCAAACGCAGCGGCCTCCGCGGCCGCGGCGGCGCCGGCTACCCTACCGGCCTCAAGTGGGAACTCGTCGCCCGCCACCCCTCCACCGTCAGCTACATCGTCTGCAACGCCGACGAAGGCGACCCCGGCGCCTTCATGAACCGCAGCGTCCTCGAAGGCGACCCCCACCGGGTGCTGGAAGGCATGGCCATCGCCGGCCGCGCCGTCGGCGCCCAGCAGGGCTACATCTACGCCCGCGGCGAATCCCCCCTCGCCATCGAACGCATCCGCACCGCCATCGAACAGGCCCGCCGCGAAGGCCTCCTCGGCACCCGCATCTTCGACAGCAACTTCCAGTTCCAGATCGACCTCCGCATCGGCGCCGGCGCCTATGTTTGCGGCGAGGAAACCGCCCTCATCAAATCCATCGAAGGCAAACGCGGCCAGCCCGTCCCCCGCCCGCCCTACCCGCCCGAGTCCGGCCTCTGGGGCCAACCCACCCTCATCAACAACGTCGAAACTTTCGCCAACATCCCCGCCATCATCGAAAACGGCGGCGACTGGTTTGCCTCCATCGGCGCCTCTTCCAGCCCCGGCACCAAGGTCTTCGCCGTCGCCGGCCGCGTCCAGCGCACCGGCCTTGTCGAAGTCCCCATCGGCACCACCCTCCGCACCATCCTCTACGGCATCTGCGGCGGCGTCCCCGAGGGCTACCAGTTCAAAGCCGCCCAAACCGGCGGGCCCGCCGGCGGCTGCATCCCCGCCGAGTTTCTCGACCTCCCCATGGACTACGACTCCCTCACCCGCATCGGCACCATGATGGGCTCCGGCGGCCTCATCGTGATGGACACTTCGACGTGCATGGTCGACGTCGCCCGCTTCTTCATGGAATTCTGCATGGACGAGTCCTGCGGCAAATGCATCCCCTGCCGCGCCGGCACCGTCCAGATGCACTCCATCCTCGACCGCATCACCCGCGGCGAAGGCACGGAGGCGGACTTCTGGATGCTCGAAGAACTCTCCGCCCTCCTCCGCGAAGCCAGCCTCTGCGGCCTCGGCATGGCCGCCCCCAACCCCGTCCTCAGCACCATGCGCCACTTCCGCGGCGAGTACGAAGCCCACGTCCGCGAACATCGCTGCCCCGCAGGCCACTGCCCCATCCACTCCCCCAAGGAGGTCCTCGCATGAGCGTACGCACCCTCGAAGTCGACGGTAAAATGATCACCGCGCTCGAAGGCCAAACCATCTTCTCCGCGGCCTGGGACTCCGGCATCCACATTCCCCGCCTCTGCCACCTCGGCGGCCTCTCCGACGTTGGCGCCTGCCGCCTCTGCCTCGTCGAAATCGACGGCCAGAAACGCTTGCAACCCTCCTGCATGACCAAGGTCGCCGAAGACATGGTCGTCCGCACCAACACCCCCGCCCTCCGCGCCCACCGCCGCCTCATCGTCGAACTCCTCCTCGCCGAGCGCAACCACGTCTGTTCCGTCTGCGTCCTCAACGGCGCCTGCGAACTCCAGGACCTCGCCGCCCAACTCGGCGTCGACCACGTCCGCCTCCGCCCCCAATACCCCACCCTCGACGTCGACTTAAGCCACGACCGCTTTGGCCTCGACCACAACCGCTGCATCCTCTGCACCCGCTGCGTCCGCGTCTGCGACGAAGTCGAAGGCGCCCACACCTGGGACGTCGCCGGCCGCGGCAAAAACTCCCGCGTCATCACCGACCTCGGCGAACCCTGGGGCGAAAGCGCAAGCTGTACCAGTTGCGGCAAGTGCGTCCAGGTCTGCCCCACCGGCGCCCTCTTCTCCAAAGGCAAAACCGTCGCCGACATGCGCAAGGACCGCGGCTTCCTCCGCTACATCGTCACCGCCCGCGAAAAGAAACTCTGGATCGCCTGATTCGCCATGCCCGCTAAACCAAAACTTGCTACCGTCTGGCTCGGCGGCTGTTCCGGCTGCCACATGTCCTTCCTCGACCTCGACGAGCGCCTCATTGAACTCGCCTCCCTCGCCGACGTCTGCTACTCCCCCATCGCCGACGTCAAACACTTCCCCGAAGGCATCGACATCACCCTCGTCGAAGGCGCCGTCGCCAATACGGACCACCTCCGCGACATCCGCACCGTCCGCGCCCGCACCAAAATCCTCGTCGCCTTCGGCGATTGCGCCGTCACCGGCAACGTCACCGCCCTCCGCAACCTCTACCATCTCGACGACGTCCTCCACCGCGCCTACAACGAACTCTCCATCACCGGCACAATCCCCTCTCTCGAAGGCATCGTCCCACGCCTCCTCCCCCGCGTCCTCCGCGTCCAGGATGTCGTCTCCGTCGATCATTTCCTCCCCGGCTGCCCGCCCTCGGCCGAAGCCATCTTCGAGTTCGTCGCCGCTCTGCTCAATGGCGAAACGCCCTCCCGCGAAGGAAGGAGGTTCGGCGCATGAACCGCTGCATCAGGATCGAACCCGTCACCCGCATCGAAGGCCACGCCAAGATCACCATCGAGGTCGATGAAACCGGCGCCGTTTCCTCCGCCCGCTTCCACGTCACCGAATTCCGCGGCTTCGAAAAAATCTGCCAAGGTCGCCCCTTCCAGGAAATGCCCGGCCTCATGGCCCGCGTCTGCGGAATCTGCCCCGTCAGCCACGTTCTCGCCTCCTCCAAGGCCGGCGACATGCTCCTCGGCGTCGAAATCCCCCGCGCCGCCGAAAAACAGCGCCGCCTCGTCAACTACGCGCAAGTCCTCCAGTCCCACGCCCTCAGCTTCTTTCACCTCTCCGCCCCGGACCTGCTGCTCGGCTTCGACTCGCCCGCCCCCAAACGCAACATCTTCGGCCTCCTCGCCGAAGACCAGGACTTCGCCCGCCGCGGCATCCGCCTCCGCCAGTTCGGCCAGCGCATCATCGAAACCGTCGGTGGCAAGCGCATCCATCCCGGCTGGAGCGGACCCGGCGGCGTCTCCCGCCAGTTCACCAATGCCCAGCGCGACGAGATCCTCTCCTGGATCCCCGAGGTCCTCGAATCGATCCACCTCGCCCTCGGCCGCCTCAAGTCCCTGCTGGACTCCTTCCCCGAAGAACTCAATCACATCGGCAACTTTCCCTCGCTCTTCCTCGCCACCGTCAACGACGAAGGCGGCCTCGAATACTACGACGGAACCATCCGCATCGTCGACTCGGCCGGCAACTGCATCGCCGAACACCTCGACCCCACCCGTTACTCCACGTTCCTGGGCGAGGCAAGCGAAGATTACTCCTACATGAAGTTCCCCTTCTACCGCCCGTTCGGCTACCCGCAGGGCCACTACCGCGTCGGCCCTCTCGCCCGCCTCAACGTCGCACGCTTCGCCGGCACATCGCTCGCCGACCGCGAACTCCGCGAATTCAAACAGCGCGGCGAAGGCGCCGTCTGCCAGTCCTTCCACTACCACCTCGCCCGCCTCATCGAAATGCTCCACTGCGCCGAGCGCATCGAAGAACTCATGGCCGACCGCGACCTCTTCGACGACAACATCCACGCCAAGGCCTCGCTCAATCGCCGCGAAGGCATCGGCTCCTGCGAAGCCCCGCGCGGCACGCTCTTCCATCACTACTGGGTCGACAAAAACGGACTCATGACCAAAGCCGATCTCCTGATCGCCACCGCCCAGAACAACCACGCCATGAACGCATCGGTCGAGCAGACCGCCCGCCGCTTCCTCAAACCCCTCGAAGAAAGCAACGATTTCGAAGAAGGAATGGTCAACCGCGTCGAAGCCGCCATCCGCTGCTACGACCCCTGCCTCTCCTGCTCGACTCACGCCCTGGGCCGGATGCGGCTCGTCGTTGAAATCGTTAACAACGGCGCCGTCCTCCGCCGCCTCACACGCTCGGGCGCATGAAGGCGCTCTTAGTCGCCATCGGCAACCCCCTCCGCGGCGACGACGCCGTGGCCGATGCAACCCTCGAACTCATCCTGCCCTCGCCGGGTCTCGAAACTCTTTCGCTGACCCAACTTACTCCCGAGTTATCCGCTCAAATCGCGACTTATGACTTAGTCGTCTTCGTCGACGCCGACTTACTCGCCCAAGAAGTCACCCTCGCTCCGGTCGAGCCCACCCCGCCGCCTCCCTCCCTCACCCACATCTCCACCCCCGAAGAAGTCCTCGCCCTCGCCCGCAGTCTCTACGCCTTCACCGGCCGCGCCCTCGCCTGCCGGGTCCCCATCACCAGCCTCGCCCCCGGCGAACCCCTGACCCCCCGAGCCCGCCACTCCGCCGCCCAAGCCGCCGTGCTTCTTCGCCAAGCCCTGGGGTAAACGGAACTACATCCAACCCAGCTCCTTCATGGCGAACCCCGCGTTCCAGATCTTTGTCATGTGGGCGATCTTGTCGCCTTCAAACTGCATCACGTAAACGTAGTCCGTGCTCGTGCTGCGTCCCGTCGGCGGCACCGGTCCACCATTGCCGGTGTGTGTGCCGTGAAACACCGCGTAGACCACCACCTGGTTTCGAGCCGCGTCCGTCGCGAACGACTTCACCTCGTAACTCGCTCCCGGCAAAACCGCCCCCATGCCATTCATCCAATCCGTGTATCGGGCCAGAGTCTTGACGCCCAACAGCGGCTCGGCTTGCGCGGAAAACGTAGCGTCGCCCGTGCAATAAGCCTTGCAAACCTCCCAGCCTTTTCCCGTCTCGCACGCGTCGAAAAACGCCTGCGCCACACTCGCGGTCGTCGCCATTCGAAACCTCCCCGAAAGTTAAGTTGCCTCCGGCACACCGGAAGGCCCCCTCCGTCCGCAAGCCTAACACGAAGGTGCGAATCGCCTTCGTCCTGACCTCGCACCCGGCGCTATCCTAATCGCGTTTCCTCTCTCCGCTGGTTCGCCGCGTCTGGCTGGGCCTCGGCTTCTCGTCAGGTATCGGCACGCCGCCAACCGCGGCCCTCACCTCACTCCACCTTCCGTGCCACCACGCGCAGCCGCCGGTAATCGATCTGCCACGCCCCGTCGCGGTATA
>JAKAJI010000354.1 GCA_021813825.1 Acidobacteriota bacterium | reverse complement strand
CGGGCGGACGTTCTGGCAGGTGCTGAACGTGGACCACGGGAGGTTGCTGGGGAACGCGATCCGGTGGGCGACGAATGAAACGCCGGTGGCGGTGGTGACGGGGCCGGGAGTGATCGATCTGGCGGTGTGGGAGCAGAAGGATTCGATGACGGTGCACTTGGTAAATTTGACGAATCCGATGATGATGAAGGGGCCGGTGCGGGAGGTGGTTCCGCTGGTAGGGCAGAGGGTGCGGGTGCGGGTACCGGCGGGGCGGAGGGCGACGGGGGCGCGGTACTTAGTGGCGGACCGTGCGGCGCAGTACCGGCAGAGTGGGGATGCTTTGGAGTTTGAGACACCGGAGATCGGGGTGCATGAAGTGATCGCGGTGGACCTGGCCTGAGGTCAGTTCGCCGAGCGGATGGGCATGGGGCCGAACATGGGGACGGCCATGTCGAGTTCGTCGGTGAGGTTGCAGAAGGGATCCTTGCCGAAGCCGTAGTAGAGAGCCGCGCCTGGAGGGAGTTTGCCCTGGATGTGGAGGCGGACGGTGCTGGCCTCGGCGGGGTCGATGGTGGCTTTGTAGATGAGAGGGACTTCAGCGCCGTCGGGGGTGTGGATGGAGAATCCGGCGATGCGGCCTGGAGCGGTGAGGCGGCCGTTGACGCCGTAGAAGCTGACGGCGATGACGCCGCCGCCGTAGAAAGCGCTGACGGGATGGGGTCCGGGTTTGAAGGCGCCGCAGCCGCCGAGGGCAGGATAAAGATCGTGGCAGGCGCGGCGGGCCAGGCGCATGCCGAGGCGTTTGAGATCCGGGGTGCTGATGTGGATGCCGTCGTCGAGGGAGAGATCGATGGAGGCGACCATACCGGAGTGGGGGATATTGGCTTCCGCCAGGCGCTGCGCTTCCTGAACGTGGTTCCACTCGGTGACGTTGGTCGCACTGACGTGGCGGCCGATTTGGACGTAGTAGAAGGGGAGATTGGGATCGCCGAAGTCGGTGCGGAGGGCGGCGACGAATTGCACGAAGCGGGCTTCGAAATTCGCAGCGGCGCGAGGATTAGCGTCGGATTCTCCCTGGTACCAGAGGACGCCTTTGACGTGGCCGCCGGTGGCACGGAAGCGGCGGAGCATGGAGCCGTAGAGGCTTTGGCCGCCGCGGTCGCGGAGGGAGGGAGACCACTCCTCCATGGAAGTGCCGCCGTGAGCGCAGGGGATGAGGCCGACGGGGATGCCGGTGAATTTGAGCATGTCGACGGCGAAGGGGAGGGCTGGGCCTGCGCCTTTTTTGCGGCTGGCGATGAAGGTGGTGAGTTTATCCCCGGTGAGCCGTTCGGGCTCGCGTTTCGCGTTGAGGGGCCAGTGGATGGGGTCGACGGCGTTTTCGGGGGTGTGAAGAGGTTCCTGGGCGATGGCCCAGTTGTCGGTCATGTCGAAGGTGTGGACGAGGGGGTCGGGTGGCTGGACGTCGATGAGGTCGCCGTGGCCTTCCATGTTGGACTGGCCGGCGAGGAGCCAGAGGTCGCCGACGAGGACGTCATCAATGGTGAGGACGATGGGGGAATCGCGGAGGCGGATTTCGATGCGATAGGGTCCGCCGGTGGGGACGTTGTGGAGGGTGCCGGACCAGTTGCCGCGCTGGACGCGGGCGAAGGAGATCCAATCGAAGCCGGCGATGGGGCCGTTGCGCGAACTGAGGCGGAGTTCGACGAATTTGCCGTTGGCTTTGCGGTTGACGGCGGCGCCGTTGATGGGGATGTCGGCCAGGCCGCCGGGGTTACGCTGGAAGACCTGGTGATCGGCGGCGCCGCCGGTGATGCGGAGTTCCTGGGCGGCGAGAGTAAGGGAAAATACCGCGGCCAGGGCGGCCAAGCGGAGGACAGACGTCATGGCGGGCTTCATTCTAACATCCAGGTTTCGCCGTCTGGCGTAACGACGGCGGTTGGTCCGCCCCTCAAGATAGTCCGGCGTGAGGATGGGTTTGCTGCCGATTGGGGAAGCAGATGGGACTGGTAGGCTGGGAGCGAGGATGATGACGAGCCTGTGGTTCGGGGCGGCGCCGGTGGCCGGGGTTGCGTGGATGAGTTGGGCGGTGCGCGGGCGGACGTCGCAGGTATTTGCGCCGTCGGTTTACCGGGGCGCGCGGGACCGGAAGTCGGTGGCGCTGACGTTTGACGACGGGCCTTCGGAGTCGACGCCGCGGCTGCTGGAGGTGCTGGCGCGCGAGGGTGTAAAGGCGACGTTCTTTTTTTGCGGGAAGAATGTCAGGAGGTTGCCGGGAGTGGCGCGGGAGGCGGCGGCGGCGGGGCACGAGATTGGGAACCACACGGAGAATCACGCGCGGCTGTGGCTGCGGAGCGCGGCGTTTGTCCGCGAAGAGGTGAGTGGCGGGCAGAAGACGATTGAAGAGGTGTGCGGCGTGAGGCCGCGATGGTTCCGGGCGCCATACGGCGTGCGATGGCCGGGGCTTGGGGCGGCACAGCGGGAAGCGGGGTTGACGGGGGTGATGTGGACGGTGATTGGAAGGGACTGGACCTTGCCGGCGGAGGGAATTGCGAAGCGCTTGCTCAGCGGAGCGAGCGAAGGCGCGATAATCTGTTTACATGACGGCCGGGGCGTTATGCCGGACCCGGACATAGCGCAAACGCTCGAAGCCGTGCGGCGCGTGATTCCGGCGCTTCGCGACCGCGGATACCAGTTTGAGACGGTGACTCAAATCTTATGCCCGACCAAGACGACGTAACCCAGCGTGTGATTCAGGTGATCGCGACGGCGCAGCATCTGGAGCCGGGGGCGGTGACGGAGGCGAGCACGTTCGAGGAACTGCATATCGACTCGCTGGATGGGATCAACATCCTGTTTGCACTCGAGAACGAGTTCAACGTGAACATTCCGGACGAGGAGGCGCAGAAGCTGCGCTCGGTGAGCGAGATTGCGGAGGGGATTCGCAAGCTGCTCGAGGCCAAGGCCGGCAGCGCGGGTGCGGCGGTCTGAACGTGCGGCGCGTAGTGGTCACCGGGTTGGGGGCGGTGACGGCATTCGGCGTGGGCGTGAGGCCGTTGTGGGAGGCGGTGTCGAGCGGGCGGCCGGGGTTTGCCGAGATCGAGGGCGTGGACCTGGAGCGGCTGCGGTTCAAGTTCGGGGCGCAAGTGCGGGGCTGGAAGGGTGAGGAGCATTTCGACCCGCGCGAGGCGACGCTACTGGACGCGTTCGCGCAGTACGGGGCGGTGGCGGCGCGGGAGGCGATCCGGGCGGCGGGGGTGGAGTGGACACCGGAGTTACGCGAGCAGACGGCCATTGTGACGGGGTCGTGCGTGGGCGGGCAAGGGAGCGAGGACGAGGAGTTCGTCGCACTCTATGGGCGCAATAGCCCGCGGGTGAGCCCGTTGACGATCCCGCGGATCATGGAGAACGCGGCGGCGAGCCGGATATCGCTGGAGCATGGAATTGTGGGGCCGGTCTACACGATTTCGACGGCGTGCTCGTCGTCGAACCATGCGCTGGGACAGGCGTTTCAGCTTGTCAGATCGGGCGCGGTGGAGATGGCGGTGGCGGGCGGGAGCGAGGCGGTGTTCAGCCTGGGGTTTTTGAAGGCGTGGGAGGCGATGCGCGTAGTGGCGCCGGATACCTGCCGGCCGTTTTCGGCGGACCGCAAGGGGCTGATTCTGGGCGAAGGCGCGGCGATGCTGGTGCTGGAGCCGATGGAGGCGGCGAAGGCGCGGGGTGCTACGATTTACGGCGAGATTGTGGGATTTGGGATGTCGAGCGACGCGCATCACGTGACGCAGCCGAGCGCGGAGGGGGCAGCGCGGGCGATGCGGGCGGCGCTGAAAGACGCCGGGTTGGCGGCGGAAGCGATCGAATATGTGAATGCGCATGGCACGGGGACTCAGGCCAACGATGCGACGGAGACGGCGGCGCTGAAGAGCGTGTTTGGCGCGCACGCCGGGAGGCTGCGAGTGAGTTCGACGAAGTCGATGCACGGGCACGCGTTGGGAGCGGCGGGAGCGATTGAGGCGGTGGCGACGTTGATGGCGCTGCGGGAGGGCGTGCTGCCGCCGACGGCGAATTACACGTCGAGGGACGCGGCGTGCGACCTGGATGTGATTCCGAACGAGGCGCGAGCGGTGAAGTGCGAGTACGCGCTGTCGAATTCGTTTGCCTTCGGCGGGTTGAACGCGGTGGTTTGCCTTCGAGCGGCTTAGTCGGGCTCGGTGGGGTGCAGTTCGAGCGGGGTGACGGGGTCGATGAAGGGCCAGCAGAAGGCGCCGCAGAGGTAGACGGCGGCCATGGAGTAGAGGAAGATGTTCCAGTTGCCGTGGGTCAAGTGGAGGATGTAGCCGCCGGCGACGGGAGCGACGAAGCCGGCGAGGTTGCCGACCATGTTCATGGAGCCGGAGACGGTGCCGGCGAAGCGGCCGCCAATGTCCATGCAGGCGGTCCAGGAAGGCGGCATGACGAGGTCGTTGCAGAAGCTTGCCAAGCCCATGACGATCATGGCGAGCGGGGGGCTGTTCAACTGGCTGCAGAGAGCCATGAGGACGGAGGCGCCGACGAAGGCGGAGGCAGCGACGATGCGGCGGGCACGGGCGACGCCGCCGATGTGGCGGGCCAGTGGAGCGAGGAGGAAGCCGCAGAGCAGGGCGCCAGTGCCACCGAGCAGAAGAGGGAGCACGGAGTAGTTGGCGCTGGCCGATTCGGAAAGGTGGTGGCGCTCCTGGAGCCAGGTGGGCAACCAGGTGATGTAGAAGTACCAGGGGTAGGTGAGGCAGAAGTATTGAACCCACAGCAGGAGTACGCTGCGCGAGCGGACGATTTTGGTCCAGGGGACGTGAGCATGCGTGGAGGCCTGCGAAGCGCCGTGGTGGATGAGCGCGAGTTCGGCGGCGTTGACGGAGGGATGATCGGCAGGGTTGTTGCGGTACCAGCGGGCGAAGAGGATGGCCCAGGCGACGCCGAGGATGCCGAAGACGGTGAAGGCCCAGCGCCAGTTCATCCAGGAAAGGAAGAGGACGACGAGTGGAGGAGTGAAAGCGCCGCCCCAGCGTGCGAAGGTCCAGAGGATGCCCTGGGCGCGGGTGCGTTCTCCGTGGGGAAGCCAGGTGGCGAAGGCTTTGGTGAGGTTGGGGAAGCAACCCGCTTCTCCGGCGCCAAACAGGAAGCGGACGGTGACCATGGGGATGAAGGAGAACATCCATCCGGAGAGGGCCTTGAAGCCGCTCCACCAGAGCACGATGCGGAGGAGGACGCCGCGGGCGCCGAGGCGGTCGCCGAGCCAGCCGCTGGGGACT
>JAKAJI010000353.1 GCA_021813825.1 Acidobacteriota bacterium | reverse complement strand
GTCGAATCCCAACCCGAGATCACCTACGATTGGGTCGGCGCCACCGCCCGCCGCTGCGGCGAGGTCGTCCACGCCTACCTCCAACGCATCGCCCGCGAAGGCCTCGACCGTTGGGACGCCACGGCCATCACCCGCTCGCACCGCGCCTTCGCCAACGCCCTCCGCAACCTCGGCGTCCCCGAAGACGAACTCCCCGCCGCCGTCGCCCGCGTCGCGCGCTCCCTCTTGACAACCCTCGCCGATGACCGCGGCCGCTGGATCCTCTCCCCGCACACAGAAGCCGCCACCGAACTCGCCCTCAGCACCCCCGAAGGCGACTTCCGCATCGACCGCACTTTCCTCGACTCCGGCGTCCGCTGGATCGTCGACTTCAAAGTCAGCGACCACACCGGCGGCTCCCTCGACGCCTTCCTCGATAACGAACGCGAGCGCCACCGCGAACAACTCGAACGCTACGCCCGCATCCTGGGCGCTATCGACGCGTGCAAAACCAAACTCGGCCTCTACTTCCCCCTCCTCGGCGGCTGGCGCGAATGGGATGCCCCCGAGGCCCTAGGCGCGCGCGGCTAAACGCCGTTCGATTTCATCGAGCAGCGGCTCGCATTCGCCCACGCTGTCAGCCACGAAATCCGCGCCCGCATCGAGCAACCGCCGCCGCGCCGCCTCCGCCCGCCGCTCGCGCTCCCCCTCGTCAAGAGCCTGCCACTCCTCCTCACTCAACCCCACCTCGTTCCCCGTCACCGCAATCCCGATCGTCCACATCCCCGCGTTGCGCCCCTCTTCGATATCGCTTACCGTATCCCCGATCTTCACGCAAGCGCTCAGCGGATACACCCGCAATCGCACCGCGTTCAGGTAGCACATCAGCGGCGCCGGCCGTCCCATCCCCGCTTCCTCCGGCGTCACGCTCGCCTCCGGCAAATAGCCTTCGCACGCCGCGCGCTTCATCACCAAATCGAGCATTTCGCGCGTATAGCCAGTCGTCGAGCCGATCCGAACCCCCCGCGCCCGCAGGTGCGCCACCAGCGAGGCCACGCCCGGAATCACCCGCGAGTGTTGCTCGATCGCGGCCAACTGCATCGGCAGAAAAGCCGCGTAGATCCGCTCGACATCCACATCCCTCGGCCGCGCCCCGTGTTTCGCCGCCCACCGCTCCGCCACCGCCGCATCCGCGCACGTCGCGCGAATGTGTTCCCGCTTCGGCAGTCCCATGTGCGCCCGCGCCTCTGCCCCCGAAAGCGGCACGCCAAACGAGGCGAACGCCTCTCGAATCGCCTCCACCGGCGCGCGGCAGCCGAAGTCCACTGTGGTCCCGGCCCAGTCGAAAATCACCGCCGGAATTCTCATCCCTGCCCCCATGCGGCTACCGTCTGCTCCCCCAGCCCGAACGACAGCGTCATCCCCACGCCGCGCGTCACCGTGACCACATCCACTCCCTCCGCCGGCTTCTCGTGCAGGTACAATTTCGATCCGTGCCGCGCATACACCCCGTGCCACCGCCGCGCAATCTGCATCACCGGCAAGCGCGCGAACCCGCGCAGCGCGCCCAAAATCAAATCGTCGATCTCCGGCTTGTCGAACACATCCACGCTGCGCCCATACTCGTGCGAATCCCCGATCGTGATCTCACCCGCCGCCGTCTGCGACAGCATCACGTGAATGCCCCACCGGTCGAACTCCGGCGTCTCCTCCGCCACCCGCCGCTTTAACGCACCCAGGCTCGAACACAACTCGAAGCTCGGGTAATACCGCATCGTCAACCCGCCCGCCAGCGCCGGACCAAGCTGCCAGCCATTGGGCTGCGGCGGCGTCCGCATCATCTGCAGCTTCGTCCGCACCAGCCCCGCCGCCGCGAACACTTGCGGAAACAGAGTCTCAAAATCGTCCCCCGCGCAAACAATCACCCGGTCCGCTTCGAATTTTCCCCGCGCCGTCTCCACCACCGGCGGCGCCGCCACACGCACCGCGTGGCCGTATTCCAGTTTCACCCCGTACCGCTCCGCCAGAAACTCCGGCACCCGCGCCAGTACAATCCGCGGATCCACCGTGATCTCCGTCGCACTCCACAACGCTCCGCGCAAACCATCCGCCACCAGCGCCTGCGAACGAATCAACGCTTCCGCCGTCGGCAGCCACCGGCAGTCATACCCTTGCCCCGGCCCCGTCTCGGCAAACTCCCGCCCCACCGCTTCCTCATCGTCGCGATACGCCGCATGCAGCGAGCCCGTCGCCAGATACGGCATTCCCGCCCCATCGAGCATCTCCAGCCAAATCTCCCGGCTCCGCAGCGCCAGTCGCAATCCGTCCCCCGCTGGCTGCCCGATCGGCCAGATCAGCCCGAAGTTCCGCACCGACGCTCCCTGCGCCCGCTCATTGCGCTCGAACAACGTCACGTCGAAACCGCGCCGCGCCGCCGCATAAGCGTGCGCCAACCCCACAATGCCACCGCCTACCACGGTGACCCTCATCTTGTTGGGAGGCATCTCAGCGCTCCAGGTGCCTCACCAGCAGCTCACGATAACTCGCAAGCGGAGCCACTTCCCACCCCGGCCGCTTCGCCTGCTCATCCCAACTCCGCAGCCGCAGTTTCTCGGCCATCAGCGGATCGCCCCGGAACGCCGCCGCCTCCGCCGCGTTCATCGGCCCGCCCTGCAACGCCAGCGTCGTCGCGCTCGCATCCGACAACTTCGCCGCATACTCGGGATTCGTTCCCGTCAGATAACGCTTCGCCTCCACATGGCCGCCCACCAGTTCCGCCACTTTCTTCGACACGCCGCGCTCGAGCAGAAACTGCGCCCCCACTTCGTCGTGATTGATCACGCCCACTTCGTCGTGACGCATCGCGCTCTCATCCTCGATCAGGTGCCCGACATCGTGCAGCAGTGCGGCCAGCACCAGGTCGTCGCTCGCGCCCGCATCCCGCGCAAGCTGCGCGCACTGCAGCGCGTGTTCCAGTTGTGTCACCGGTTCGCCATAGTAAGCGGAACCCGCGGAACGTTCGAGTAACAACAGTAATTCATCAGCAACCGAATCGGCATTAGGCATGAGTTAGTCTTCGCGAAGAATTTCGAGCGGCTTCTGACCCAGGATACGAAAACTCGCCAGCCATCCCGTTCCGTCCGCCACCAGCGCCGTGATCGCCACCGCAATCGGAATCGGCCCCCACGCCACACGGCCGTGTCCCTCAAGCAACCGGTGCAGCACCAGCGTCGAAAAACCCGCCGCCAGCATTCCGCCCATCAGTCCCGCCACCGAGCCCAGCACCAGAAACTCCACCGAGAATACCCGCGCAATCCGCCGCCGCGTCCCGCCCAGCGTCTTCAAAATCACCACCTCGCGAATCCGCCGGAACCGCGTGCCCGCCACGCTCGAAGCAAGAATGATCACACCGCCTGCGATCGCAAACGCCGACAAGAACCGGATCAGCAGCGCCACCTGGTCCACCACCTCCTGCACTAACTCGAGCGCCTCCGCGATGTTGATCACCGTCACCGTCGGAAACTTGTCGTACATCACGCGCTCCAGTTGCCCGACCTTGGCTTTCGGCACGTGCAGCCCGCCATAGTAAATCGCCGGCAAACCTTCGAGCGCCTTCGGCGTGGCCACAAACTCGCTCATGCCCGACATCCGGAATCCGTCCACGCGGTAAATCGCCGCCACGCGCACCGGAATGTCCCGGTCCATCGCGCTGAGTTCCAGCGTCGAGCCCGGCGCCAGGTGGAGCGTCTTGGCCGCCCCTTCCGCCACCGCAATCTCCATCCCCTTGCCGCCGTCCCTCCACCACTGCCCGGCGCGCACATCGATCCCAGACGGTTGTGTGGCCGCCGTCGTCATTGCGCGCGTGTGCGTAAACCGCCGGTCAAATCCTTTCAGCGGCAGGTCCTCCGTCGGCACCCCGTTCACCTTCGTGATGCGCGCCTGGATCGACGGCACAATGTCGAGCGAAGTCTTCACACCCAGCGTCGACCGAACCAGCGAAATCACTTCGTCGTGCTGGCTGGGCTGAACGTCAATGAGAAAAATGTTCGGCAAGCCCGGCGGCGCCGTCTCCACAATCTCCGCCACCAGCGACTTCTGCACCAGAAAAATCGAAAGCGTGAACATCACGCCCACCCCGAGCGCCACCAGCACCGCCTGCGCCTGGTTCCCCGGCCGGTCCAGGTTCGCCAGACCCTGTCGAATGCTCGTGGGTAGATGCACGCCGAAGGCGCGCAGCAGAACCCGCACCGCCCGCAAAAGAACCCAAGCCACCACCGACAGCGCGATCAGGCTCACCAGAAGCCCGCCGGCGAAATACACGCCCGCGCGCAGCGAGCCTCCCAGCCACGCCGCCAGCGCGCCCAATGCCACCAGGATCACCAGCCCCCACGCCGCGCTCTGCCGCGATTCCCGCAACCGCTCCCGCCACCCCGGCCGGCTCTCCGGCATGTCGCGCCGCAGGATCAAATTCGGCCGGATTCGCCGGATCCGCACCAGCGGCGGCACCGTGAACAGAAGCGTCGTCAACATTCCGCACGCCAGCCCCTCGAGCGCCGCCGGCCAGTCCCATCCAATCTCCACCGGCAGCGGGAAATACCGCTTCAACAAAACGGGAAACGCGTGCTCGATCCCCGCGCCCGCCACAATCCCCGCCAGCGACCCGCCCAGTCCAAGCAACACCGCTTCCAGGGTGTACACGCGGATCACCTGTGCCGACCGCGCCCCGATCGACTTCATCACCGCGATCGTGTCCATCTTCTGGCTCAGGTGCGCGTGCATCGCCGATGCCACCCCGATCGCGCCCACGATCAACGCAATCAGGCACACCAGGCTCAGAAACATCGTCGCCCGGTCCAACCCCCGCGTCAGCCCCGGATTCGTCTCCCGGTAACCCAGAACCTGCGCCTCCGGGAACGCGCGATGCAACTCCGCCTTCGCCTCCTCCACCGTCAGCCCTTTCGCCGGAAGCTTGAATAACAGCCGCTGCGCCGCACGGCTCCCGAATCGGATCAACCCCGTCCGCTCCAGCCCCCCGCGCGTCATCAGCACCCGCAGCCCAACGTTGATGTTCCCGCTCATCCGGTCCGGCTCGGAAACCACCGTCGCCACAATCTGGAACTCCTGCCCGCCCAACCGCACCGTGTCGCCGATATGCGCGCCCAGCCGCAGCAGCACGTCTTCGCCCACCGCAATCGTGTGATCGTTAAGCAGGCTCGCCAGCGGTCGCGCCGGGTCCAGCGTCACGCTGCCATAGAAAGGGTAAACGGCCGGATCCACCGCCTTCGCCGATACCATCGC
>JAKAJI010000352.1 GCA_021813825.1 Acidobacteriota bacterium | reverse complement strand
GACTTCGGTCAACTCGTCGTCGAGGTTTTCGCGCATCTGGGCGGTGATGCTTTCGGCAACGAGCGGGGCGTCGTAGACGGTGAGCCGCGCCGGGCTGGCCGAGGCTCCTTCGATCGGCTCGCCGCCGGTGACGCGATCCAGACGTCCGGGGTTGCGGCCGAACAGGATGCAGATATCGTCATCGGGACGGTCGCTTTGATGGATCCGTACCTCCTGGCCTTTGCGGCGGGAAAGATAAACCAGTTCCGACGGCACGGCGAGGCCGCTGGCCTGTTCGAGCAGCGAGCGCAGGCGCCCGCGCAGCGTGCTGCCGGGCACGTATGGCAGCCCGAAGGCGTCCTTTATGACCGGGTTATCGGCGCCGCCGATTTCGAGCGACCCCTTCCCTGCCCCGATGTGCAGGCCGGTCCGGCAATCCAGGTCGCCTTCCAGTATCAGTTTTCCGATGAGCTTCAGCTCAGTTTGTGCGGTGTGCGAACTCATGAACGTTCCTTCGGCAGTGAACGACTACTCGTTGTAGGCGACTATGGCCTCGAACAGATCCTTAAAGCGCTCGTAGCCGCGCGGCTCGTTTTTCCGCGTGACGTTGAGCAGCAGGCGCTCCAGTGTGTCCAGGCTGCGGAGCGAGTGGCGGGCGATGGTGTAGGCCAGCCGGGCGCGCAGCATGACGAACTGGTGTTGCCGCTCGCCTTCCGGAGCGCGGCAGGCGCGGCGGACGGCGTTGTACAAGCGCCGCAACTGGCTCTTGGTGCCCGAATCCATGTCGCGCATGCGGCTGACGATGGCGTGGGCCTGATTGTCGAGATAGAGGCTATCGGCGACCAGTTTGTCCAGATCGATTTCGGGAGGGCCTTCGGGCCGGCCGCGCTGCCCGCCTTCGCGGCCCTCTCTGCGGTCGTCCCGGCGGTCGTCGCTTCGCCCGCGGGGGCCTTCACGCGGGGGACGGTTCTCCCGGGGCTTTGCCTGCTGGCCTTGCGGGCGCGGCTGCGTTTCGTTGATTTGTTCCGTCTGGCCTTCTTCCGCCATAAGTTTCTCCGTTTTTTGATCGTTAACTAGGCGCCCACCGCCAGCCGCGCCCATTCGAGCGCCACACGGCCCGAGGGCCGAAGCTTGAAACTGGCGGCGTTACGTCCCACCAGGCTGGCGATCAGCGCATTGCGCGCCTTTTGAAAATCACGCGACCGGGAACCGGTCAACACGCGCAGCAGCCGGCGATGGAAGCGCCAGGGCCGCTCCGGACGGCGAACCCGTCCGCCGCGCCGCGTTTCGCGGTAGATCGCGCAGAGGTCGAGCAGATACTCCGGCGTCATTCCAAATTCACTCACCATGCGCGTGAGGTCGTCCTTCAACTCCGCCGCGTCGGCGAGTTCTTTCCACTCGATGGTCCGGCCCAGCAGGTGACAGCAGTCCTTGTCCGAGCACTTGGCTGCTTCCAGTCTCTCACCGGCGGACTGGAACACCTCGGCAAGAGGGGCATCTTCGTCCGGCGCGAGCGCGATGGCCATGCTGATGGTCTTGCCTTCGGGGCCGGGAAACTCCTGCAGGTTCTCCTGGGCGAATCGTTCGAAGACGCGATGGGCCTCGCGCGCGAGCAGGATGAGTGCGTCCCAGGCGCCATAGACGGCGAAGTCGTCGCCGCCGGAATAAAACAGGGTGACCTTGTTCCAGAAGCCGGGCATTGTACAGAGCAGTTCGAGTTCGCCGGCGAAAAACTGTTTGAACAGCACCGAAAGATGCACGTGCTCTTCGATGGAAGAAGCGCGGCGGAGGCGGATGCCGAAGTCATCGGCGTCGCCGCGCAGCACGCCCCAAACGGGCCGTCCTTCGGCGCGGCGGCCCAGGTCCGCGGCGGTAGCGATGGCGTCGCCATCGTCGGTGAGGGCGGCCTGACGCGCCAGAGGAATGGCGTCTTCGCCTTCGCGCAGAGGCCACTTGTACCGGCCGTCATCGAGAAGCATTTCCGCGGGGTCCGCCGGCGACCATCCCACGCTCTGCGCTTCGCGAAGACGGCGGCCCATTTCGTCCATAAAGAAGCGGTCGAAATCGGGCGGGGGTTCGGGGGCGGCGGAAGCAAAGAATGACGCACCGATGGCGGCGAGCGGCAGGTTTTCCTTGCGCTGCAATTCGTCGTTCAAGCGCTTGCGAACGATGGTCCAGTCGCCGAGGTTTTCGGTGACGGCCCAGAGCAGGTCCAACCGGTTCGCGCTGCGGCGGCGTACGGCCTCCCGCGCTGAGTCCAGGAACGCATCGGTGTGCTCGCGTGCCTCGCCGGGCAGGATGAGCAGGAACTGCGCGGCGCCACTTGAACCCAGCAACAGTTTCGACAAGCCGAGTTCGGCCAGCAGAGCGCGCGGCAGCACCTCCATCAGCAAGCTGACCCAGTGCGACCGGCCGGCGAGCAGACTCTCGGCGTCGGATGCATTGAGCGCACCCGCGCTGGGAGCGGTGAGGAACTCCGGGACGCCGGTAAGTTTTCCCTGAACGAGGATCTGGACAGACATTCAGAACGACCGCGAGTGAAGCCTCAAATGTAACAAAATCCAAGGGCGGCCACCATCACGCGCAATCCGGCCGCTAAGCCGCAAGCGTCTTCAGGCACGGAGCGACCACAGCAGAACGAGCGAAATCACGAGGTTTGCGGCGAGCAAAATGGTTCCGGCGGCGCGCTCCTTGTAGATTTTGAACCAGAGGTAAATGCCGCTCAGGCCCATCACAATGAGCGCGACAGAGATGAGAAGAAGTTCCCAACCCCAGGCGGCGCCGGCGAAGGTCTCATGGCGCAAGCCGTGGAAATGATGCAGACGGTTGAGCATACCGAGAAAGCCGAGCGAAGTCTCGTGCACGGTGGTTTGGCCGCCGGCGCGGTCGTAAGTCACCAGCACGTTGCCCCCAGCGCGGGTGATGCGGAAACGGGAGCCGTTCGGGGTTGGCTTCACTTCCCCCAGTTCGCCGTCGTAGCCACGGTGATCCATCAGCCAGTGGGCCAGCGGACGCGGTTCGAGGCCCGGCGGCGCGGTGAGCGAGGCGTCATGGGTTTCAGAAGAGACCGGAATGCCATGCGCCATTTGCAAGGCGCTGACAGCGTACATGAGCAAGAAGAGGACGGAGAAGAGGCCGAGAAGCAGATGAGAATTGCGGATCAGGCGGTGCATTTATCTCTCCATCCAGTAGAGCGCGGCGAACACAAACACACCCGCGATGAGCGCCACGCGGGTCCAGCGAAATTCCCACCGGAGGCGCAGGCCGAGCCAGACGCCGCTCAGCGTCATGAAGATCAGCGACCAGATGCCGCACTCGATGTACCAGGCCCAGCCGCGGACGACGGGGCTGGTCGATTTGTCGCGAATCGTCGTCGCGTGGACGTTATCGAAGAAGCGCCAGATGCTGTTGCGATAGGTCTCAATGCGGAGTTGGTGTGCAGGTTCGATGAGAGTGGCGCGCACGAGGCCGTTTGGTCCGTAGAAGTCCGCCACGAGTTGGTGCGAGGCGTCGCGATGCACGTAAGGCGGGCCGGAATGCGGCGGCGAAAGTGTTTTGGCGATGAGTTGGCCGGCTTCCTTATCGGAAGCCGAGGGCGGGACGGTGAAGGTTTGCGTGGACACCGCGGGGTGATTACCCGGGGCAAAGATGTCCGGCGCATCGGCTGTGACGACGAGGCCGGCGAGACCGAAGACGACGAGCAGGGAAAAGTTGAATAGTCCGGTATACATGTGGAGACGGCGAATCCATAGGTTCATGGCAGCCGTCCATGCTATCACTTGCTTTTCGGTTTACGGTGCGGAAACGGCGAGCGTGACGTTGCCGGCGGTGGAGGCATTGCCGACGGTGACAGTGACGCTCACCGCGGGGCCTGGCGTGACTGCGGAAGGAATACGCGCGTTCACCTGCATCATGCCGGCGACCATTTCCGGGGCGGCGCCGGCGTAGTCAACCTCGGCGGGGAGTCCACCGATGGTGACGGAGACGGGCAAGAGGGGTTTGGGCAGGATCGCGGCCGCGAGTTTTCCGTCAAAGCCGGGCGGCGAGGTTTGGCCTTCTCCGGTTAAGAACAGCGAAACGATGGAACCGGCCGGCGCGGGCGAGGCCGGGGAGTTCGGCGTGTGACCATCGGGATTGAGAATGGCCCCTTGGCCGGAACCCTGCTCGTTGCGCGTGAAGATGCCGGGAGACGCGGCGGCAACCGGGGCGACAAACGCGGCGGAGCGGTGCGACTGGTATTCAACCTGTACGTGAACTGTCTGGAGGTTCGCGATGAAATACGGGGCCATTGCGGCCGCCTGCAAAGACGACACGTAGATGATGGGCGCGGGAATTCCGTCGAACAGGATTCGCGTGCCGGCCACCTCGGTGCTGAGCAGGCCACTGGCATCAAGCGCCAGCGGTTGAAGTTGGGCGGGACCTAATCCGGAGCCGAATAGCGTCACCATTTCGCCCGGCGCGACTCCGCTTGTGTAGGATGCGGCGTTGACTACGGCATTGACGACCGGGGCGGGCGTGGCGAACTGGCTGTTGGCGGCAGGGATGACAAACAAGGTCATCGAATAGGCGGGAAACGTGCCGGGAATGGTTTCGCCACTGAGTGCGACGTCCGGTAGCTCGACGATCTTACTCAGGTCCGCGGCGCTGTACTGATAAACATGCGCCAGGCCCGCGCTCTGAAAATTCGCGATCGGGATGGGATTGGTGATCGGACTCGTGGTCTTGTTGATGACGAGGATGGTGAGCGCGAGGTCGGAGCGCTGCGCGGCGAAGATCGAGAGCAGGTCCGGGTTGGTGGTGGTGGCCGAGACGCTGGTTTCGCCGAAGGCGCCGCCGGCTCCGTCGTAGTTAGTGAAAATTTCGAAAGCGAAGACGCCGGGCTGGCCGTCGGCGGGCGGGCCCCAGAGGGCGCCGAGGTCGAGCCCTTCGCGGCCAAAGATGCCGAGGATGTCGGCTTCGGCGAGCGCACCGGTGATGTCGTCGAGCGCTCCCCAGTTGTACTCGGTAATGGCGAGCTTTGTCCCGGGATAGTCGTTGTTCACCCAGTCGTGCATGCGCGGGATGAGGCGGATGGGTGTGGTCGGATCGACGCTGGGAACAAGATAATTCGGATCCCAAAAGGCGCGGGTTGAACTGAGGCGGAGCTGGTTTGTTGCCGGATCGGTTGCTTCACCGAAGGAGATGCCGTTGGGCGCGATGTAGGCGTGAAGGTCGAGATAGTCGAGCAGGCGCTGGTTGTGTTGTAAGTCGTAGTTATGCATCTGCCGGAGATACCAGTCGAGCCAGGCGAGCCCGCCGTGCGC
>JAKAJI010000033.1 GCA_021813825.1 Acidobacteriota bacterium | reverse complement strand
AAGCACGCCGGCCGTAACTTCCGACTGATACCGGCGGATCGACTTTGCCTGGTACTGCGCCCATGCGTCGCTGGCCTTGACCTCCGTCAGCAGTTCCTCGGTCGCTGACGTGCTTCCAAGAACGGACACGAGCGCCAGCACGGCGGCGAGAATCGCCATCCCCGCCGCGACAC
Source organism: Acidobacteriota bacterium (assembly GCA_021813825.1). Lineage (GTDB taxonomy): Bacteria > Acidobacteriota > Terriglobia > Bryobacterales > Bryobacteraceae > JAJYKC01. The sequence goes on along the minus strand of JAKAJI010000033.1, from coordinate 24,207 downwards.
GTTTCGTGAACGGCTCGTTGGAATGCGCCGCGTGTTCGGCGTGCTCGGCGTGTTCGTGGGCTTGCTCGGCTTCAGACATCAGCAATTAAGGTATCACCGCCGCGGCTACTTTTCGAGGTAGAAGTTGCCCGCAAACAGCGCGTCGATCCCGGACGAATAAAAGCTCCGCACCGCGTCCCGCGGCGTGCACACCAGAGGGTCGCTGAACAAGTTGAAACTCGTGTTGTAGAGGACGGGCAACCCCGTGGCCTTCCCGGCCGCGTGCAGCAACCGGTGGAACAGCGGGTTGTCCGCCTGCTCGACGGTATGCACGCGAATCTTGTCCCCGCTCAGAATCGCGCTCGCGAACGTGTCGCGAAACGCCGGCCGCACCGTGCCCACCGTCGCCAGAAACCGCGCGTTCGACCCGGTGGCGAAATACTCTCCGGCGCACTCAGCCGGCACCGAAGCAGCGAATTTGCGGAACGGCTCCCGGTGCTTGATGTAGGTATTCAGGTTTTCCGAGGAATACGGGTCGCGCGGCGAGGCCAGGATGCTCCGGTTCCCCAGCGCGCGTGGCCCGAACTCCATGCGGCCCTGCATCCAGGCGATGATCTTGTTCTCCCCCAGCACTCGCACCGCGGTATCGACTAACTCGTCCCCGGTCGCCAGGTAATGAAACCGAAGCTTGCAGTTCTCCAGCACCTGCTTGATCTCCGGTGCGCTGAACCCGGGGCCCAGGAACAGGTCGCCGAGGGGCGCCAGGCGGGGACCGCCGAAGGTGTGGTGCCAGGCGTGATACGCCGCTCCCAGAGCCAGACCCGCGTTGCCGGCCGCCGGCTGCACAAATACCGAAGCCTTTTGCTCCATGGCCGCCACCAGCAGCGCATTGAACGCCAGACCGCCGGCCAGACACAGCCGCGGCGCGTCGCCCGACATCCGCGCCACCGCATTCTCGACCGCTTTCTGCAGACTCGCCGCGACGGTTGCCCGCAACTCAGCCGGGACCGGCGTTTCATCGGGCAGTCCCAACGCCTGGTAAAATCGCGTGCTAAACCCTCCCCGCGACATCCGGCTCGCATCCAGAAAGCTCCGGTCAATCCGCGGCCACTCCGGCGCGCCCAAGATCTCATCAAACACCGGGAACGAGGGCACGCCGCTTGCCGACAGCCACTGAACTTTGTGTTCCTCGGCCCCGGCGCGGAAGCCCAGCAACTCGGTCACGCGCCCGTACAGGTCCCCGAGCGAATCCGGAAAATACAGTTCCCGCTCGAGGTCCAGATGCACGCCCGCGCCGCGCCACAATGCGCCGCACCGGAAGTCGCCGGCCCGGTCGAGCGTGAGCACCGACGCATCCTCGAACGGCGATGCGTAGAACGCGCTCGCCGCGTGCGCCCGATGATGGTCCACCAGCACCAGACGGCTCTTCGGGAACTGTGAACGCACTGCCAGATGCAGCGCGGTCGCCTGTCCCGGCCCAAGCGGCAAGGCCAACGCTACGGCTTCCACATGCTCCGGCTCGACATGCGCCAAGCGCAACGAAGCGTGAATCGCCTCCGCGGGAAGTTGACCCGCCTCGTGCCGCCGAGCGATCTTCTTCTGCTCCACCGCCGCGACAATTTTGCCCTCGCGCAATACCGCGCAAGCGGCATCGCCCATCAGCCCGCCCAATCCAACAATGGTCATGGCATTACTTCAGTTTCTTCTCGATTTTCGCCCACGTATCGCGCAGCGCCACCGTGCGGTTGAACACCAGCGCCCCGGGCTTTGAGTCTAAGTCCGGGCAGAAATAGCCCAGCCGCTCGAACTGATATCGCGCGCCCAGCGCAGCAGTAGCCAGCGACGGCTCGAACTGGCAGAGCGTCAACACTTCCAGCGAATTCGGGTTCAGGTAGTCTGTGAACTGCTTCCCCTCGCTGTCATCGCTCGGGTTCTCGCGCGTGAACAGGTTCTCGTACAGCCGGACTTCCGCCGGAACCGCGTGCGCCGCCGATACCCAGTGGATCGTCGACTTCACTTTCCGCCCGTCCGGTGCGTTCCCGCCTCGCGTCTCCGGGTCGTAAGTGCAGTGCACCTCCACCACGCGCCCAGCGTCGTCTTTTACGACATTGGTGCAGGTGATGAAGTACCCATACCGCAGCCGCACCTCGCGTCCCGGCGACAGCCGGTAATACTGTTTCGGCGGATCCTCGCGGAAGTCGTCCTGCTCGATGTAAAGCACTTTCGAGAACGGCACTTTCCTCGTCCCGGCAGAGGCATCCTCGGGGTTGTTCACCGCCTCCATCTCTTCCACCTGGCCTTCGGGGTAGTTATCGATCACCACGCGCAGCGGCCGAAGCACCGCCATCACGCGCAGAGCCCTGCGATTGAGGTCTTCCCGCAAATAATGCTCGAGGAGGGAAAGCTCGATGATTCCGTTCGTCTTTGAGACGCCGATGTTCTGGCAGAAGGTGCGGATCGCCTCGGGCGTGTAACCCCGCCGCCGCAGTCCGCTTACCGTCGGCATCCGCGGATCGTCCCACCCGCGCACATGCCCGTTCTCCACGAGCGAGAGCAGCTTGCGCTTGCTCAGCAGCGTGTAAGTCAGGTTCAGCCGGTCGAATTCGATTTGCTGCGGATGATGAATGCCGAGCTTCTCAATGAACCAGTCGTAGAGCGGCCGGTGATCTTCAAACTCCAGCGTGCAAATGGAATGGGTAATCCCTTCAATCGAATCCGACTGCCCGTGCGCGTAGTCGTACGTTGGGTAAATGCACCACTTATTCCCGGTGCGGTGATGCTCGGAATGAAGAATGCGGTACATCAGCGGATCGCGCAGGTTCAGGTTCGGGGACGCCATGTCGATCTTCGCCCGCAGCGTCCGCGCTCCGTCCGGGAACTCGCCCGCGCGCATCCGCGCGAACAAGTCCAGGTTTTCTTCGACGCTCCGGTTCCGGTAGGGGCTGTTCTGCCCCGGTTCCGTGAGCGTGCCGCGCTGTTCTCGCACTTGCGCCGCGCTCAGATCGCAGACGTAAGCGTCGCCCGACTTGATCAGCTTCACCGCCCATTCATAGAGCTGCTCGAAGTAATCGGAGGCGTAGAACATCCGGTCTTCCCAGTCGCCGCCCAGCCAGCGCGCATCCTCGATGATCGATTCGACGTATTCGACGTCCTCTTTCTCCGGATTCGTGTCGTCGAACCGTAGGTTGCACTTGCCGCCGAACTCCCGCGCCAGCCCGAAGTTCAGGTTGATGGATTTCGCGTGGCCAATGTGCAGATACCCGTTCGGCTCCGGAGGAAACCGCGTATGGACGCGCCCGCCGTTTTTGCCGTTCTTGATGTCTTCGATGATGATGTCGCGGATAAAGTTCGACGGCCCGCCGGCCGGACTCGCCTCATCGGGCCGCGCAGGCCCGGATGGATTCGTGGACATATTCTCTTGATTTTCTCCTGTTCGCGCCCCCCGACGCAGAAGCTCAGCTGAGCAACTCCAGCGCCCGCTCGATCCGGTGCAGGCACCGCTGGCGCCCCAGCGTCTCCAGCGTCTCAAACAGCGGCGGCGCATTCTTCCTTCCGCAAACCGCCACGCGAATCGGCTGAAACATCTGACCCGCCTTGACTCCCAGCGTGGCCGCCGCTTCCCGCAATGACGCCTCGAGCGCAACGTGCTCGAACTCCACCTTCTCAAGGACCAGCCGCGCCGACTCGAGCACCCGCCGGCTCATCGCCGCGTCGCCCTTCTGCGGAAGCAACTCTTCGGCTGGGTACGGCGGTAACTCATCGAGGAAGAAAAAATCCCCCACCGTCGCCACATCCTTGAGCAGCCGGATCCGTTCCTGAACCAGCGGTGCGACCTTTTTCAAATCCGCCCGTGCCGGGTCCAACCCAGCCGCCCGCACAAACGGCTCCAGTTTCTCCGCCAACGCCTCCACCGGCAGCGAGCGCAGATGCTCGGCGTTGAGCCACACCGCCTTTGGATCGAACGGATCGTCCTCGCTGAAATTCACCACCGCGTTGCTGCGGTTCACTCCTTCGAGCGTGAACGAGTCCCGCAACTCGTCCCTGCTCATTTTCTCGCGGTCGTCTTTCGGCGACCACCCCAGCAGGCACAGGAAATTCACGAAAGCATGCGGGAGAAATCCGCCGTCCCGATAAGTCGTCACGCTCACGACGGGCCCGTGCTTCCGTTTGGATAACTTCGACCCGTCGGGGGCGATCAAAAGCGGCAGATGAGCGAACTTCGGGGGCGGCGCACCCAGCGCTTCGAATATCAGGACATGCTTGAACGTGTTGGTCAGGTGATCCTGCCCGCGGATGATGTGGCTGATGCGCAGATCGGCATCGTCGGCGCACGACGCCATGTGGTATGTCGGGATCCCGTTGCTTCGCAGCAAGGCGAAATCCTCGATGTCGGCGAACGCTTTGCTCTGCGGCCCGTACACGAGGTCCGGAAACGTCACCGCCCCATCGCCGGTGCGCGGCACGCGGAACCGCAACACGAACGGCTCACCCGCGCCGGCGCGCCGGTCGCTCTCCTCCGCCGTCATCTCCCGCATCTCCGGCCGGAACAGCCACGGACCGTCGCCATACGAGCGCTCCTCGCTCTCGGCCGGTGCAAAATCCCGGTACGCCAACCCCTTGCGGAAAATGCTCATGGCCGCCTCGCGATGCATCGCGACGCGGTCCGATTGATGGTAGAACTCATCCCAACCCAAGTCGAGCCATTTCAACCCATCGAAAATCGAATCGAGCGAGGCCTGTGTGTTGCGGTCGACGTCGGTGTCGTCGATGCGCAAAATCATGGTCCCACCCTCATGGCGAGCGAAAAGCCAGTTAAAAATGAACGTTCTGGCGCTGCCGATATGCAGATAGCCCGTCGGCGAAGGGGCGAAGCGAACCCGAATCATGAAACTTCAGAATAACAGGGGGTCTGAGCCCGCCCGTCACGGCCAAGCAGCCCGTTGCGGTACTCAAACCGTGACAGGGGCGGGGGCGGCGTGAGCGGCACAAACCTCTTCATAAAGCCGCTCGTACTTGGGAATGATCAACTGCGTGGAGAATCGCGTTTCTGCCGTGTGCCGCGCGGCCGCCGACATACGCTGGTGCTTTTCCTCGTCGCTTAGCAATTCGACTACCCTTGCCGCCTGCGAAGCGATATCCCCTGGCGCCTCCAGGAACCCGTCCACTCCGTGCGTCACTAACTCCGGCACGCCGCCCACGCGCGTCGCCACCGGAGGCACGCCGCACGCCATGGCCTCCAGCGCCGCCAGCCCGAAGGACTCCATCTCGCTTGGCAGCAGCAGCGCGTCCATGTGCGGCAGCAGTTTCTCAACATGGTCCTGCTTGCCGGGAAATGAAATGTAGTCGGAAAGCCCCAACTCCGCCGCCAGCCGCTCCGCCGGTCCGCGGTCCGGGCCATCTCCGGCCATCACGAGCCGCGCCGGGACGTGCTTGCGCACCTCGCCCAAGACGCGCACGCAATCGAGCACCCGCTTCACCGGCCGGAAATTCGAGACATGGACGAGCACCTTCTCCGCGCGCGCCGGCCGCTCCGGCGCCGGCCGGTAGATCGAGCAGTTCACGAAGTTGTGAATCACCCGGATTGGCCTCGTCACGCCGAAATAGCTCGCCGTGTGCTCCCGGAGATACTCGCTGATGCCGGTTACGGCGTCGGACTGCTCGATCGAAAACTTCGTGATCGGATAATATGTCGGGTCCAGCCCAACGAGCGTCATGTCTGTGCCGTGCAGCGTAGTGATGAACGGCAGATACCGCTCGGCCGCGAGCATCTGCCGCGCCAGCAGCGCCGAAATCGAATGCGGAATCGCGTAGTGGACGTGCATCAAGTCCAGATGGTAAGTGCGCGCCACATCCGCCATCCGCGAAGCAAGTGCCAAACAATACGGGGGGTACTGGAACAACGGATAGGTGGAAACCTCGACCTCGTGATACCGAATCCGAGGGCTCCCCGACCCCAGCCGGATCGGGTTCGCATAAGTAATGAAGTGGACCTCGTGGCCGCGATGCGCCAGTTCCAGGCCGAGTTCGGTGGCGACAATTCCGCTGCCGCCGTAAGTGGGATAACACGTAATCCCGATCCGCATGCTTCTATTGGACGCTTTTGCGCGGCCGAAGGGAGCGGGAAACTTTCGCCGCCAGTTCTCCCTGCCCCAGTCTTACTCGAATCGCCGACCCCGGAGGCGCATCCGCCGGGCTTTTCACAATCGCCCCCGCCTCGTTGTGGACCACCGCGTAGCCGCGCTCCAGGATTTTCAGCGGGCTCAGGGCCGCCAGTTTGCCCGACACCCCATCGAGCGCCGCCCGGTCCCGCGCGGTACGGAACTTGATGCTCGCCTCGAGTGCCGCGCGCGCGGAACCCAGACGGCTCCGGAACCTCGCCATCGCCACTCGCAGGTCCAGCGCCGCCAGCCTTCCGCCCAGTGCTTCCACTCTCCTGCGCCTCACGAGCAGCGCACCTCGCACCTGTTCCCGCAAGTGGTACTCGAACTCGTCGACGCGCTGCTGCCTCCGCCCGATCGACCGCCGCAGCGAAGCCGCCGCCCGATCCACGCCCACCTCGTGCAACCTGCGCGCCGAGGTTGCCAACCGCAGCCGCACCATTTGCCCCATGTGGCGTTGGTGCGCCAGAAACTGGTCGATCACCTGCCCCCGCGGCCGGATGACCAGTTCCGCGGCGGCCGAAGGCGTCGGCGCCCGAAGATCGGCCACAAAATCCGCAATCGTGAAGTCCGTCTCGTGCCCGACCGCAGCGATCACCGGAACCGGACTGGCGGCGATGGCCCGCGCCACGGATTCCTCATTAAAGGTCCACAGATCCTCGAGCGACCCGCCGCCGCGGGCGACGATCACCACCTCCGCCCAAGGTTCCGCCCCGAAATACTCGATCGCCCGGCACACCGATTCCGCCGAGCCTTCGCCTTGGACCTGCGCCGGATACAGCCGGATGTGCAACCCAGGGAACCGCCGCTCCAGCACCGTGAGAATGTCCCGAATCACCGCCCCTGTCGGCGACGTCACCACTCCGATCCGCCGAGGAAACTCAGGCAGCTTTCGTTTCCGCGCTTCGTCGAAGAGCCCCTCCGCTTCCAGCTTCGCCTTCAGTTGCTCGAAGGCAAGCTGCAGCGCCCCCAAACCCGCCAGATCCAGCGTCTCGACGATTAACTGGTATTGCCCGCGCGCCTCGTAGACATCGATGCTTCCCCTCGCCTCCACCGCCAAGCCGTCCTTGGGCTGGCACCGCAGATACCGCAACTGCTGGCGGTAGCAGACGCACTGCAACTGGGCATTCTGATCCTTCAAAGTGAAGTAGCAGTGGCCGCTCGAGGGCACCCGCACCCCGGACACCTCGCCGGTCACCCGAATCCCCGTGAACTCGCCGGCGAGGATCTCCCGGATCTGCCCGGTCAGTTCTCCGACCGTGAACGTCCGCCGCTTCACCGGCTCCCACTGGAGTTGGATCTGTTCCAAGCCTCCACTGTACCCGCTCTGCGTGGCTCGGGCCGATGGTATCTTCAAGCCAAGGCTGGACGCGATGTTTGAGCGTGATACCGAAGGGGCCGGGCGCGCCATGTTCTTCGGGCGATTTGAGGCCGGCGACGTTGGCAGCCCCGGCATCAACCCGGAACACCTTCTGCTGGGCTTATTCCGGGCCGACCGCTCCGTGGCCCTCCTCATGCTTGGCACGGGCGAAGCCATCAAATCCACCCGGCGGAACCTTTTTGCGTCCCTTCCTCGGGGCGAAACAGTCCCGGCCGCCGCCGGAATGCGCGTCAAACCGGCGTGCGCGCGCGTGCTCGGCTTCGCCGCTGAGGAAGCCGACGAATTCGGCCACAAGAACATCCCCTCCGGCCATTTGTTCCTCGGCCTGCTGCGCGAGGATGACTGTCTCGCCGTCCGACTTCTGAAGGCCAACGGCCTCACCCTCGCCAGCGCCCGGGCCATCGTGCCGAATGGATTGGGGCCTCCACCCGTTTAACAATCAGTACGTTTGCTCCGCAATGCTACGCTAAGAGACAGGTGAATACGGTCTCGCAATCCGTGGCCTCGGACGCCGTCTTCCGGGCGGTCGGACTCACGAAGATCTATGCCTCCGGGCCCGGTCCGATCACCGTGTTTTCCAACCTGAATTTTGAGGTCCGGCGCGGCGAATCCCTCGCGATCGTCGGCGAATCCGGCGCCGGCAAGAGTTCCCTGATGTACCTGCTCGGTGGCCTCGACGCGCCGACAAGCGGCGCGCTGTACTTCGGCAACCAGAACATCGCCGGGCTCCGCGACGCCGCGCTCGCCGAATTCCGGAACCGGGAAATCGGGTTTGTCTGGCAGAACCACTCGCTCCTGCCCGAGTTCACCGCGCTCGAAAACGTGATGATGCCTCTGCTGATCCGAGGCCAGGCCCATCAGGCCGCCTCGGCCGCCACCATGGCCCGATTGGAAGAAGTCGGTCTGAAAGCGCGGGTCACTCACCGCGTCGGAGAACTGTCCGGGGGCGAGCAACAGCGCGTGGCCATCGCCCGCGCTCTGGCAAGCGATCCCTCGGTCCTTCTGGCAGACGAACCCACCGGGAACCTAGATTACCACACGGGCGAGGCGATCATCGAACTTCTGCTCGGCCTGCAAAAGCGCAGGCCCCTGACCGCAATTTTTGTCACGCATAACCTGGCTTTCGCGAGCCGCTGCAACCGCGTGTTGGAGCTTCGCGAAGGTACACTCGTTCCCTGGGCCCCGGCGGGCCCTTTAGTCGAAAACCCAGTTTCACCATCCTACGGCGGATCCTATGTTTGAACGTTATACCGAGAAAGCGCGGCGCGTAATCTTCTTCGCGCGGTATGAAGCCAGCCAGTTCGGCAGCCCCTACATTGAAACGGAGCATCTCCTGCTCGGCCTGCTCCGCGAAGACAAAGCGCTGGCCAACCGCTTTTTGCGCTCGCACGCCGCGATCGAATCCATCCGGAAGCAGATCGAGGCGCACACCACGGTGCGTGAAAAGGTATCCACCTCGGTCGATCTTCCCCTGAGCCATGAGTGCAAGCGCGTGCTCGCCTACGGCGCCGAAGAAGCCGAGCGGCTCAGCCACAAACACATCGGCACCGAACACCTGCTGCTCGGCCTGCTCCGCGAGGAAAAGTGCTTCGCCGCGGAGATCCTCCACGAGCGCGGGCTGCGCATTTCGCAGGTGCGCGAGGAAATCCAGCGCTCCAGTTCGGAGAAAATGTCTTCGAGCCGGCCCAAGGAGAGCTCGCTGCTCAGCGAATTCAGCCGGGATCTCACGCAGGCCGCCATCGACGGGTCGCTTGATCCGCTCATCGGCCGCGACTTCGAACTCGAGCGTGTCATCCAGATCCTCTGCCGCCGCACGAAGAACAACCCTGTGCTGATCGGCGAGCCGGGCGTTGGCAAGACCGCCATCGTCGAAGGTCTCGCCCAGCGCATCGCCGAGGGCGACGTGCCCTCCTTCCTCGCCGACAAGCGCATCCTCGGCCTCGACCTCTCTCTCATCGTCGCCGGCACCAAGTACCGCGGCCAGTTTGAAGAGCGCCTGAAAACCATCATGAAAGAGCTGATGGAAAATCAGAACGCCATCATCTTCATCGACGAGTTGCATACCTTGGTTGGTGCGGGCTCAGCCGAAGGCTCGCTCGATGCGGCCAACATCCTGAAACCCGCCCTCTCGCGGGGCGAAATCCAGTGCATCGGCGCCACCACCCCGGCCGAGTACCGCAAGTCGATTGAAAAAGACCGGTCGCTGGAGCGCCGCTTCCAGGCCGTCAAGGTCCCGCCGCCGAGCGAATCCGACGCTACCCGCATCCTGTTCGGCATCAAGGAGCGCTACGAGAAGTTCCACGCCGTCGCCTACACCGACGAAGCGATCGAAAGCGCCGTCCACACCTCCACCCGCTTCATCCCGGACCGCTTCCTGCCCGACAAGGCCATCGACCTGATCGACGAAGCCGGCGCCCGCGTGAAACTGAAGCAGACCACCCTGCCCGGCGAGGTGGCCGACATCCAGAAGCGCATCAAGTTCATCGTGCACCGCATGGAGAACGCGATCGCCAATCACGAATTTGAAAAGGCGCGCTTCTACTCCGACGAGGAGCGCAAGGAACGCGAGAATCTCCGCCAGCTTCGCGAAAAGTACAACCTCGACGACACGTCGACCGGCGTCGTCACCAAGGATGACATCGAAGACGTCGTAGCGCGCTGGACCGGCGTCCCGATGACCGCGATCAAGGAAGAAGAAGTCACCAAACTCCTCCGCATTGAGGAAGAACTTCACAAACGCGTCGTCAGCCAGGACAAGGCTATCTCGGCTCTGTCCCGCGCCATCCGCCGCTCCCGCGCCGGTTTGAAGAGCCCCAAGCGGCCCTCTGGCTCGTTCCTGTTCCTTGGTCCCACCGGCGTGGGCAAGACCGAAGTCGCCCGCGCTTTAGCCGAGTTCCTGTTCGGCAGCGAGAAATCGCTCATCCGCTTCGACATGTCGGAGTTCATGGAGAAACACTCGGTCTCGAAGCTGATCGGCAGCCCTCCCGGCTACGTCGGCTACGAGGAAGGCGGCCAGTTGACCGAGCGCGTCAAGCGGGCGCCTTATTCGGTCATCCTGCTCGACGAGATCGAGAAGGCTCACCCGGATGTCTATAACATCCTGCTCCAGGTGTTTGAAGACGGCCAGTTGACCGACGGCCTCGGCAACACGGTCGATTTCAAGAACACCATCATCATCATGACGTCGAACCTCGGCGCCCGCTTCCTCGACAAGCGCGGGCAGATTGGCTTCTCGGCGCCCTCGGCGGGCGGCATCCCGCCCAAGGTCGAAGACATGGTCATGAGCGAGGTGAAGCGCGCCTTCAACCCCGAATTCCTCAACCGCCTAGACGAAGTGATTCTGTTCACATCGCTCACCGACGAGGACCTGCTCAAGATCATCAACATGCTCGTCGAGCAGATCAACGCGAACCTGGTTTCCAAGCAGGTGAAGATCCGCATTGCCGAGGACGCGGCCAAGTACATCCTCGAGAAGACGCTGGTCGACCGCAGCTACGGCGCGCGCCCGCTGCGCCGCGCGCTCCAGAAGTACGTCGAGGATCCGCTCTCGGAGGCGGTCATCCAGGGCACCCTGCCCCGGCCGGCCGACCTTGAAATCTACCTCTCGGAAACCGGTCTTTTCTGCCGGCCCGTCAAGGAGATGCAGGAGCAGCCCGTTGGCGCCCCGGACGAAACCGCCGAGCCCGCGCCCGGCACACCGCTCTACATGTTCTGATCGCGATTCAAGGCCCTGCGCGCTGACCTTCTGCTAGACTCGTAAAAGGTCCTCGCGCAGGACTTCGCGATTCCCCGGAGAGATGGCCGAGTGGTTGAAGGCGCACGCTTGGAAAGCGTGTATAGGGGAAACTCTATCGAGGGTTCGAATCCCTCTCTCTCCGCCATCCCGCGCGGAATTCATTGCTCCAGCCCAAACGTGAACAGCGCATTCCCCGCCGCGATCGTCACTCTCTGCCGCCCGTCCACCAGGTAAGTCACCGGATTCGCCCGGATGATCCCGCCCAGGTTGGCCCGCCACAGTTCCTTGCCCGTCGCCGCATCCACCGCGAACAGATATCCCTCGTCGCTCCCGCCGAACACCAATCCGCCCGCCGTCGACAGCACGCCCGCCCACGGCTTGGTCTCGAGCTTGTAATCCCACATGACCTTCCCCGTCTGCGGATCGAGCGCCCGGACGCCCCCATGTCCCAGGTCTCCGGGCAAATCGATCAACGGCACGCTCCCGATGTACCGGTTCCCCGGACTGTACTCCTGCTCGCCCTTCCGGTACACACTCCGGTTCTCCCAGTAAGACAGATAGAAGAACTTAGTGATCGGGTTATAACTCGGCGAGTACCAGTTCGTCGCCCCCTGCACACCCGGCCAGATGTAAGTTCCCTCCGGCGACGGATCGATGTTGGGCAGCAGTTCCGGATGCCCCTCTGCATTCAGCCCTTTCGCCCACGTCTGCTTGGCGAACGGAGTCCCGAACAGGAACTTCCCCGTCTCGCGGTCCAGCACATAGTAAAACCCGCCCCGGTGCGCCCAGTAAATCAGTTTCCTCGGCTGCCCCTGCCACTCTCCGTCCACCAGCACGGGAATCTGCACGGCATCCCAATCATGCGTGTCGTGCGGGATGAATTGAAAATGCCACTTCAACTTGCCGGTATCCGCATCAAGCGCGATCGCGCTGTCCGTGTATAAATTGTTGCCGGGCCGCACATCCCCGTTCCAGTCCGGGGACGGGTTGCCCACGCCCCAGATGATCAGGTTCTGTTCCGGGTCGTACGACCCTGTCACCCAAGTCGGCCCTCCACCGGTCTTCCACGCATCGCCCTTCCACGTCTCGCTCCCCGGTTGGCCGGGTTCGGGGATGGTCCAGAACCGCCACCGTCGCTTCCCCGTCGCCGCGTCGTAAGCGTCCAGAAATCCCCGGATGCCGTACTCGCCGCCGCTGATCCCACAGATCACCATGTCTTTCACGATCAACGGCGCCACCGTAATGCTATACCCGGCCGTGTGGTCGGCCACCGGCACGTCCCACAGCACCGCCCCCGTCCGCGCATCAAGCGCCACCAGGTGCGCATCCACCGTACCCACAAACACGCGATTGCCCAGAATCGCCACCCCGCGGTTCACCTGCCCGCAGCACACGTTGATCCGCTTCGGAAGTTCTCGCTGGTACCGCCAATATCTCCGCCCCGTCCGCGCGTCCAGCGCCACCACGTTGCTTGGAGGTTCCGTCGCATACATCACCCCATTCACCACCAGCGGCGTCGTCTCCACCATCAGCGTCGTCGGCATCTGGTAAACCCACTCGAGCTTCAGCTTCCCTGCATTTTCCCGAGTAATCTGGTCCAGCCGGCTATACCGCCAGCTACGATACGAGCCCGAGTAAGTCAGCCAGTTGGCGCCGTCGTTGCCGGCATCGAGTAACTGCTCCTTCGTCACCTGTCCCGCCGCGGCGGCGGCCAGCAGCAAGGCAATGGCAATCGTCCTCATTTCGATCCCCTCCCCGCCGGCCGCAGCGACCACAAGTACGCCACCAGATCGTCCAATTCCCGGGAACTCAACACCCCGCCATAGGACGGCATCGCCGAGCGCTTGTCGATCGCAAAGTCTTTCAGCCCCGCCCGGTCGTACGATTCGAGCGCCCCGTTCATGCCGATCAACTGCACCGTGTAAGTATCTTCGTTCAGCAAAAATCCTTGCACCTTGCGGCCCTGCCCATCCTCGAACGAAACACGCCAATATCGCGGCGAAACCTCGGCATCGGGCTTCACGATCGACTCCCGCAGATACGCCGCCGAACGCGACGCGCCGATCTGCGAAAGGTCCGGCCCCAACTCTCCGCCTTGCCCATCCACTTGATGGCATCGCGAGCAACCCTTCGACGCAAACACCTCTTCGCCCCGTTTCGCATCCCCCGGCGGAGCCGTCTGGCCCGCGCTGCCCAACGAGCGAATATAGGCAACGATCTGCCACACTCGATCGGCCGAGTAGAAAAGCCCCGGCATTTCCGTCCCCGCAATGCCGTTCGAGATATTGTTAAACAGATCCTCGTCCGTGCTCCCGTGGTAGAAGCGCCCCGCCGCCAGGTTCGGCCCGAGTCCTCCCGTGCCGTTGTATCCATGGCACGGCGCGCAATGGGACCGGAACGTCTTCGCTCCCGCCGCGACGTCAGCCGCGCTTGTCCGCGGATTCTGTACCTCACCCACCGCCGGCAGCCACAGGGCCAGCGGCAATAGCCATAGGCGGCGCATGCCTCGCTCTCCTCGCGGATAGCATACAGCAAGACCCGCCCGTGCGCATGGGACACAGTCTACTGCCCACGCCCGTCCTTCCCCGGGAGTCTCTTCATGCGCCTTCTATCCGCCTTCTTGCTCATACTTGTTTCGGCCTGCGCCCAGGAATTCACCACTTACATCGGCGACGGCTCATCCTATCGAACAGCAGCCATGACAACCGACGCCGCAGGCAACACGTATCTTGCCGGCGCCCGGTATCTCAACCTCCCCGGCCTCGCCGGCGATCCTCTCCCCGACGTCTTCGTCGCCGGTACCACTACCTCGCCCGACTATCCCCGCAGCCACGCCCTCGTCTACTTCCCCTCCGCAACCCCCACCGGTGGCGTCATCGACGGCCCGGTCTCGTCAGGCGAAGTCGCCTCCCTCTACGGCCCGAACATCGGACCCTCCACCCCAGTCCGCGCCACGCCCGATTCTTCCGGCAACCTGCCCACATCGCTGGCCGGCGTCGCCGTCTCCGTCTCCGGCGCCGCCGGCATCAATCGGGACGGCACCATGAACTCCAATACCAACCCCGCGCCCCGCGGCTCCATCGTCTCCGTCTGGGCCACCGGCCTCGGCCTCTTCCCACCCATTGGAACCGCACAAACCGGGGCGTCCGACAACTGACAGATCTACTGGGTCGTCGGTCTCTACCAACAAGGCAACGTCACCCTCGGCCCCATCATCAGTTACGCGACCGTCGTCAGTTACGCGATCGTCGTCTACTCGGGCGCCGCGCCCGGCCTGCATTCCGGCATCACGCAAATCAATTTCGAAATTCCCAGAAACCGCCCTTGGCTCCATCGAGTTCACCGCCGGCATCGATCCGCAGTTCAGCCCGCCCGTGATTCTCTGGGTGCGATAATTCCCGTTGAATTCAGGCGAAGCCCGAGCCGCTCCCGCCCAGGAGAGATAATGTACTGTGGTTGAGAATACGACCCCAGCCAACGTGTCCGTAGCCCCGGTCCTCGAACACGAACGCGCCGAGAGCCGTGCCGCGAAGACGATCCGTGAAATTTTCGCCTCCGGCCGGCCCCTCACTTACATCCGTTCCGACGAAGAACATCGCGTGGCCAGTGTCCTTCGCGAAGTAAGTGCCCGTCTACGCAGCGCCGCCACCGTGCCCGTCTGGACCTGGAGCCTCACCGAGGGAATGCACCGGGACGGCCAGCCAGCCGAACCCGCCGCCGCCACACCCCGCGGAGCGCTTGATTTCATCGCCGCCCATCCCGGCCCCGCCATTTTTCACCTCAAGGATTTTCACGACCCTCTACGCGATTCCCCCGAAATCCGCCGGCGCCTCCGCGACATCCACGAAAAATCTTTCGACCAATCCAAGTTCGTCGTCATCAGTTCCCCGGTCCGCTTCATCCCCCCCGAACTCGAGCGCAGCGTCATGTTTGTCGAACTCCGCCCGCCCGACATCGTCGAACTCGTCGAGTTTCTCCGCAACGAAACCCGCCGTATCGCGCCGGAGGAAGACACAACTAGCGCCAACGATCAGGTATTCCACCAACTCGCTTCGGCCCTCCAGGGACTGACACTGGATGAAGCCCGCTTCGCTTTGCGCCGCGCGCTCGGCTCCGGCCTCCACCTCGGTCCGGCTTGCCTCCCCGCCGTACTCGAGGAAAAGCGCTTCCTGATCAACCGCAGCGGATACATCGAGTTTATTTCCACCCCATCGAGCCTCGACGACGTCGGCGGCCTCGAAGGTTTGAAGAAATGGCTGGTGGATCGCCGCAAGCTTTTCCAGATCCGCGACGCGATCGACGCCGAAATCGTGCCCAAGGGCGTCCTCATCATGGGCATCCCCGGGTGCGGCAAAAGCCTCTGCGTCAAAGCCATCTCTTCCTGCTTTGAGCTTCCCCTCTATCGCGTCGACATGACGGAAATCTTCTCCGGACGCCACGGCAAACCGGAAGGTGCGTTCGTTCAGGCCTGCCGCATGATGGAGGACATGGCGCCCGCCATTCTCTGGTTCGACGAAATCGAGATGGGCATCAACTCCGCCGATTCGGGCGGCGAGCAAGGACGCCTGTTCGCCTTCTTCCTCACCTGGATGCAGGAAAAAACCCGCGGCCTCTTCGTCGCCGCCACTGCCAACCGCATCGACCTCCTCCCGGCCGAGATGATCCGCAAAGGCCGCTTCGACGAGGTCTTCTTCGTCGATATCCCGCTCCCGGAAGAACAGATCGAAATCGCGCGAATTCACCTTCTCCGCCGCGGCGTCGACATCTCGGAAATCGATCTCAACCAACTCGTCCAGTTCACCGCCGGCTGGACCGGGGCGGAAATCGAGCAGTGCATCGTCTCCGCCGTCACCAAGGCGCGCCTCGAGAACCGCGCCGTCACCGAGCAGGACCTCATCCTCATCGCCGCCAAGATCGTCCCCCTCTCGCGCACCATGAAGGAGCAGATGAATCACATCCGCGGTTGGGCCTTCGAACGCGCCGTCCGCGCCTCGCCCTCGGCCACCGGCCGCTGAACCGGGCCTCCCGGCTCAAATCGACCTCCTGATCCGATAAAATAGCGGCCAATCATGCAGTCCAGCCGCATCGCCCCTTTCGCACTCGCCCTCGCCTCATGCTCTCTTCTTTCGGCCGCCGGATCCGGCGCAAAGCCCGAGATCACCTTCACGCACGACGTCGCCCCCATCTTCTACCAGCACTGCGTTGTCTGCCATCACGCCAATGACATCGCGCCGATGTCGCTGGTCACCTACAAGGAAGCCCGCCCGTGGGCCGAAGCCGTCCGCGAAGCCGTCGCTAGCCGTAAGATGCCTCCCTGGCACGCCGATCCCTCCATCGGCGTGTTCCGCAACGACGCGCGCCTGTCCGACGCCGACATCGCCACCATCGAAGCGTGGGCCAAAACCGGAGCAAAAGAAGGAGACCCGGCCGAACTTCCGCCCGCGCCCGTCTTTCACGACGGCTGGCACATGCAGCCCGACGTCGTCTTCACCATCCCGCCCGAGCAAGTCTCCTCCGCCGCCCAGGACGAGTACGAGTACATCTACGTGCCAACCCATTTCACCGAGGACAAATGGGTGCAAGTGGCCGAGGTCCTGCCTGGTGACCGCCGCGTCGTCCATCACGCCACCGTCAGCGTCGTAAGCGCGGACGCGGTCCCCAAGTCGGAAGCTCACCGCGAAAAGTCCGCCAACGGTGGCGACAAGTACCGCTACACGACGGGAAAAGTCCAGCACCTCCGTCCCGAAGTGCCCGTAGTGGATGATGGCTGCTCCGATCCCGGCGGCGGCGCTCTGCCGGGCGAAAAGCAATATATCAACCGCGTCCCGGCGATCTACCTTCCCGGCCATCTGCCCGAGGTCCGCCCGCCCGGCTACGCCCTGCGCATCCCCGCCGGCTCCTACCTCCAGTTCCAGATTCATTACAGCAACCGCCTCGGCCGCACCGTTACGGACCGCACGGCCATCGGCATCGTCTTCGCCAAAGAGCCCGTAACCCACGAAGTCGCGCAGTACGAGATCTGGAACAACATGTTCCTCATCCCTCCCGGCGACGCCAACCACCGCGTCACTTCCTGCTTCACCCTGCCCAAGGACGTCATGGCCGTCGCCTATACCGCGCACATGCACTACCGTGGCAAAAGCATGAAGACCGAAGCCATTTTCCCCGACGGACACCACCAGATGCTCTTCTCCGTACCGAAGTACGACTTCCACTGGCAGGAAACATATTTCCTCGAAAAGCAGTTCATCCTGCCCAAAGGCACAAAGCTCGTAACCACCGCTTACTTCGATAACTCACCGAATAACCCGCTCAACCCGGATCCCACCAAAGCCATCCGCTGGGGCGAGCCAAGCGACGAAGAGATGATGGGCTTCTGGCTCGCCTTCTCCGATATCACGCCCGTCGGCCAACACGCCGCCGGCGGAAAGTAACATTTCCCATCCTTCGCTTATGTGCCGCCACGCCACCTCGCGCCGGGACTTCTTCCGCGACATGATCCTCGGCCCCACCGCCGGAGCCTCTCTTCTCTCGCTCGCCGCCGTCCGCGCCGCCTGGGCGCAGGCCGCTTCCGCCAACGCCCCCACGAACCTGTTCGACATCCAACCCGTCGCCGAAGACGTCTACTTCGCCTTCGCCCGCCCGCAGGCCGTCGCCAACTGCAACGCCACGATCTTCGTCAACCGGGCCGACGTACTCGTCGTCGACGCCCATTCCAAGCCCTCCGCCGCCTCCGCCCTCATCGCCCAGATCCGCAAGCAGATCACCCCCAAGCCCGTCCGCTATCTCGTCGACACCCATTTCCACTGGGACCACGCACAAGGCAACGCCGGCTACCGCGAAGCCTTCGGCAAGGATCTGAAAATCATTTCGAGCGCCACCACCCGGAAACTCGAAGCCACCCTGCTCGCCCCGCGCCTCCAGGCTTCGCTCGACCCCCACGGCCATCCCTTCTCCTCCCAGCCGCACATACCCGTCCTGCTCGACGACGCCCGCAAACAGATGGGCGCCGCCCATTCCGCCCAACAACGCGCCGCCCTCGCCGAACGCATTCGCCAACTTGAATCCTTCGAGCGGGAAATGCAAAATTTCCGTCCCGAGTTACCCACCGTCACCTTCGACAAATCTTACGTAATTCGCGACAAAGCCCACGACTTATACGTCGAGTTTCACGGCCGCGCCCACACCGCCGGCGACGTCGTTGTCTATTGCCCCCAGAAGCGCGTTGTTGCCACCGGAGACATGGTCATTGGCACACTGCCGTTCCTGGGCGACAGCTATCCCAAAGAATGGCCGAAAACCATCGACTCCGTCGCCAAACTCGACTTCAACCGCGTCTGCGGCGGCCACGGAAACGTGGCCCACGGTAAGCAGCGCATGATGGACCAGCGCAATTACATCGAAGAACTGGCCGAGCGTGTCGAAAAAGGCAAGACCGCGGGGCTCTCCCTCGCCGACATACAAAAGAGCATCCCGGTCGCCTCCATCAAAGCCTTCTCCGTCGATAACTACGGCGCCCTCGTCTCCTCCGGCCGCGACCTCTCTTCCATGCAGCAGGCCGTCGACACGAACATCGAGCACATCTACACCCGGCTCGGCCAAACCTAGCCCCCCGGCAACTTGCTCCCACGCCGATCGGTTGTATGATTTACGATAGCCGCGAAACCAGCGGCCCAGGAAAGGGTTCGCGTGTCATCACATTCATTCTCCAGACGCCATTTCTTCTTCGGTTCGCTCCTGGCCGGTGCCGTCCCTGCCGGAGGCTTCGGCAGCGTCCCGTCGCTTCGCGCCCTCGGCTACAAGCCCTTCTATGACAGACTGAACGTCGCCGCCATCGGCTGCGGCGGGCAAGGCGGCGTCGACCTGAACGACGCGGCGCGAACCGAAAACATCGTCGCCCTCTGCGACGTCGACGTGAATCGCGCCGCATCGAACATCAAGAAGTTCGAAGGCCGCCCTCTTTACCGCGATTTCCGCGTGATGCTCGACAAGGAAGGCAAGAACATCGACGCCTGCACCATCGGCATCCCTGATTTCATGCACGCCACCGTTGCCCTCGCCTGCATGGAGCGCGGCAAGCACGTCTACTGCGAGAAGCCCCTCACCCGGACACCCTGGGAAGCACGCATCCTCCAACAGGCCGCCATCAAATACAAAGTCGCCACCCAGATGGGCAACCAGGGGTTTTCCGCCGAAGCTCATCGCGTGGCCTGCGAAATCCTCTGGTCCGGCGAAATCGGCGACGTCACCGAAGCCCACGTCTCCACGACGCCCGGCACACACCCCACCGCCCTGCAATCCCTGCCTCCCGCCGAACCGGTCCCCGCAACACTCGCCTGGGAAAACTGGCTCGGGTGCGCGCACGACCGTTCCTTCAGCAGCGACTACGTCCCCTATAACTGGCGCGGCTTTTTCGACTTCGGCACCGGCCAGATCGGCAACTGGGCCACCCACACCGCCGGTCCCGTCCACTGCGCTCTCCAACTCACGGCGCCAACCAGCGTCGAACGCCTCGAAGACGTCGGCCCCAGCAGCATCACCTTCCCCACCCGAGCCATCATCCGCCTCGACTTCCCCGCCCGCGGCGCGATGCCGGCCGTGAAGGTGTTCTATCACGACTCCGCCCGCCCCAGCGCGCCTGACGCCTACCATGTCCCCGGCATGGAGCACGAAACCATCCTGCCTCCCATGTTCAACCTCGCCGACAAAGGCCGCCCCCGAATCGGCGTCCATCCCGAGGGATCGTATCCCCGCCGCCCAAGGCCGCACCTGCCGCCCGGTGAACGCATGGGGGCTGGCGGCCCCGGCGTCAAGGTCTTCGGCGAACCACCTGAGCCGCCGCAGCCCGGCATCCTCAGCGGCAACGGCAGCGTCTTCATCGGCACGAAAGGCATCATGGCCACCTGCGCGCGCGGCGAAGGCGTGTGGCTCCTGCCCGCCTCCCGCTGGGCTGAATACGTCCTGCCTCCCGAACTCCTCACACGCTCCCCCGGCCACATGCTCGATTGGGTCCGCGCCTGCAAAGGCGGCGACCCCGGCTGCTCCAACTTCTCCATCTCCGGACCCTACGCCGAATGGCTCGCCCTCGCCGCCATCGCCTTCCGCGTTCCCGGCAAGCTCGAATGGGACAGCGCCAACCTCCGCTTCACCAACAGCCCGGAAGCCAACAAATTAGTCAGGCCCGTCTTCCGCTCCGGCTGGGAGATGAAACTGTGAGCGCGCTCAACCGCAGAAACTTCACCAAGCTCGCTCTCGCGGCCCTGCCCGTCTCCCGCCTCCTTGCCAAACCGGACTCCAACTTCGGCGGCGTGCAGATCGGCATCAACGCCCCCTACAGCTTCCACGGCATGCCTGCCGACGCCACCAGCGTCCTCAAGGATCTGCTCGACCTTAATCTGAGCGCCGTCGAGCTCCGCTCCCAACCCGTCGAGCAGTACTACGGCGCCCCCGTCATGCCGCGGGGCCGCAATCTTACTCCGGAACAAAAGGCCACTCTCGCCGCGCTTCGCAAGTGGCGCCTCGCTGCGCCCATGTCGCAGTTCCAGGAGTTTCGCCACAAGTGGGAACAGGCCGGCGTGAAGATCCAGATCGTCAAATTCGACGGCGTCGACGCCATGTCGGATGACGAAGCCGACTACACCTTTGAACTCGCCAAAGCCCTCGGCGCCAACGCGATCTCCTGCGAAATCCCCGTCAGCAAGACGAAGTGGTACGGCCAGTTCGCCGCCAGGCACAAAATGATGGTCGGCTATCACGGCCACACCAACATCACCAATCCCGAAGCCTTCGGCCGGCCCGAAAGCTGGGAGCAGGCCATGTCTTATTCCAAATACAACGGCATCAACCTTGACATCGGCCACTTCACCGCCGCCAACAACACGTCTCCGATCCCGTTCCTTGAAAAGTATTCCAGCCGCGTCACCCACGTCCACTTAAAGGACCGTAAGTTTAACGACGGCCCCAACGTCGTCTGGGGCCAGGGCGACACGCCCATCAAGCAGGTTCTGCAATTGATGAAATCGCGTGACTATCCCTTCCAGGGAACCATCGAATTCGAATACAAAGTGCCCGAAGGTTCCACGGAGATGAAAGAAATCGCCCGCTGCGTCGAATACTGCCGCGCCGCACTCGTCTAAGCCCACGATGAAAACCGCCATCCTGACTCTTGCTTTCGCAATGACCGCCGTCGCGCAAAACTACACCGCAGAACACGCCACCGATCACGGCATCCCCATCATCCGTCTCGCCGACAAGGCCGCCGGCGTGGAAGTGAAAATCGCTCCCACCATCGGCAACCGCGCTTACGAAATGAACGTCCACGGGGGCAACATCCTCGACTTCCCGTACCCCGATGTCGCCGCCTTCGAGAAACACCCCACCCTCTGTGGCATTCCCTTCCTCGCCCCGTGGGCGAACCGCCTCAGTGAGCAATCCTTCTGGGCCAACGACAAAAAGTATCTGCTGA
This sequence comes from Acidobacteriota bacterium, assembly GCA_021813825.1. Lineage (GTDB taxonomy): Bacteria > Acidobacteriota > Terriglobia > Bryobacterales > Bryobacteraceae > JAJYKC01. The sequence continues at coordinate 2,488 of JAKAJI010000033.1, read as the reverse complement.
ACATGGGCCTCGGCAACATCCAGGGCGGCCCGATTCCCATCCACGGTTTTCTCTCCGCCTCCCCGCGCTGGAAAGTCGTCGCTCTCAAAGCTGGACCGGACTCCGCCTACGTCACCAGCCGCTTCGACTTCTGGAAAAACCCCGACATGATGGCCCAGTGGCCCTTCGCCCAGACCTACGAGATGACTTACATCCTCTCGAAAGGAACCCTCGAAGTCCGCCTCACGGTGACGAACTTGAGCAACGAGTCGATGCCGCTCGCCATCGGCTTCCACCCCTATTACAAAATCCCCGGCATTCCGCGCGACCAATGGACCGCCCACATCCCGGCGCGCCAGCACGTCGAAGCCGTCGAAAACCTTCCAACCGGCGAATTCAAACCGAACAGCCTCCCACAATCCTTCTCCCTCAAAGGCCACACCTTCGACGACGGCTTCATCGATCTCGTCCGCGAAGCCGACGGCCGCGCCCACTTCTCCATCGAAGCCGCCGGCAAAAAGGTCGAGGCGATGTTCGGTCCCAAGTACCCGGTCGCCATCGTCTGGGCCCCGAACGGGCGCGACGGCAAACCCAAAGACTTCATCTGCTTCGAACCGATGGTGGGCATCACCAACGCGGTCAACCTCGCCCACGAAGGCAAGTACCCGCACCTGCAAACCGTTCCCGCCGGAGGCCACTGGACCGAAAGCTTCTGGATCCACCCCAGCGGCTTCTAATTCTCTGCGCCAGTTCGCTCAAACCCTTTGACACCGGTGCCACCTCCGGCGCCGTAAGTCCAAGTCTGTCAAGCACAACCACTGCGGCGAGCCAATTGCAGCGAAGAGTAGGGAGGTGAACCCTGCCATGCGCAGACCCAAATTATCAGGCATCGCCGTCGCCGTCTCCCTAGGTGGCGTAACGGCGCTGCTGGCCGCCACCATTCCGGCGGACCGCTTATCGCTATTCCAACCGCTCCCGGCAGTCATGGAGAGCGCGCAAAACCCCCAAACCCAGGCCAAGGTCAAACTCGGCCGAATGCTGTACTATGACCCGCGCCTCTCGGCCGATCAGAAAATCTCCTGCAACTCCTGCCACAAACTCGACCACTACGGCGCCGACGAGACTCCCGTTTCCACCGGCTTCCGGGGCCAGGCTGGAGCGCGCAATTCCCCAACCGTTTATAACGCTGCCGGCCAGATCGCCCAGTTCTGGGACGGCCGGGCGAAAGACGTCGAGGAGCAGGCCAAAGGCCCAGTCATGAACCCGGTCGAAATGGCCATGAGCTCGCCGGACCGCGTCGTCGCCACGCTCAACTCGATCCCCGAATACGTCAAACTCTTTCACGCCGCCTTCCCCGCTGACCCGAACCCGGTGACGTTCGACAACATGGCCACCGCGATCGGCGCCTTCGAACGCGGCCTTGTCACCCCCTCCCGCTGGGACAAATTTCTGGAAGGCGATAAAAACGCCCTCACCGCGGCCGAACAGGCGGGCTTCAATAAGTTCTACGATTCCGGCTGCGCAAGCTGCCACAACGGAACCTACCTCGGCGGCGGCCAATACCAGCGTCTCGGCCTGGTGAAAGCCTGGCCGGAAACGCACGACGCCGGCCGCTTCGATGTCACGCATAACGCCGCCGACCGCAACGTCTTCAAAGTCCCCACTCTGCGAAACGTGGCCAAGACCGGACCGTACTATCACGACGGCTCGGTTCCCACGCTCACCGAAGCCATCCGCAAGATGGGCGAATACCAACTCGGAGCCAAACTCAGCGACGCCGACGTTGCCTCCATCGAGACCTTCCTGAACGCCCTCACCGGCACGATCCCGGCGCGTTATATCAAGCCGCCGAAGCTTCCGCCCAGCACCGCCTCGACGCCGAAACCAATTATCGACTAACGTGAGCGCAGGCGGCGCGGATAGAATGGAGTGCGAATCTCTGATGACTTCGCGCCGCCTCTTCGTTCACTCTCTTCTCGGCTCTGCCGCTGCATTCGCCACGCCCTCGGCTGTCGCGGCCGGTGCGTCCAAACCTCGCCTCGGCGTCGTCACTGGCGTTTCGGACCGCGTCACACCCGACGAGGCCATCGCCAAAGTGAAATCCTTCGGCCTCCCCACCTGCCAGGTCTCGGTCGGCATGGCTCCGCCCAGCCTCGCCGCGCCCCTCAAAGCCGCCCTCGCCAAATACAACATCGAAGCCACGGCCGCCATGACCCTCGGCCCCGGCAAAATGGTCTGGGATTTCTACCAGGGCCCGCTCACGATCGGCCTCGTCCCCCCGCAAACCCGCGCCGCCCGCCTCGATGCCCTCAAGCGCGCCTCCGACCTCGCCAAAGCCTGCGGTATCCCCGCCGTCCACACCCACTGCGGCTTCATCCCCGAAAACCCCAACGACCCTCTCTATACCGAAACCGTCAAGGCCATCCAGGACATCGCCTCCTACTGCCGCGCCAACGGCCAGTCCTTCCTCATGGAGACCGGCCAGGAGTCCCCCGTCACCCTCCTCCGC
>JAKAJI010000351.1 GCA_021813825.1 Acidobacteriota bacterium | reverse complement strand
GGAGGCTTTTAACTTACTGAACCAGGTAGTGTTCGGCGCGCCAAACTCGGTGCTGACGTCGGGGCAGTTCGGTGTGATCTCGAACCAGGCGAACACGCCGCGGGAGTTACAGTTTGCGTTGAAGCTGCTGTTTTAGGGTAAGGGACAAGGAAGCGGCGGGCGCGGGTCCGAGTGGCTAAGTAGCCGCCCGTTGCCCAAGGGACACCCGCCGCCGTGCGTGGAGAAGGTTGTGGTGCTTACGAACGGGATATTCGACCGAGGGGCGGGCCGGGAATCGGTCCCGGCCCGCCCGGACGGTCGTTATTGCGTGCGACCCTTACCGCCTCCGCCTCCTTTCCCTTCCAGGATGCAGATGTCGATGTAGGTCAAGTGGTTCGTCTTGTCAACCTGCGGCACGTAGATCGAGCCGGTTTCGGCTGCCGGGACGATTACCGGCGCCTGCGCCACCAACAGCACTGGTGCTGCGGCGGGAAGCAGCGATGGCAGACTCGTAGCCGAGGTCGGCGGTGCGAGCGCGTTGGTGCCGTCGATCGATGGATTGGTAAAGTTAGTGAAGTCGACGGAGTTGTCCGGTGTGTAGAAGGTCAGCCGCCACCATCCCGTCTTCCCTACATCCGGCGGCACTGGTTCGGTTTTCAACGCCCAGTTGTAGCCGTAAACGTAGCTCCCCTTGATGCTGAGTTCGGCACCGTAGGGCGCGTCTGTGAAGTAAGGAACACCTTGCCAGGATCCCGTGTTAGTGGCCTGGTTGAATGTCCAGGTAGGAGTGTAAGGCGACAAACTGCCAGCTGCGGTCGGGCAAGTTGCGCCTCCTGTCGCAAGTTTGGCGATATTGAGTCTTGCCGTACTCGAGACGTTGACGCCATAGGGCCAATTTACGGCACCCGCATCGACGTAGACATAAGGAACGGCCGGATCGGCATGCGAAGTATGCACGCCCCAAAGTTCGTTGGTTCCCTGGCCGAATACATGCCACATATCGAACCGATATGTGCCCGGGGTGAGCGCTGAGAAGGTGTTGGTCTCAACGCGGATGGTTCCAACCGGCCAGGACTTGCTTTCGAGGTTGTCGCCCCAGTCGATGTAGGATACGGGAAGCGATGCCGTAGACGTAACGTATCCCGCCTGCCACTTGTTGTAAGCATTCTTCTGCCAGTAAATCCGCTCAACTGCAGCCGATCCGCATTTTGCCTGGCAGGAAGCGTAGTCCAGTGGTGTGCCGTCATTGGCGACACAGGACGTGTTGGGGTAGGTGGTGGTCCCAATGGTCTCGGGTATGAGGCACCCGTAGCTCATGCCTTTGGGGAAGAGCGCACCGAAGTCGTACGATCCAATAACTCCCGTCTGCAGGGACGTTTTATAGAAATTGGTCGGGTAAGACAGATTGTTGCCCGTGGTGGTCTCTCCTCCTCCCGGTTTGCCGCCACCGCCGCTGCCGCCGCCCGAGCCGCCCGAACCACCGCCCGAGCCGCCACCCGAGCCGCCGCCTTGGGCAAAGGCTACGGATACCGTACCGGCGAGCAGCACCAGCAGAGAAGCCGAAGTGAGCAGGACCTTCCACTTGGAAGTTGTCCCGCGGAAACGTTCTTTGGACATTGCAAAGTTCCTCCTCTACGGAATTTGCGTGGCTGCCAAAGAAGTGGCACGTCGAGAACCAGCGGACTAGGTTGCGATGCGGCGTACGCCGTAGGGAGCTGGATTTCGTTTCGCCTCACATAGTTAGAGAAATTACATTTGTGGCTGCGGGGCCGAAACGGCCGCAAGAACTAGCACTAGGATTTGGACGCACGTCCCGTTTGTTGAACGGTACTAACGATTTACGGGTAGGGGAACCAGGCGGGTTCGATGGTGGGGCTGAGGCCGGAGGCTTCGTGGACGCGGGTGAGGAGGCGTGCGCGAAGCTTTTCCGCATCAGCGCGGGCGGTGGCGCGGCCGGCGAGGTTGACGTGCTGGAAGGGGTCGGCCGAGTTGTCGTAGACGGCGGATTCGACGTAGAGGTCGGCGGAAGGCGCAGAGCGCCAACCGGGGCGCTTGGGGGCGGTCGCAGAGTAGGTCCAGGATGGGGTGCGGATGCCGCAGCCGGTGACGAACTCGTGCATTTCGAAGTAGACTTCGTTGCGCCAGTTTTCGGTTTTGCGATCGAGCAGGGGGAGGAAGCTATGGCCCTGCATGGTGTTCGGGGGGGTGAGGCCGGCGGCGGAGAGCAGGGAGGGGGTGAGGTCGACCTGGCTGACGAGTTCGCCGATGGCGAGCGAGCGGTTGAAGCCGGGGCCGGTGATGATGAGGGGGACGTGGGTAGAGCTGTCATGCGGGCTGCGCTTGTATTCGGTGTTGCGGGTGCGGAAGTGGCAGCCGTGATCGCTGATGAAGGCGACGATGGTGTTGTCGCCGAAGCCGTTTTCGTCGAGTAACTGATGGACCTTGCCGACGGTTTCATCCATCTTGGCGACGCAGCCGTAGTAATCGGATAACTGGCTGGGCCAGGAGCCGGGAAGGGGGCGGAGATCCTGGGGGACGAAAGGATTGACATACCGGTCCGAGTAACCGGGGGGAGAGACGAACTTATCGACATCGTTCTGGTGGTGGACTTCGAGGTAAGAAAGAACGAGTAAGAAGGGGCCGCGGGCGTTTTTCAGGAAACGGGCGGCGCGTTGGGTCATGAAGTCGGCGCGGTAGATACCGGAGAAGTGGATGGGGCGGCCGTCGCCGTCATATAAATCGCCTTCGAAAGGATGGGACGTCCATTCGAGTTCGTTGGAGGCTTCCCACAGATCGAGGAAGCCGCCGCGGTGATCGGGGGCGACGGGGCCGCGGGATTCCGGGTTGGTGTAAGGCGAGAGGTGCCACTTCCCAATGTAATTGGCGCTGTAGCCGGCTTTGCGGAGTTCGGTGGCGAGGGTAACGGCGTCCGTGCGGAGGCCGAGGCCGTTGCGCCAGACGCCGTGACGGGCGGGGTACTGGCTGGTGAAGATGCAGCCTCGGGCCGGGGCGCAGACGGGCTGATTGCAGTAGGCGGAGCGGAAGAGAGTACCGCGGCGGGCCATCGCATCGAGGTTCGGGGTGAGACCGAGGGGATTGTGGCCGAGGCAGCCGAGGTTATCGGCGCGGAACTGGTCCGAGATGATGAGGACGATGTTGGGTTTGGACGGCTGGTCCGGGGCAGCGCTGGCGAGAGAGGAAGCGGCGGCGGTGGTACCGGCGGCGCGCAGCCATTGGCGGCGGGTAGAGGGTGAGGCGAGGGGCGAGTCGGTCAATGATGTGGGCTCCGTTTCATGGAGCATCATATCGTCAACGCGGTGGGCGGCGCGGGTCAGTGGGCGGGGGATGCGGCGGTGACGTTGTAGCCGGGCGGAAGCGCGAAGAGGGAGGCGGGCGGCTCGATGGTCTGAATGTTGGTGAAGCGGCGGGTGGTTTCGCCGGTGCGCGGGTCGTGAGAGCGGGTGAGGACGTAGATGTGGAGGGTGGAGGAATACCAGCGCTCATCGGTGAGGACTATGGTGTGGGCGTTGCCGGCCTCGCCGGGTTGGAGGATGCTGGTGGTGCGTGTGCCTTCGACGGTGAGGTGATCCATGACGCGTGTGCCGAGGGATTCGGAGGAGATGGGCTCGCGGGTATGGTTTGCGTGGCCAGGCGGGAGTGAAGTGGGCTGAAGAACGGCTCGGGGTTTGCCGGGGTTGGTGGCCCGGGCGGCGCGGGAGGTGGGGTCGAGTAAGTAACTTGTGCCCGTGGCGGGATCGTAGAGAAAAACGAAGGGGGCGGCGGCTGGGGCGCGAGGGGTGGTGAAGCGGGGGGATTCGGCGCGGATGCGGCCGTGGCTGTCGCGGGCGGCGTGGAGGGTTGCGGTGAAGGTGGCGGAGTTCGATTGCGTGACGACGTAATCGGCGAGGAAGGGTTGGTTGGGAATGGATTCGATTCCGTTGATGAGGATGCTCGATTGCGGCTGGGCGTAGGCGAGCGAGAGTAGCGGGGAAAGTAGAAGGGCGAAAGAGCGCGCTCGCATGGTTCGCGGCCTTGCGTTATGGCTGGGCTGGGATGCGTTTGACGACGTCGCCAGGTTGGGCGATGGTGTAGCCGGACGGGACTTCGAAGAGGCTGGCGGGCGGCTCGATGCGCTGGATGTTGGTTAGTTGGTAAGTGGTGTCGCCGAAGCGGGGATCGGAGTGTTTGGTCATGACGACGGTTTTCAGGTCGGGGGAGTACCAGCGTTCGTCGGTGATGACGAGGGGTTGTTCATTGCCGACCTGGCCGGCGGGGATGGTGGTGGTGGTGCGGGTGCCTTCGGCCTGGACGCCTTCGAGGATCTGGGAGCCGAGAGATTCGGTGTTGGACTGGTTGTGGCCGATGGCGGTGGGCGCGGGGACGGCCTGCGTGAAGAAGGCGGAGCGGACGTCGGTGGTGGGGGCCGGTGGCTGGGGCGGCGGAGGAGGAACGGGGAGCTTGCGGGCGGTGTGGTCGGGTTCGAGGATGTAGCTGACCTGGCTGACGGGGTCGTTGATGAAGACGATGGTGCGAGGTTGGGCTTCGGCGGGCGCGCCGGGCGGCGTGGGGAGGGCGTCTTCGCGGCGGGTGCGTCCCTGGCTGTCGCGGGCGACGTGGGTGGTGGTGGAGGTGTTGATGTGGTTGCCGTCGGCTAGAGTTTGCGAGCGGGTGGTGACGGCGTCGGCGGTGTAGGGCAGGCCGGTGACGATGGAGCCATTGGGGCCGGGCGTATCGCTTCTGAGGTAGAAGACGGAGCCAGCGCCCTCTGCGGCGGTGGTGATGACGCTGCCTCCGGAACCGCCGAGGACGGCGCGGACGGGAGCGGGGGTGGGCGCCGGGGTTTGGGCGAGCGAAACCACGGCGGTGAAAAGCATGGCGGCGAGCAGGGGACGCATAGGGGCTCTCCTTCTCCTTACTTTAGGCCGGAATCGGTGGCGCCGTGAATGGGCCTTGGTCCGAGGCGGAGCGTAGCGATGGTGGCGCCCCAGCCGCCGGCTTCGAGTGGGGCGTCGGAGAAGGATTCGACGAAGGGGGTCGAGGCGAGGACGGCGCGGACCATTTCGCGCTGCACGCCGATGCCGCGGCCGTGGATGATGCGGACGGCGCGGAAGCCGTGGAGGCGGGCCTGGTAGAGGAACTCTTCGGTGATGGCGCGGGCGTCGCGCGGCGGGACGGTGTGGAGGTCGAGGGTGTCGGTGATGGGGAGGCGGACCGGTTCGGGGTCCATGGAAGTGGCTCCTGAAGGGAAGGGTAGCAGGGGGGACAGGGGCAGGAAGCCGGAAGCAAGAAGCCGGGAGTGAAGAGTGAGCGGGGCAGCGATAGTCTCCTCCTGAT